>CAIYZJ010000168.1 GCA_903930675.1 uncultured Hyphomicrobiales bacterium
CGCTTAGGAAAGGAACTTTAAATGTTGGATTGTAATTTGAATTGTAAGGTTTTTTGATCCTAGAGGCTTGAATTAGTATTCATTTGCATCTATATAATGAGTATGAATGATTTAAAACACATATCCAGCCTCTCCCTCACTCACGGCCAAGTGCTGTCAGTCATTGAGAATATGCGCATCGTCGAGTGGCTGGACCGCGCAGCATTGGACTCGGTTTTAAAGAAGTTCAGACGGGAAAAGGTGCCCGATTTTTCAACGTCCGGGCAGCAGGGCCGCCAGGGTGCGGATTTTGCCTATCGATATGAGCATTTGATAGATTGCGTCGTGGCCATGAAGCTTGTCGCGGATGGGCTGGCCTTCAGGCATGTTGTGGGCCTCATGACCTTCGACCAGCAAAAACTCTGGC
Organism: uncultured Hyphomicrobiales bacterium; assembly: GCA_903930675.1. Lineage (GTDB taxonomy): Bacteria > Pseudomonadota > Alphaproteobacteria > Rhizobiales > Beijerinckiaceae > CAIYZJ01. The sequence continues at coordinate 407 of CAIYZJ010000168.1, forward strand.
AGCACTATCGGCGGGCCTTTCTTGAAGCGGATGCTGGGCAGGGTAGTGCCGTTGGTATTACAGCTGCTGATGGCCGAAAGACGAGTATCGGGGGTTTGTATCTCGATTTTCATGCGGTCATATCCCAGTCGGGTATTCTATCGACGACGGGCCCTCGCTTGCTTGACCCCTGGGAAGCATTGAACCGGTACATGGGTGTTTATTCAATGCAGCATCCTGCAGGCATGGTGCGGTTGAGCCAATTGGCGACGGAAGCTGTCAGACTGGCCGGTCATGCTCCTGTCATCAAGCGCGGCCGCAAGAGCTGAGGCCTTGTGCTTCAAGGGATATATTTTTTGTCTTATTGACGGTCCGAATGCAACTTGATATATGAAGGTGTATCCGCACCTTGATTCTCCTGTTTGGCCAATCCGGGTGGTTCCTGTCGAAAGTGGGCAATCAATGTCTGGTCCTTCCAATTCCAAAATCCATGGGGCGCTGTTGTCGGTCGCTGATGTCGCTGAGGCCTTGGCCGTCAGCGAGCGGACCGTCCGGCGCATGATTGCATCCGGCGAGGTTCCTATCGTCCGTCTGGGGCGTTCTGTGCGGATCCGGCAGATTGATCTGGATGCTCTGATCGGGCGCCAATTGCATACGGGCGGGAGGTGATCATGAGGCAGATCTTGGGTCATAAACTGTCATTGCAAGTCATTATAAATGTTGATTTATTTGAAATATCGGTAATAGAATATACAATTAACATGGTTAGTTTTTGGTATTGTATTTTACCGAAATTGCACTACAGTCATCACCTGTCTTACCGAGGCCATTGGAGGCAAGGATGATCGGCTCACGAGGTTTGATGCTGGCTGATGTATTGGAGGCGATCGCGCGACAGGATCTGTCGCCGACAATCAAACGTGACATGGCATCGGCTCTTCGCAAGGTCGGAGCTTTGTTGGGGCGCAGTCTTCAGGAAATCCCTGCCGATCCCGCCCGCTTGAATGCTCGCTTCCAATCAATAATTCCGTCCGTCCACGGTATCAGCCAGCAACGTTGGGCCAATGTCCGCTCCCTGACATTGAAAGCCATCGGGCTTGTCAGGCCAGTGATGCCTGGTCGGCGTTTAAATTCTTTGTTGCCAGCTTGGCGGATGGTTCTCGATCGGGTTGAGAGCCAATCAGCCCGTTTTCGTCTGGGTCCTCTGTGCCGCTTTTTGTCGGAGGAAGGCATCGAGCCGGAGGCTGTTACATCTGCTCATTTGCTTGGCTACCGTGACCGGTTGCTGAATGAAAGCATTCGCAGCAAACCCGAACTCACATGGGATTCGTTGCTTTGGCAATGGAACAAGGCTGTGCGCGAAATCGAGGGTTTCCCACAGGTCATCATTGAGCGTGCGCAACGGCGTGAACGCAAGACGCTGGATGAAGCAGAATTTTTGCCGTCGCTTCTGGCCGACCGTGATGACTGGCTGGATCGTTTGCAGGGCGAAAGCTTGCTGGATGAAGGCCCGATCCATGCTGTCTCCTCCTCCACCCGTAAGACACGGGCCTACCAGGTCCACTATTTTGCAAGTGCGTCTGTTCGGGCAGGAATTGATGTCGGGTCTTTGAAGTCCCTGGCCGATCTTGTCTCGGACGACAATTTTGAAAAGGTGATGCGGTACATCTTTGACGACCAGTCCCGCAAAAAATCATCACATCTTGCAGGGATCGGTGGAGCCATGATTGCGATCGCCCGCCATTGGGTTCTCCCCAAAAGCGGATTGTCTGATATCGAATGCCAGACAATTCTGAGCCGGATGCGGTTTATCGTGAGCCGTGTGAGCCCTGAGCAGGATGGGCTGACAGAGAAAAATCACGAGCGGCTGATGCAATTTGAATCGAATGAAGCAATCGGAAGGTTCTTGAACCTGCCGGATACATTGCGCGCCGAAATCGACAAAAACAAACTGCCGATTTCGCAAAAGCACGCCGTGGCCGATGTTGTGCTGGCGCTGGAAATTATGCTCGTTGCACCGGTCAGGATGAAAAATCTGATCGGTATCCGGATCGATAAACATCTGATGCGGTATCGTGACGGTTATATGCTGGTGTTTGAAAAGGCCGAGGTCAAGAACATGACGCGGCTTCAGTTCAAACTGTCACAGCCAACCTGTGAAGTGATCGACTGGTATCTCAAATCCATCCGGTCTGAACGGGTCAAGGGCGATACCGATGCTCTTTTTCTCGGCGAAGACGGCATACAGCCCAAGGCCCAAAGTTCTCTCACCAACCAGCTTTCCAAAAAGGTCTATGAGAAGACGGGGCTCAAATTCAATGCGCATCTGATCCGCCATGTGACATCATTCTTGTACCTCAAAGAGGTTCCGGGCGGGCATCATGTTTTGCGTCTCGTGCTGGGCTACAAAAGTGTTGATATGCTTCAACGCGCTTATACCGGTGCAGAAACCAAATCAGCTCACAGCCATTTTGACGGTGTCATCCGCGGATTGCGTGATCGTCATGTGCAACCCGTCAAACGCGGTCGTTCTCCCAAATCAGAATCCCTGGGTCAAGTTCGGATGCGACAGACTGGTTTTCTTCCGGATCATGGACGTTTGAAAAAGAGGGGGGATTGATGGTTGGTCGTTATCATATCAATCCGAATTCGGCGGTAATGCCGATCGCCTTATGGCCGGAAGAAGACCGTGCTTTGTGGCTGCGGGCTTTGGAACACGATGATCCCTTCTCGGAAGTTGGCAAACGTGCACATCTGCGCAGCATTTCAAATCACAAAGTCGAAAAGGGATATGGCCGATATCTGACCTGTCTGACGCGCCACGAACCGGAGGCATTGAAAGGTCGCGCCTGTGGCCGGATCAACCGCGATCGTGTCAAACGGTTCATTGCGGATATGGAGGCAGAGGGAAATCGCAAGATGACACTTCTTGCGCGTCTGCAGGAACTCCATTCCATCGCCGTCATTCTTGACCCAGGAAACTCCTTCCAATTCATCAAGGATTTCGAGGCTCGCATCCGGCAACGGTCTGAAACAAGCCGACATGCCGTGCGCCCCTTCACGGCAACAGACGAATTGCTCTCGCTCGGGTTGAAGCTCATGCAGAATGCGGGGCAACAGACAACCGACAGGTTGAAGGCGATTGATTACCGTGACGGTTTGCTGATTGCGCTTCTGGCCATGCGGCCCATGCGGCGCAAAAACTTTGCGGCATTGAAACGCGATCAAAATGTTGTCCAGTTGGATGGTGTCTGGCGCATAAGGCTCGGTCCTGAAGAGACCAAGACGCATCACAGGATTGATGTGGAGTGGCCTTCAGAATTGGTCGGGCCGCTGGAAACCTATCTGGAAGTCCACCGCCCGATATTGATGGCCAAAGTTGGGCGTTGGCATAAGCCGATCGATGATGCGCTTTGGGTCTCGGGGCATGGCTCGCCGCTCACTGAAATGGCATTCTATCAGCAGGTGACAAAGCGGACGGCCGAGGCTTTCGGCAAGCCGTTCAATCCTCACGCATTCCGCCACAGTGCGGCATCCACTTTGGCGTGTGAAGATCCGGCGCATGTGCGGATCAGCGCAACGATTTTGGGGCATTCGAGTTTTCAAACCACCGAGCAATATTACATCATGGCGCAACAGGCGCAGGCACATGAGGCCTTTGTCGAATTGATGCTCGCTGTCCGCAAACAGGCAAGAGATCAAAAGGGATCAGACAAGACGTACAAAGCCCAGGATCGCAAACGGTCATGACAATGCTGCGTGCTCCCAAACATTATCGGATTCAGCCACGCGGCCTCTCTCGCGTCGAGGCAGCCGATTATATCGGGGTGTCACCCACGACCTTTGACAAGCTGGTGGCTGACGGCCGGATGCCTGCGCCAAAACACATCAATTCGCGCAATGTCTGGGATGTGCGTCAACTGGACCTTGCCTTCGAGGGACTTCCGTCCGACGATCCGGATCTTGAGGATCCTTTCAGTGCTGTCAGGCTTTAGGGATAAGAGCCATGGTTGATATCCGGCTGAAATACCTTGTGGAAGATGTGGACCGGCATGGCAATGTCCGGATCTATTTCCGGCGTCCGGGCCATCCCAAGGTTCGTCTTTACGGATTGCCGGGTTCTGCCGAATTCCAGAAAGCCTATGCCGATGCGATTGCGCGGACAAAGCCCGGTCTGGCTCCGGTTGCCGGGGAGAAAAAGGCGCAAGGGTCACTCGCCTGGCTGTGCATGAAATATTATGCGTCTGCGGAGTTCAACCAGCTTGATCAACGGACCCAATATGTCCGCCGCCTCATTCTTGAAGGCTTGTGCAACAAAGGGGCAGAGCCTTTGCCTTATGCCCGCCTGACCTCCTTGAGCATATTGCAATGGCGTGATTCCAAAGTCGACAAGCCCGAGGCCGCCAATGGGCTGATCAAGGCCTTGCGGCAGCTATTCGCGTTCGCGGTTGAATATCGCTATGTGGCCCGCAATCCGGCCAAGGATGTCAAATACCTCAAAAATTTTTCCGAGGGACATCATTCCTGGTCGGAGGAGGAGATCGAGCAGTTCAGGGCTTATCACCCTGTCGGTTCGCGTGCGCTGCTTGCCCTATCCCTGCTGCTCTACACCGGCCAGCGCCGCTCGGACATTGTGATGCTCGGCGAGAAAAACCGAATGGGGAAGTTCTTGAAATTCACCCAACAAAAGAACAACCGTCGCAAACCTGTCCATCTCGTGCTTCCCTTGCATCCAGAGCTCGAACGGATTCTCGAGGCAACCCCATCGACTGGGGAGACTTATCTTCTGACCGAATTCGGAAAGCCCTTCACATCAAACGGGTTCGGGAACCGCTTCCGCAAATGGTGTGACGAAGCAGGTTTGCCCGATCATTGTTCGGCCCATGGCTTGCGGAAAGCCGCTGCCGCGCGCCTCGCCGAGGCCGGTGCAACCGAGCTCGAAATCCGTGCGGTAACAGGTCACCAGACCTCGCATGAGGTCAATCGCTACACCAAAGCGGCCAATCAAAAGCGGATGGCAGAGGCTGGAATGTCGAAACTAATCGGGAACAAAAATGTCCCACTTTTTCCTGATAGAACTGTCCCACCGAAAAATAATGATGTAAAATCAATGATTTATGAAGAGAGTGGTGCCCAGGGACGGGATCGAACCGCCGACACTGCGATTTTCAGTCGCATGCTCTACCAACTGAGCTACCTGGGCATTCCGGCTTGACCAGCGGGCTGGTGCAGGCGGGTGACGGGTGTGATCCCAAAAAAGCGTTGCGTCACATCGTCATTACGGGTGCTTATAGTGTCATGTTTTATGACTGTCTAGGGTGTTCGGACAGGAATAATGCTAATTGGTGGATTGTTGGCATGCTCGCGCGGGTTTTTATGGCGTGAGCCCCTGTGCGGGGTGACCGTCATGCTTTTGTTTGGACCAGTCCAAGGCTTTAACGGCCCTGTCCGGGTCTTTGATTGCCCCCTTTATTGCGCGGGGGCAGCAAACCCGTTTTGCTTCAGAAATTGCGCAACGGGGACGGTCCAGGCCTCGATATTGCCGGTAAAGCTGCGGTGTCCGTCATCGCCGAACGGGGGCAGGGATACGAATTGACCGTTGCCGCCATTGGCTTTGAAACGGGCAAACCATTGTTTCGGCAGGTCCGGCCCCCAATAGCGGTCATTCGGGCTGTAGAGCCACAGCGTGGGGATTTTGCTGGTGCGGCCATAATTGGCAAATGTATCGGCCAGCAGATCGGCGCGGCAGGGGTTTTCCGGTGTGCGGACGGGATCGCCTCCGTCACCACCCGAAAAATTGATTGCCGCCCGCGCTCCGGGCACAGCTTGGGCCGAAGCGGCAATGGTGGAAATGCCACCCACGGATTGACCGGCAATCACCCCGCGATTGGGAATGATATAGGGGGCCGTCTGGGCATAGCGTGCCACGGCTTTGATTTGCTCGACAGCCACACGCTCGCCGGCGGGATAGTTTTTTGCGGTGCAACTGCCGGTGTGTTCGGCATCCTCGCCACCTGTTGCGCCATAGCCGATCCGCGTCGGCACAAACACCGCAAATCCCTGTGCGACAAACCATTCCGATTGCTTGCGATACACCATGCGTCCGATGCCGCGCCGCTCGGAATCCTTGCCGGCACGGCCATGATTGAGAATCAGGTAGGGGCTCTTGGCGCGGCTCTCATCTCTGAAAACCGTCACAACAACATCCCGGGTAACTGATTGGCCTGACGAGGCGGTGACCGTCACAGGCAGTTTGACCACCTCCTCGACTATTGCAGCTCTTGCATGAGAAATATGAGACAACCAAAAGAGTGCGAGGGCGAAGGGATAGATGCAACAGGATTGCGCGGTCTTTTGACGCATGGATTTTCCTTTGGACATTTTTAGAAAATTGAGAAGTTTGAAATAGCGGGTGGTTCTGTTGTTGTGCGCTGGTTTTTCCTTTGGTTTGCAACGTCATTGTTCAGGGGCAGTAAAGCCGTTTTGCCTCAGAAACTGCAAAACGGGGGTCGTCCATGCCTTACTGTTTCCGATAAAACTGCGGTGGCCGTCATCATCGAACGGAGGCAAGGAAATGAATTGGCCGTTGCCGCCGTTGGCTTTGAAGCGGGCAAACCACGTTTTTGGCAGATCCGGCCCCCAGTGGCGATCATTCGGGCTGTAAAGCCACAAGGTGGGGATTTTGCTGGTGCGACCATAATTAGCAAATGCATCGGTTAACAAATCTGCGCGGCAAGGGTTTTCGGGTGTACGGATTGGATCGCTCCCGTGCCCACCCGCAAAATTTATGGCTGCGCGCACCCCCGGCACAGCTCGGGCAGAGGCTGCAATGGTTGAAATGCCGCCAACGGATTGTCCGATTATTATCCCGCGACCGGGTGTGATAAAAGGGGTTGTTTGAGCATAGCGAGCAACAGATTTGATCTGCTCGACAGCGACTTCAATGCCTGCGGGATAGTTTTTCATGAAGCAACTGCCGGTGCTTTCGGCATCCTCGCCACCTGTCACACCATATCCAATCCGTGTTGGTACAAACACAGCAAACCCTTGGGCCACAAACCATTCCGATTGCTTGCGATAGGCCAAGCGTCCCATTGCTCGTCGTTCCGTCTCTTGGCCCGGACGGCCATGGTTGAGTATGAGAAACGGGCTTTTGGCACGGGTGTCGTCGCGCAAAATCGTCACCACAACATCCCGTGTCACTGTTTGGCCCGACAGCGTGTGGACCGTGACCGGCAGTTTGACCACTTCTTCGATGATCGCCGCACGTGCATGGGTGAGGAACAAAAGGCTGAACAGACAGAGAGCCGGCACAAAGCATATTTCGAGGAAAGGCTTCGGGCGCATCAAATGCCTCGTGTGAAATGGATAAAAAAACAAACAAAACGATAAAATGAAATCTGCCGCGATTCTCCGGTGCCGTCCATCACCCGCGCGCCGACCCAGACATCCGGCTTTTACCCAGACTTTTGCTGCAATGCGGCAAAGATTTGGCGAAGAGGGCTCTATGCTTCTTGGCGCAGGGGCATTTGGGTGATATGCACGATTTATAAGGTTGCCGCGAGAGTCCCAAGCTCAATGCCCGCTGAATAACTTTTGCCAAGCTGCCCGATCCGAGCTGTCTCCTGAATGACGTCCTTTTGCTGAATGAGGAAATATCATGTCCGCGACCCCTTCGCGCTCTTACACGGTGAGCAATTCGTTCTTTGCGGCCTCGCTGGCCGATCGTGATCCGGAAATTGCCGGTTCCGTGTCACAGGAATTGGGTCGCCAGCAGCAGGAAATCGAGCTGATCGCCTCGGAAAACATCGTCTCCCGCGCCGTGCTCGAAGCGCAGGGTTCGGTGATGACCAACAAATATGCCGAAGGCTATCCGGGCCGCCGCTATTATGGCGGCTGCCAGTTTGTCGATATTGCCGAAACGCTGGCCATCAAGCGGGCGTGCGAATTGTTCGGTTGCGGCTATGCCAATGTGCAGCCCAATTCCGGCTCGCAGGCGAATCAGGCGGTGTTTCTGGCACTGTTGCAGCCCGGCGATACGTTTATGGGGCTCGATCTGGCCGCAGGCGGGCATCTCACCCACGGCGCGCCGCCCAATATGTCGGGCAAGTGGTTCAATGTGGTCAGCTATGGCGTCGACCGCGAAACCCACCGCGTCGATATGGCACAGGTGGAAGTGCTCGCGCTCGAGCATCGCCCCAAACTGATCATCGCAGGCGGCTCGGGCTATGCCCGCCATTGGGATTTTGCGGCGTTCCGTGCGATTGCCGACAAGATCGGTGCGTATTTTCTGGTCGATATGGCGCATTTTGCCGGTCTTGTGGCCGGTGGTTCGCATCCTTCGCCGTTCCCGCATGCGCATGTCGTTACCTCGACCACCCACAAAACCCTGCGCGGCCCGCGCGGCGGGATTGTGCTGACCGATGACGAGGCGATTGCCAAAAAGATCAATTCGGCGGTGTTCCCCGGCCTTCAGGGCGGTCCCTTGATGCATGTGATTGCCGCCAAAGCGGTGGCATTCGGCGAGGCGCTGTCGCCCGAATTCAAATCCTATGCGGCTGCTGTGGTCGACAATGCCAAAGCGATGGCCGATGCGCTGGTGGCGCGCGGTTATGATCTGGTGACAGGCGGGACCGACAACCATCTGATGCTGGTCGATCTGCGCTCCAAGGGGCTGAACGGCAAGATCGCGGAAGCGGCTTTGTCGCGCGCCCATATCACCTGCAACAAAAACGGCGTGCCTTTCGATACCGAAAAGCCGACCATCACCTCGGGGGTCCGTCTGGGTTCGCCAGCCGCCACCTCGCGCGGCTTCGGCACGGCCGAATTCGCGGAAGTCGGCACCCTGATTGCAGATGTGCTCGATGGTCTGGCCAAAAACGGCGAAGCAGGCAATGCGACGGTCGAAGCCCATGCCCGCGATGCGGCCCATGCGCTGACCAACCGCTTCCCGATCTATTATTGATTGAGGCTTTCAGGAGGTCTCGGCTTTGCGGTGTCCTTATTGCAGCTCGCTTGACAGTCAGGTCAAGGATTCGCGGCCCAGCGATGACCATTCCGCGATCAGGCGGCGGCGTGTCTGCCCCGATTGCGGCGGACGTTTCACCACTTTCGAGCGGGTACAACTGCGCGAATTGATGGTGGTGAAACGGTCGGGACGCCGGATACCGTTTGACCGCGACAAGCTGCAACGCTCGGTCGAAGTCGCCTTGCGCAAGCGTCCGGTCGATGCCGAGCGGATCGAGCGCATGGTCAACGGCATTGTCCGCCAGCTCGAAAGCGCGGGCGAGGGCGATGTGCCCTCCGCGTCCATCGGGGCCTTGGTGATGGAAGGGTTGAAGGCGCTGGATGATGTCGCCTATGTGCGCTTCGCCTCGGTCTATCGCAATTTCCGTGAAGCCCGCGATTTCGAGGAATTGATCGACGAATTGACCGGTGAAGATGGCGAGGTGCTGCCCGTGGCGGCCAAGCCGGGCTCTGCCGGTCCCCGATCCGACAAATGACCCACCCTTTTTCGGCCCCCGCAGGCTGGGATCCGGCTTTGATCCGCCCCGCAGACGATCAGGCAATGATGCATGCCGCTTTGGCGATCGGGCGGCGGTGTCTGGGCCAAGCATGGCCCAATCCTGCGGTCGGTGCGGTGATCTGGAAACCGACGGCGCAAGGCCCGCTGGTGATTGCGCGCGGCTTTACCCGCAAGACAGGCCGTCCCCATGCAGAAGCCGAGGCCCTGCGGATGGCAGGGGAAGCAGCACGGGGCGCGGTGATGAGCGTGACGCTGGAGCCGTGTTCGCATCACGGCAAAACCCCGCCCTGTGCCGATGCCGTGATCAAAGCAGGACTTGCGCGGGTGGTGACGGCGATTGAAGATCCCGATCCGCGGGTGGCAGGGCGCGGCCATGCCCGCATGCGCGAGGCGGGGATCGAGGTTGTGGCGGGCGTGGAGGCTCGCGCCGCTTTTCTGGCGCATCTGGGCCACATCAGGCGGGTGACGCAGCACAGGCCTGCAGTTTTGCTGAAGCTGGCGCAAACGGCCGACGGTTATGCCGCCGCCGAAGCCGGATCGCGCACCCAGATTACCGGTCCCATCGGCTCCTCGCGTGTGCACATGGAACGGGCCGAAGCCGATGCGATCATGGTGGGCATTTCCACCGTGCTGGCCGATGATCCGCAACTGAACTGCCGTCTGCTCGGCATGGCCGATCACTCCCCCGTCAGGGTGGTGCTCGACAGCGATTGCCGCCTGCCGCCTGCAAGCCTGCTCGCCCGCACGGCGCGTCAGGTGCCGACTTGGGTGCTGGCCGCCACAGACAGCGACAGCGCGCGCCATCTCGCTCTCGAGCAAGCGGGGGTCGAGGTGTTGCTGGTGCCGCGCAAAGACGGGCGGATTGATCTCGGTCTCGCCTTGCAGGCTCTGGCCGCACGCGGCGTGACCCGCGTGATGAGCGAGGGCGGGCCGCAGGTGGCCGATGCTTTGGCCAAGGCCGGATTGATTGACGAAATCACCCTGCTGACCCATATGCAGCCTTTGGGGCGGCAGGGCTTGCTGGCGGTAGGCCCGCATTTGCGCGCGCTGTTGAATGATGACACACAGTTCGAAGCGCAATCCTCGGCGATTTACGGCGAGGACCGTATCGACCATTTTGCGAGGTTGGCCTGATGTTTACCGGAATTGTCAGCGATATCGGCACCGTGGTGTCGATCTCGGCTCCCGAGCCGGATTTGCGGCGCATCCGCATCGCTTGCGGCTATGAGGCCAAAACCATTGCGCTGGGCGCGTCGATTGCCTGTGGCGGGCCGTGCCTGACGGTGGTGGCTGTCGAGCCTAAGGCCGAAGGCGGCTGCTGGTTCGAGGTGGATGCGGCCGCCGAAACGCTGGCCCGCACCACGGTGGGCGCATGGCAGACCGGCAGCAGGATCAATCTCGAACGCGCGCTGGCAATGGGTGACGAATTGGGTGGCCACATGGTCACAGGCCATGTCGATGGTCTGGCGAGCATCGTCACCGTGACGCCGGTGACCGGACAAAAAGGCCCGTGGGCGGCGTCCTGCCGCTTCGATATCGAGGCTCCGGCCGCTTTGGCGGGCTTAATTGCCGAAAAAGGCTCGGTGACGCTCGATGGCACTTCTTTGACCGTCAACAGCGTCGAAGGGCGGATGTTTTCGGTTCTGTTGATCCCGCATACGCTGCAGGTGACCACTTGGGGGGATCGCAAACAGGGTGACGCGCTGAATATCGAGATTGATTTGATGGCGCGTTACGCCGCACGGCTTGCACAAGCGCGTGCCGAGGGATACTGACAGTCAATCAAACACCGAGAGAGACCCATGACCTCAGTCACCCCGACCATCACCAGCCAGCGTTCCTTTCCCGGTGCGCGTGTTCTGATCGTTGAAGCCCGCTATTATACCGAGATCGCCGATGCCCTGCTTGAAGGCGCAAAAGCGGCGGCGGCGGCTGCACAGGTCAAGGTGGATGTGGTGACGGTGGATGGCGCTCTGGAAATCCCTTGCGCGATCCTGCTGATGATGGCCGATGCCCAGCGCCGTGGTCGCGCCTATGACGGCGTGGTGGCTTTGGGCTGTGTGATCCGTGGCGAAACAGGCCATTATGACATTGTGGCGGGCGAAAGCGCGCGTGCTTTGATGGATATTTCGGTGCGCCACGGCCTGCCGCTCGGCAACGGTATTTTGACAGTTGAAAACGACATGCAGGCGATGGCGCGGGCGCGGATGTCGGAAATGGACAAAGGCGGCGGGGCCATGCGGGCTGCTTTGTCCTTGTTGCAATTGCGCCACCTTTCAGAAAACGGAGTTCACTAAGCATGTCACGCGCGCAGAGGCGGTCAGCCGCACGAATGTCTGCGGTGCAGGCCCTGTATGAAATGGACATCACCCAGAAGGGGATGATCGACGTTTGTGCGGAATTCGAGGCCCATTGGATCGGGCAGCAGGTTGATGACGATCTGGAAATGCGCGAGGCGGAACTCTCGTTCTTCAAGGATATTGTCGGCGGGGTGATCAGCCATCAATCCGAGATCGACAAGACCATCGACAATGCGCTGGCCAAAGGCTGGCCTCTGGTGCGTATCGAGGTGGTGTTGCGCTCGATCATGCGGGCGGGCGTCTATGAGATCAGCCAGCGCAAGGATGTGCCGCCGAAAGTCAGCATTTCCGAATATGTCGATGTGACCCATGCTTTTTATGCCGGCGACGAGCCCGGCATGGTCAATGCGGTGCTCGACCATGTGGCGCGTGATCTGCGTGCCGATGAATTGGTACCCAAGCGCAACTAGTCGGTTTTGGACACGGGGGGTGGCAGTCGTGACGGCACAAGAGGTCACAGAGCGTCGTCTGTCCGAGGATCAGTTGATTGCAGACTGGCTGGCCCCGCTTGCCGGTCCTGCCGGACTGGGTTTGCGTGATGATGCCGCTTTGTTGGCTCCGCCTGCCGGCTGCGAGCTGGTGATGACGGTGGATGCGCTGGTATCGGGGATCCATTTTTTTGCCGATGATCCGCCCGCCTCGATTGCGCGCAAGCTTGTGGGTGTGAATCTGTCCGATCTGGCTGCCAAAGGGGCTGATCCTCTCGGATTCATGCTGGCAATGATGCTGCCCGACGGGCTTGGCAATGGCTGGATCAAGGCTTTTATCGACGGTTTGGGCGAAGCGGCCCAGCAGGCGGCCTTTCCGCTGATCGGCGGTGATACCACCCGCATCGAAGGACCGCTGGCGCTGTCGCTGACCGCCATCGGGTCTGTGCCCGCTGGAAAGATGGTGCGGCGGACCACGGCCGGACCGGGCGATGTGATCGCCGTCACCGGCACCATCGGCGATGCCGCGCTGGGCCTGTTACTGCAGCTGCCCGATCCGCCCGCCGCTTTGATGGGGCTTGATGCGGAGCAGCGCGGCTTTTTGCTCGATCGCTTCCGCCACCCGCGCCCCAGAAACAGTTTTGCGCAAGCCCTGCGCGCCCATGCCAGCGCGGCGATGGATGTGTCGGACGGCTTGGTCGGTGATTGCCGCAAATTGCTCCGGGCTTCAGATTGCGGCGGTGTGGTGTGTCTGGATGATGTGCCGCTGTCAGACGCCGTTGCGGCTGCGGTGTCTGTGACGCCCGAATTGTTGCGGCATGCGGTGACAGGCGGGGATGATTACGAAATTCTGTTGTGTGTGCCTGAACAGGCGTTCAACACCTTGAGCGAGGAAGCCGTTCGGCTTGATCTGGCTTTGCACAGGATCGGGACTGTCACTGCGGGGCCGGAAGTGATGTTCACCCATCAAGGGGGTGATATGAGCTTCGTGCATGGCTCGTTCCAGCATTTTTGATTGTAAATCAATCAGTTGTGTCGATCTTCTTGAGGATTGAGTCATATGTGAACTTGTCCTGTATCCGCGCGGGACTTTTGCTGGCGGCATGCGGCTCTTGCGGTTTTTCGCATTTGGACGCTCTATGCAGGCACGGTTAAGATCAGACACATAAAAATAAAATCATGAGTCGGCGGAAAGGCTTCAAGGCAATGGTTCAATCCACCCATCAAATGGCTGGCCAGCATGATGACAACACGCTGGCACGGCGCAATGCGCTGTTTCTGGCGGCCGCCACCGCGCTGGCAGGGGCCAATGCCTCGGTGATCTTCGCAACCGGTGCGATTACCGGTGCGCGGATGGCGCCCGAGCCTGCCTATGCGACCGCGCCCGTGTCGATTTTCGTGGTGGGTATGGCCTGCGGTACACTGCCGGTCGGCTATATCGCGCGCCGTTATGGCCGCAAGGCCACTTTTGCACTCGGTGCCGGTTGCGGCATGTTGATGGGGCTGATTGCCTGCGCGGCGGTGATCAACAATTCCTTTGCGCTGTATTGTCTGGCGACCTTTTTCGGCGGGCTTTACGGCTCGGTTGCCCAATCCTTCCGCTTTGCGGCAGCCGATACCGCGACCCCGAAATTCCGCCCCAAGGCGATTTCCTGGGTGATGGCGGGCGGTGTGTTTGCCGGAGTGCTCGGCCCGCAACTTGTCTCGATGACCATGACGATGTGGGAGCCGCATCTGTTTGCCGCCAGCTATCTGGCACAGGCCGTGGTGGCTCTGGTGGCCTTGGTTGTGCTCATGCAGGTCAAGGCCGGCCCGCCCGTATCGGTGGTAGACGAATTGAAGGCGCGGCCTTTGCGCGAGATCACGCGCCAGCCGCGTTTTGTTGTCGCCGCCATTTGCGGCGTGACCTCTTACGGATTGATGAATCTGGTGATGACCTCGGCCCCTCTGGCCATGCAGATGTGCGGCCATGCGGTTCATGATTCCAATCTGGCGATCCAGTGGCATGTGATGGCGATGTACGGGCCGAGCTTTTTCACGGGCTCGCTGATCAGCCGTTTCGGCGCTCCCAAAGTCATTACTGCGGGATTGGTCTTGCTGGCGGCGGCGGCTTTTGTCGATGTGTCGGGCAATGATGTCGCCCATTTCTGGCTGGGACTGATCTTGCTGGGTGTGGGCTGGAATTTCGGCTTTGTCGGTGCAACCGCCATGGTGGCTGAAACGCATCATCCTTCCGAGCGCAACAAGGTGCAGGCGTTCAACGATTTTCTGATTTTCGGCACGATGGCCATCGGCTCGTTCTCTTCGGGCAAGATTTTGACCGATTTCGGCTGGGATGCCGTCAATCATGTGGTTTTCCCTCCCGTATTGATCGGTCTGGTCGCGCTGGTCTGGCTGGCGCAACGGCGCAAGCCGGTTCATGCCTGATCATCGGTTCATGTAAACGGGTTGTTTTTTTCCTCGAAACCTGTGCTTGACCAAACGGGTGAAGGGGTAAAAACTGTTCGAAGATATTTGTTCGGAACGATTTTTGATGATACATGCGTCATCACAAATACAAGACGGCATATGCAATACGGCATCTTTTAAGGGAGAGACGACAGGATCAGCAGTTCAGCACCGCGCATGCCAGGCATCGCGTCAACACTGTTTAACCTGTCTGGAATTGCAACAAAAAGGACGGCACAATGACAATGGGATTGATTATCTTCGGCGGGCTTCTTGCGCTCGTCTATGGCATGTGGGCGATTGCCGATGTCATGAAACAGGATGCGGGGAATGCCCGTATGCAAGAAATCGCTGCCGCTATTGCTGAAGGCGCGCAAGCCTATCTGAACCGCCAATATACAACGATTTCCTATGTGGGCGTGGCTTTGTTTGCCCTGTTGGCCTGGCTGCTGGGTGTACCCGTGGCGATCGGCTTTGCCATCGGCGCGATTTTGTCGGGTGCAGCGGGCTATATCGGCATGAATGTGTCGGTGCGTGCCAATGTGCGCACGGCGCAGGCGGCCTCCAAGTCGCTGGCGGCCGGTCTGGATGTGGCCTTCAAAGCGGGGGCTGTAACCGGGATGCTGGTGGCGGGTCTCGCGCTGTTGGGTGTGGCGGTCTATTACGCCATACTGACCGGTCCCATGGGCCTGAAGCCCTCTGACCGCATCGTTATTGATTCGCTTGTCGCACTCGGTTTCGGCGCGTCGCTGATCTCGATCTTTGCCCGTCTGGGCGGCGGGATCTTCACCAAGGGCGCCGATGTGGGCGCGGATCTGGTGGGCAAGGTCGAAGCCGGTATTCCCGAAGATGATCCCCGCAATCCTGCCACCATTGCCGACAATGTCGGCGACAATGTCGGCGATTGCGCCGGTATGGCGGCCGATTTGTTCGAAACCTATGCCGTGACCGTGGTTGCGACCATGGTTCTGGCGTCGATCTTCTTCCTCGGTGCGGCCAATCTGGCTGCTGTCATGCTCTATCCGATGGCGATCTGCGCGGCCTGCATTCTGACCTCGATCATCGGCACCTTCTTCGTGAAACTGGGTGCCGACAATTCGATCATGGGCGCGCTTTACAAGGGCCTGTGGGTGACGGGGCTCTTGTCGCTGCTCGGTCTGGCTGCGGCCACCCATTATGTGATCGGCTGGGACAGCATCGGCACCGTATCGGGCATGGTTATCACCGGCAAGAACCTGTTCTGGTGCGGCGTGGTCGGTCTGGTTGTGACGGGACTGATCGTCTGGATCACCGAATACTATACCGCCACGGGCAAGCGTCCTGTGGTCTCCATCGCGCAAGCCTCGGTCACCGGACACGGCACCAACGTGATTCAGGGTCTGGCTGTGTCGCTTGAATCGACCGCTTTGCCTGCCATGGCGATTGTGGCCGGTATCATCTCGACCTACCAGCTGGCCGGCCTGTTCGGTACCGCGATTGCGGTGACAACCATGCTCGGTCTGGCCGGTATGATCGTCGCGCTCGATGCCTTCGGACCTGTCACCGACAATGCCGGCGGGATTGCCGAAATGGCGGGCCTGCCCAAGGAAGTGCGTCACTCGACCGACGCGCTCGATGCGGTCGGCAACACCACCAAGGCCGTGACCAAAGGCTATGCCATCGGTTCGGCAGGTCTGGGTGCGCTGGTGCTGTTTGCGGCCTATACCAACGATCTGGATGCGTTCTCCAAATCGGGTGCGGCCTATTTCAAGGATGTGGGCAAGGTCTCGTTCGATCTGTCCAACCCCTATGTGGTGGCCGGCCTGATCTTCGGCGGCTTGATCCCCTATCTGTTCGGGGGCATTGCGATGACCGCCGTGGGTCGTGCAGCCGGTTCGGTGGTGGAAGAAGTCCGCCGCCAGTTCAAGGAAAAACCCGGCATCATGCTGGGCACCGACAAGCCTGATTATGCCCGTGCTGTGGACATGCTGACCAAGGCGGCGATCCATGAAATGATCATCCCGTCCTTGCTGCCGGTTCTGGCGCCTCTGGTGGCCTATTTCGGCGTGCTGGCCATTTCAGGCTCGAAAGCCTCGGCTTTTGCGGCTCTGGGGGCCATGCTGCTCGGCGTGATCGTCAACGGCCTGTTCGTGGCGATTTCCATGACATCGGGTGGCGGCGCTTGGGACAATGCCAAAAAGAGCTTTGAAGACGGTTTCGTCGACAAAGACGGCGTGACCCATCTCAAAGGCTCGGATGCGCACAAGGCATCGGTGACCGGCGATACCGTCGGCGACCCCTACAAGGATACCGCCGGTCCTGCCGTCAATCCGGCGATCAAGATCACCAATATCGTGGCCTTGCTGCTGATTGCCGTGCTGGCCCATATGGGCTGAGTGGCCTGAAACGATTAAAGCCCCGCTTCGGCGGGGCTTTTTTTATGGTGCGATGTTTGGCTGATCAGGTAATCAGGAGGGCATCTGTCCGGTAGCGCGCAACAATTGGCGCAGCAGGGTCGGCTCGTTGCCGCCTGTCGGGGTGGTGCGCGACACGAAATCGAACACCACGCCGTCCTGCAAGCCGTAATTGGCGATTTTTTCAACCTTGTTGTTTTTGCTGAAATTGATCACCACCACATGGCGGTCGACCACTTTGGGGCCCATGAAGCGCAGGCCGATTTCCATCTTCTCGGACACATAATACCAGGTCTGGCTGCCGACGGTCGAGACGGTAGAGGGTGAACCCATGGCTTGCAGCACGGCCTGGGCATCCATGCCCGGCTTCAGCTTGGCCAGTTGCGCCTCGTCGAGCAGATAGCCTTGGGTCAGTTGCTCGCCGGCACAACCGGCAAGAGTGAAGGCACTTGTGGAGGCCAGCAGGGTCAAGGCGAGTGCCTTGCCAAGCATTCCGGACGACAGGAAACGGTGTTTGGATGAAGAACAGGGCTTCGGATGAAGGTTTTTAGACATGTCCATCGTCATTTTCTCCGTTTGCAGCGCGGTCAGGCCGTTCGGGTCCAACAGTGGCAGGAAAATCGCGGAATGGGAATATCTCCATATCCGTCAATTCACACTTTGACTCTTGAAGGTTTATGCCTCTTAACCTTGCCCTAACCCGCCACAGCGTTAAAAGCAAGAACAGCTCCTTCCTTGGCTGCTCGGGCTGTACTGGTTTCGGTGGAAGGGGCATTGATCGGGAGATGGCGGCATGCTTGGGACATTGATGGGGTTTTTCGGGCGCAGAAGCGGCAATCGCGCGATTGTCGACCGGCTGCATCAGGCGGTGGTCGAAGCCGCCCGCTGTCCCGCTTTTTATGCCCGATGGGGCGTGCCCGATACGCTGGATGGCCGCTTCGATTGTGTCACCCTGCATGCGGTCTTGCTGATGCAGCGGATGCAGGCTTTGCCCAAACCCGCCGATGAACTGGCCAATGATGTGGTGGACCGGCTGTTTTTGGGCTTCGAGGAGGCTTTGCGTGAACTGGGGGTGGGGGATGTGGTTATCCCCAAGCGGATGAAAACCATCGCCGCCGCCTTTCTGGGCCGCGCCAAGGCCTATGAGGAAGGAATGAGATCGGGCGACGAAGAGGTCTTGTCGGCCGTTTTGCGTCGCAATCTGCTGGGGGAACAGGCCAGCCTTGCCCAGCAACGCTTCTGGCTGGATTATCTGGCACAGGTCAGCGCGGCTTTGAGCCAGTGTGACCTTGACCGGATCATTCAGGCAGACCATCTGTTTCCCGACCCTGCCTGATCAGACCCATATTTGCTTCCATAAGGTGCAGCCATGACAGACGAGCCGTTTTTCTCCCATCCGATCCGCGTTGACGATATTCCCGATCGCGGAATGGACATTACCATCGACGTGCCCGAAACCGACCGCAAACGGCTGGCCAAAGTGTTCAATCTGGCCGATATCGCCGCGTTGAACGGTCATTTCAGCCTGAAGCGCAAGGGGCGGGAGGTGGTCGCCAAGGGCGAGGTGAAGGCGCATATCCAACAGATTTGCGTGGTTTCGCTCGAGCCGTTCGAAACCGATGTGCTGGAACAAGTCGATTTGCGCTTTTCCCCCAATGCGCCCGATCTGGATGACGAGGAAGCCCCGCTCGACTCCCCCGATCCGATTGTCAACGGCATGATTGATCTTGGCTCGCTGGTCGCCGAATTTCTGGCCCTGAGTCTGGATCCTTATCCGCGTAAACCCGGTGTGGAATTCAAGTTCGAGCTGGACACAGAAGAAGAGCACCCGTTCGCAGCCTTGAAAAAGCTGACTTAATCACTGTTAAACAGGTTAAACTGGACAGTTTCATGTGGCAATTGTCATTTCTTGGTTGCCTCAAACGCGGCCTCGTCTATTGTCCCATGCCAAAGGCGCATATTGCGCTTCATCTGGCTTTGTGTCCGAATGTCATCCGAAAGATGACCCACTGACTTTTGCCGCTAGTGATATGTGATTCATAACGATGCCACATCAGGTTAGGATTGCCCTCGACGCCATGGGCGGTGACTACGGCCCTTCTGTCGTGATCCCCGGAGCGGCTTTGACACTGCAGCGCCACCCCGGCGTTGTGTTTGTCATGTACGGCGATTCCGCCTTGTGCCTGCCTTTGCTCGAAGCCCATCCGCAATTGGCCAAAGCCACCACGTTCCATCATTGTGACGTGTCGATTGCCATGGATGCCAAGCCCGGCATGGCCTTGCGCCACGGGCGCGGCGTGTCGTCGATGTGGCGGGCGATCGAGGCCGTCAAGCTCGGCGAGGCCGATGTGGCGATTTCGGCGGGCAATACCGGCGCGCTGATGGCGATGTCGACTTTCTGCCTGCGCACGCTGGCGCGGATCGACCGGCCCGCGATTGCCGGGATCTGGCCGACCACGCGCGGTGAAAGCATCGTGCTCGATGTCGGTGCCACCATCGGCGCCGATGCCCGTCATCTGGTCGATCTGGCGGTGATGGGTGCGGCCATGGCGCGCATCCTGTTCCATATCGAGCGCCCTTCGGTGGGCCTGCTCAATGTCGGGGTCGAGGATATGAAGGGGGTCGAGGATGTCAAACTCGCCGCCCGCATGCTGCGCGAAACCGATTATCCCAACATGGTCTATCATGGTTTTGTCGAAGGCGACGATATCGGGCAGGGCACTGTCGATGTGGTGGTGACCGAAGGCTTTGCCGGCAATATCGCCCTCAAGACGGCGGAAGGCACGGCCAAGCAGATTGCCGGCTTTTTGCGCGATGCCATGCAGCGCACATGGATGACCAAGCTGGGCTATATTCTGGCCCGTTCGGCCTTCCACGCCTTGCGCGAGAAACTCGATCCGCGCAAATCCAATGGCGGGGTGTTTCTGGGGCTCAACGGCATTGTCATCAAAAGTCATGGCGGCACCGATGCGTTGGGATTCGCATCGGCGGTTGATCTTGGCTATGACATGGTGAAATACCAGTTATTGTCTAAAATTACGGAAACCCTGGCACGCGACGACAGCGTTCCGGCGCATCCGATCGAGGAAATAGAAGAATGACTTTGCAACGCTCTGTCATCGTTGGTTGCGGCCATTACCTGCCGCAACGGGTTCTCAGCAATGCTGAACTGGCCAAAATGGTCGACACATCCGATGAATGGATTGTCGAACGCACCGGCATCCACAACCGCCATATTGCCGCCGAGGGCGAGAACACCTCGCATCTGGCCACCAAAGCCGCCCAAATGGCCTTGGACAAGGCCGGATTGAAGCCATCCGATATTGATCTGATCGTGCTGGCGACAGCCACACCCGATTATACTTTTCCGTCAACGGCCACGCAGGTGCAGGCTGCTTTGGGCATCACCCATGGCGCGGCGTTTGATGTGCAGGCGGTCTGTTCGGGTTTCGTCTATGCACTCACCATTGCCGACAAGTTTTTGCAGTCCGGCTCGCACAAGCGCGCGCTGGTGATCGGGGCGGAAACCTTTTCGCGGATTCTGGATTGGGACGACCGCGGCACCTGCGTGCTGTTCGGCGACGGGGCAGGGGCTGTTGTGCTCGAAGCCCAACAGGGCAAAGGCGATCTGACCGATCGCGGCATCCTGTCGACGCATTTGCGCTCGGATGGTCGTCATGTCGAAAAACTCTATGTCGACGGCGGCCCGTCTTCCACCAAAACCACCGGCCTGTTGCGGATGGAAGGCAAGGAAGTATTCCGTTATGCCGTCAATTATCTCGCCGACATTATCGAGGAAGCCTTTGCAGCCACCTGCCTGACGGCTTCCGATGTCGACTGGTTCGTGCCGCATCAGGCCAATCGCAGGATTATCGAAGCCACGGCACGGAAATTGTCGATCGATCCCGCTAAAGTGGTGGTCACCGTGCAAAACCATGGTAACACATCGGCGGCATCAATTCCTCTGGCTTTGTCGACGGCCTGCGATGATGGTCGCATCAAGCAGGGCGATGTGGTGCTGGTAGAAGCAATGGGCGGCGGATTCACATGGGGATCAGCTTTGATCAGGTGGTAAAAACCGGATTTTAAGACCGTTTCCGATGTCAATGTGACTTTTCAAATCGTTATCAACGCGTTAACGTAAATTCGACGAGAGAATTATTCTCGGGGCCGAAGGTTTCTTGTTCAAGGTTCCGATAGTTTTGTTTTCTCAAACACACATAGGAAACGGGCTGCTTCTCCGTTGGGGGCGGAAAGTTGCTCGTGGAGGATCAAAATGACACAACGCACAATTACGCGTGCTGAATTGAGTGAAGCCGTTTATCAACGCATAGGCCTGTCCCGCACGGATTCATCCGAGCTGGTCGAGCTGGTTTTGCGTGAAATATCCGATACTCTGGCAGCAGGCGAGACCGTAAAACTTTCGTCATTCGGTTCATTCGTGGTGCGCGACAAGGGCGCACGCGTTGGCCGCAACCCGAAGACCGGCATTGAAGTGCCGATTGATCCGCGTAGGGTTCTGTCGTTCAAGCCTTCCAATATTCTCAAGCAGCGCATCAACAAGACGGTTGAGAACGCCTGAGCGGAGAGTTGATCGTGGAAAAAGACGCAGACGCGTTTCGCACGATCAGTGAAGTCGGGGAAGAACTCGGCCTGCCGCAGCATGTACTGCGGTTTTGGGAAACCCGCTTCACCCAGATCAAACCCGTCAAGCGTGGCGGCGGTCGCCGTTATTACCGCCCCGATGATGTCGATCTTTTGCGCGGTATCAAGCATTTGCTCTATGCGGAAGGTTTCACCATCAAAGGGGTGCAGCGGATTCTGCGCGAGGAAAATCCGCGTTTTGTGCAGGCTGTCGGACGGGAAGGCCGCATGCCGCCTTTGGGCGAGCCGTTGGACCATGATCACGCCAGTGACGAACATTCCGGCGACGATCATTCCCTTGACGCTCATTCCATTGATGTCGGTTTTGGCGATTTGAGCGATGCGATAGACGAGGCCGTCGGGGCCATTCATCAGCCGCCCATCGAGCCCGTGGTGCCTTCACGCCGGATCGAACCTGCCTTTGGTGCCTCCACGCCTGTCAACCAGCCTTTGCAAGAACCACATTTGCATGTGCCGCCTTTGAACTTGCCCCCTTCGGCAGGCCTGACAGCCCGTCACGAGCCAAGCTTTGCCGCGCCCGCGCCAGACCATGCGTTGTTTGCGGCAGAGGTTTCGGAGCCGGTCGCAGTGCCGCGCAAGGTCAAGCCCAAGCAACTCGCTTTGTTCGAAGGCATGGGCGATGAAGGCCTGAGCGCAAAAGACCGCGAAGCCCTGCGCACCGTGCTGGAGCGGATCGACGAATGCCGCAAAATTCTCGCTTCGGCTGATTTGGCGAAAATCCCGCAAACAGCGGATCATTAAGCCGTTTCAACTGCGTTTTCAGACGCTTTTTCCAGTTGGCCCGAAATTTGCTGAATACCTGATAACGGATGGTGTATTCGTTGTGAAAGGGATCAGTTATGGCGTTGGATATTGGCAGCGGGACAGCCGTCTCGGCCTATCAAACCAACTCATCGTCGCTGGCAGGCCGCAAGGGTGATCATGAACCCGATGCCCTGTCGCGCGCGTTGCAGGCCGGAGATTTGAATGCGGCGAAAGAGGCGTTCGACAAACTTGCCACCCGCTTGCCTGCCGGGGTGCTCAGTGATCCCAACAATCCGCTGACCAAAGTCGGCAAGGCCCTTCAAGGCGACGATATCGAGGCCGCCCGCGCCGCGATGGCCGGACGCAGCGGTTATAATGACCGGATCGGTACGGCAAGCTCGGTCAGCAAGGTCAAGGACAGCAATAAAGGCTACCAGATCGAAGTCAGCAACGGCATGGGCCAGGCCCTGCAGTTGAGCAGCGCGATCAATTCCGGCAATGCCAAACTGGCCAAGGCCCTGATGCAGCAGATGTTTGACGAGTTGCAGCAGATGGCGGCCATGAATTCGGCCAGCCCGACTTCCAAAGAAATCGCCATCGGCAAGCCGATGACCGGCAATAAATCATTGGCCTCGGCCATTTCCAGTGCGGACAAGCTGTTGAGCAATCCCGATTTCCAGAGCCTGAAGCGGGCGGTGGATCGCGGTGATCTGCCCTCTATGCAGGCGGCTTGGGCGGCCTTTATCCGTGGTTCGATTGCCCTGCGTGAAAAAGAAATGGATTTGCCCAAGTCCGCAGATACGCCCAAAAATACCGTGATTGGTTTCTCGCGCTCATTGGTGCAGGCAGCCTAAGTTGATCGGCCGGAAAAGTCACGGTTTGTCCGCTCTTGCCAGCAATCAGACCTTTGCAGGTGTTGGTAACAAGAAATCGTGGGACCACTCGCGGGGTAGCCGATAATACTACTCCCCGTTTATTATAAAAAATGCTATATTCGTGTTGCTGAACACATTGAACATGCCCCTTGGGCACTGTCATTCGTGTCTGATTGGAGCCATCGAGGCAAGGCAACGTGCAGCGCACCTGACCTTGGGAGACCGTGCTGATGCGTATCAATATGACTTTTGGGGCGGCGTTGTGCGGCATGTGCTTGCATGCTTTGTTGGGCATGGCGGCGCAGGCTGCGGACAATCCTTTGCGGTTTGATCTGTCAACCGAACGTGCCAAGGCGGCGACCGTTGCCAATCCTGCCGATGCCAGTCTGTCGATCAAGAAGCAGAGCTATCTTCCGCTCTATTCCTCGGTCGCCTTGGGCGGCGGGGCCACCACGGTGCATCTGGGGGCCAATGTAACCCTGCGCAATATTTCGACCGACCAGCCGCTGGTGGTGACCTCGGCCCGCTATTTTGACCGTGCCGGTGAACTGGTGACCGAACTGGCAACGCAGGCTTTTACGTTGAAGCCGATGGCCACCATCGAAGTGTTCATTCCCATCACCGAACAGAGCGTTGGTCTTCGCGGCGGACGCGGCGGCAGTATTTTGCTCGAATGGGCCGCCCAAGGTCCCGTGCCGGAACCGATTATGGAAGCGTTGGTTCTGGGCTCTTCCGGTCCCGCCAGTTTCTCCTTCATCAGCCGCAGCCAGCCTGTGCGGATGACACAATAATCACCCCGACATGCCGCAATAAAAAAGGCTGGTTCAAAACCAGCCTTTTTGCTTGTTCAGGGCAGGTCGTGACAGGCTTGATCAGTCCAGACCTTCAACTGCGACCATATGCCGTTCCGACGTGCCGATCGTAAATACTTTGGCAGCCTGATACTCGGGCGAGTTATAGCAGGTTGTGGCAGCTTCCAGACTTGGAAAGCGGGCCACCACGGTGCGTTCATAAGCACCCCCTTCCAGAATAACCTGAGCGCCGCCACGCGCCAGAAACACGCCGCCATGCTTTTCAATCGCCGGACCGGCCAGCGCGGCGTATTTGCCGTAGGTTTCAGCATCCGTCACATGCACTCGAGAGACCCAATAAGCAGACATCTTGTTATTCTCCTGATGGAAGGCGTTAAGGTGGGCAGGCGGTTGAAACCGCCCCTCTGTCGGTTTTAGAAGGTTGCAGGCGCGAAGCTGTGGCCAGCACCTTTCAGGCTGCTGCGCAGCTCATCCGTCTGGGCCTGTGTCAGCGCCATCAATGGCGGACGCAGGGTCGCCAGACCCGGCTGGGTCAATTCCGCCGACAAGAAGGCCTTGGCGGCAGGGATCAGCGGGAATTTCGAGAACAGGTCACGCACCATCGCCACCGGCTTTTGCAGCTCGTCGGCATTGGCATCCTGCCAGTGATCGACCAGATGGCGGATATTGGCGGCATTGATATTGCCCGAAGCGGTGATACAGCCCGCCGCACCCAAGCGCATCGCCTTGACCAGCACGCCTTCCGAACTCGGGAAGATCTTGAAGCCGGGGAAGCGTTTGAGCATGGTTTCAGTGTTTTCCCAATTGCCCGACGAATCCTTGATGCCGAGCACGGTATCGGGATAGCGCTTGATCAGCCGTTCGATGACATCATGGGGCACGCCGACGCCGGCCATTTGCGGGATGTGGTAGAGCCACAGACCCAGATCGGAGGAGCCGACACGCTCGATCACTTCCGAATAGAAGGCAAACAGCCCGTCATCCGACACGGGCTTGTAATAGAACGGCGGCAGCATCAGCACGCCGCCGCAGCCCAGCGACACCGCATGTTTGGTCATGTCGACCGTATCCATCAGCGAACATTCGCCGGTGCCGGGCAACAGCACGGAGGGGTCGATCCCGCCCGCAACCAGACCTTCCAGCAGGGATTTGCGCTCGGCATTGGTGAGCGAATTGGCTTCCGATGTGGTGCCGAACACCGCCAGACCATTGGCGCCTTGCGCCATCAGCCAATGGCAGACTTTGCCGAACAATGCCGCATCCACCGACAGGTCGGGTTTATAGGGCGTAATCGCAGGAACCAGAACACCGGAGAAATTCGCTTTTGCCATGATCGTCAACTCGCTCAAAAGTGGGGTGCCGGAAGGCCCAAACCGTCCGGTCAAACAAGACAGACCGTCCTTAAAACGATCCGGAAGAATTGGTTAGTGGAAAAATCACATAGCTGACAATTGTGTCAGGCGGGATCACCACTAGGCATTAGCGTCCCAGATTGGGAAGCCAGGTGGCTGTTTGCGGAAAGACCGCCAGAATGACAATTGTCACCAGCAAGCAAATCCAGAACGGGACGGAGGCTTTGAAAATCTCGCCGACACTGACATCTTCCTCGGGGAGCGCCGCCTTGACCGTAAAGACCAGAATCCCGAACGGCGGTGTCAACAGGCCGGTCTCGATGGCGATGATCCCCATAATCGCGAAAGCCAGCGGATCAAATCCCAGTGCCATCGCCACCGGATAGAAAACCGGCACGGTCAGCAGGATGATCGAGATCGAGTCAATAATGCAACCCAGAATAAACCAGATCAGCACCATTACGGCGAGGACTTCATACATGCCCATGCCGGAGCCAAGGAACAACTGCTTGGCTGCACCGGTAATGCCTGTCATCGAGAGAACGCGCGAATAGAGTTGTGCCATCACCAGCAACAGCAGGAGAGGAGCCGAGGTGCGTCCGACCGACAGCACAACCTCGAACAATTCCTTCAAGCGCATTCCTTTGCTCAAAGCCAGCACGAGACCTGCCGCCGCACCTACGCCAGCCCCCTCCGTGGGGGTAAAAGCGCCCAGCCAGATCCCGCCCAATACGAAAACAATCAGGGCCGCCACCATCATGGTCGAGCGGAATACCCGTTTGATCTCGTCGTCATCCACGCTCATGGTCAATGCCATGCGGTCAATATTGTCCTGGTCCTCGCCAACGGCGGCGGGGTCTGTCTTGGCTTTCCAGACGATATAAAGTGTATAGACCCCCACCACGATAAAGCCGGGAATAATGCCGGCAATGAACAGTTGTCCGATAGCCTGCTCGGTCAAAACACCCCAGACGATCATCAAGACCGACGGAGGGATCAACATGCCCAGACAGGCCGAACCGGCCACGCAAGCCAGCGAGAAATCACGGCGATAACCGAAGCGTTTCATTTCCGGCCATGCAATGCGCGAAAAGGCTGCCGCAGCAGCAATGCTCACGCCTGTGACAAAACCGAAAATGGCATTGGCAAACACCGTTGCGACACCCAGTCGGCCCGGCAACCATTTGGTGGCCCGGTTGACCAGCGCAAACAAATCCTTCGCCGCACCGCATTTGGCCAAAAACTCGCCCATCAGCATAAACAGCGGGATCACGGCAAATACATAATCCCGCAAAGCTTCGAATGCGGTATTGGACACAAATTGCGTCACCACATCCATATCCGGCTGCATCAGATAGATGCCCAGTGCCGAGGTAATGCCGAGCGAGACAGCGATATGCACACCAGACAGCACCAGTGCCAGCAAAACGCCGACAACAATCATCATTTGCGAAGCGTCAAACATCCCGGCAGTCCTTTATTGGTGGGAAACGCCGGTCGCGAAGACTTCGTCGCGCCGCGCCGCCTCGATCTGTTTGAAGGCCAGCAGAATATAGGAGGCCGCCGACAGGAAACTTCCGATAACGACAGCCAGACGCACCGGCCACATCGGCACATGCAAGGCACCTTCGCCCTGGAATTCCCCGCTCTCGACAGAATGGATGAACCAAGTCCAGCTTCCTGTCAGGATAATTCCGAACAGGAATACCCCGAGCATACAGCCGAAAATGCCGACCGCAGCTTTCACTTTCGGGGGGAAATGCTGGCTGAAGGCATCAACCTCGATCATGCCGCCGCTCAAGACAGCATAGGCCGACTGCAGATAGCAAATTACCACGATCGAACTTGAAACAATTTCCGGCGTGCCTTTCAAAGGGTGGTTAAAGCCCACCCGCCCCAATACATCGGCAACCACAATGAAGCTGATCAGCAAGGCCAGCGAGGCCGAGACGACCAACAAACCGCGTGAGACCAGATGCAATAATTTTTCGATCATGATGCACACCTGCAATATCTTGAACGTCAAAAGCGGATGGGCAACTCAAGCGCCCATCCGCCACAGGATATGATGGATTTATTTGATCTCGTAGCGCACAGGCCATTTGTGGCCGAGCTTTTCAGCCTCTTCCAATGCCATTTTGAGCACTTGGGTTGCGGGGAGGCCTTTTGCATCAAGCTCCGTGGCCTTTTCCTGCGGCCAGTTCTTCAAGGATTGGGCCCATTCGACAGCCACCGAATCCGGCACTTTCTTGACCACAGCACCAAGCGTCTTCAGTTGTTCGATCTGCTTGGGATAGTTGGCATCGTTGACTGTTCCGGTCTTGGCTTCATATTCTTTCGAGACTTCCAGAATAATGGCCTGAACCTCGGGCGGCAGCTTGGCAAAGCGCGCTTTGTTCATGGTTAGGCCGTGCCAGGTGATCGCGCCGAAGCCCGTTTCGGTGTAATATTTGGAGACCTCGTGCAGTTTGAAATTGACAACGCCCGACGGAAACATGATCCAGCCATTGTAAACGCCGGTCTGCATCGAGGTATAAGCCTCGGGCAGTGAGGATTGCACAGGAACCACGCCGGCATATTCCAGCCATTTCAGGTTGAGACCGGCACCGGCAATCTTGCGGCCTTTCAGATCCGAAACCGTGTTCCACTCAAAGGTGGTGGTGAGGTTGTAGCCGTTATCCGAGATCAGCGACAAAAGTTTCTGGTTGTATTTGTCCTCGAACACCTTGGACATAAACGGCACCTTGTCATAAACGGTGCGGGCCAGTTTGACGCTGTTCTCCGAACTCATCGTGCCGAACGGCAGCATCACCATGAAGGCGTGAAGCGGCAGATTGGAAGGCTCGAAACAGAAGCAATAGCCGCCGATATCAATGATGCCCGATTGTACACCGGCCAAAGTATCGGACACTTTGACCATGGCGCCGCCATAACCCTCGATAAACTCCACCTTGTGCTTTGTCCTTTCAGCCACACGCTTGGTGACTTCAGGCACAAAGAAAGTGCTGAGCAGGTTCACATAGGTGTTGACCGCAGGATGTCCCGAAGCGATCCGCAATTTGAATTCATCGGCTTTGGCCGTCTGGGCCATGCCAACCGACAAGGCCAGTACTGCGGCGCAGACTGTATGGGTCAATGGTTTGAACCATGAGCGCATGTGAGTATCCCCCTTTTGGATTTTTATAATCTGATATTCCACAAAATTTATATTGAATGTCAATATCCCCTGCATGACCTAGCGGATTTATGAGGGTTTAACATGTAAATTAGCTATTTTATAACAGATCCGCGCCATTGATATTGACGCAAGCGGCCAAACTGAAATATCAAGGAATATGTTTTTGGTTGATGAAGGATGGCATTTCGCAAGGCTGAAACCTGCGTCGGGACATGCGCTGCTGTAACAGAATCACATGTCCGGGGCGTAGAATGTTCTCGAGAATGGCGTATAGGGGGAAGACATCGCGTGACTGAGACACCGGAATTGGCGAGAACCACAATCTATCGGCAGTTGAGGGCCGATATTTTGTCATGCTCGCTGCGGCCGGGATCGCAGATTCAGGAACGCGAACTGATCGAACGCTTTTCCGTGTCCAAATCGCCGATCCGCGATGCCTTGCTGAAGCTGGAGGAGCAAAATCTGATCGAGATTTTGCCGCGCAAAGGCTATCGCGTCAAACCTGTTTCGCTGACCGATGCGAGAGAATTGTACGATATGCGGCTGATCCTCGAGCGCGAATGCGTGTCGCGTGCGATGGACCAGTCCGACGGGGCTTTGACTGTGCTCGATGCCTATCGGGTCGGGCCGGACAGCGATGATCTGTCGGAATGGATTGCCTATAACCGCCATTTCCACATTGCGATTGCCGATTTGAGCGGCAATGCCCGCCTGTCGGCAGTGGCACGCGATGTGATCGAGCAATTCGACCGGTTGACCTATACCAGCGTGTCACTGACCGGACCCAAGGGGCGCGCGCAATTTGTCGGCGAGCATGTGGCAATGATCGAAGCGATCATGCATCGTGACCGCCGCCATGCGCTGTCGCTTGCCAAAGATCATGTCGAAGGTGCCAAGCGGATTGTGCTTGAAACGCTCGAACATCCTACCATCGTTCCCTAATATGACGGAGATAAGCCTATGAATTCCCATGCCATCGTGATGCAAACCCAGGGCAAGCCCGAGGTGATGGTGCTTGAAGAGGTCGAAATCGGCGCGCCGGCCTCCGGTCAGGCCGTGGTGCGGCAAACGGCTGTCGGCGTCAACTATCTCGATGTTTACCATCGCGCCGGTGTCTATCCTTTGCCGCTGCCCAGCCGGATCGGCAGTGAAGGGGCCGGTGTGGTGGAAGCGGTTGGTCCCGATGTGACCCATTTGAAGGTCGGTGACCATGTGGCCTATCAGGGCGGCGATATCGGCTCTTACGCGACCCGCCGCGTGATGGCGGCCGCGCGCTTGTTCCCCATCCCCGCCGGTGTGACCGACGAGCAGGCCGCTGCCGTGATGCTGAAGGGCATGACGGTCGAATATCTGCTGGATCGGTCGGTCTCGCTCAAAGCCGGTGATTTTGCGCTGATGTATGCGGCCGCCGGCGGTGTCGGCCTGTTGGCCGGCCAATGGGCCAAAGCGCGCGGCATCAAGCTGATCGGTGTGGCGGCAGGCAAAGAGAAATGCGCACTGGCTCTGGCCAATGGCTATCATGTGGTGATCGACCGCAATGCCGAGGATATCGTCGCCCGCGTCAAAGAGATCACCGGCGGCAAAATGCTTCCGGTTGTGTTCGATTCCATCGGCAAGGCGACCTTCGACACCACCATCGAATGTCTTGCGCCGCGGGGCTACTTCATCTCGTTCGGGGCGACTTCGGGTGCACCTCCTGCGGTTGAAGCGGGATTGTTGCAGAAGAAGGGCTCTTTGTATTTCTCTCGCCCGACGCTGGTGCATTATTGCTCAAGCCCCGAAGATTACGCCATGTCAGCCGGAAAAGTGCTCGATATGGTCGCCAGCGGGGCATTGAAACCGATCATCGGCCAGCATTATCCGCTGAAAGACGCAGCCAGAGCCCATATTGATCTCGAAGCAGGCAAGACAACCGGCGCCACCATTCTGGTGCCCTGATCACGGATTGACATGAAGGAGACATGACGATGGCACAGGACAATCGCCGGGCCCATTGGCCGAAGGATTTGCAAGAGGACATTGATTCCAACACCATGAGCGGTGTGGTTGGCAGCGTTCTGGTATCCGAAACCGACAAGGTGCGGGTCTGGCATCTGTATTTGAAACCGGGCTACCGTTGCTCGTTCCATCGCCATGTTCTCAATTATTTCTGGACTTGCCACAGCCATGGCGAAGCGCGCGGCTATTTCGAGGATGGGACCATCAAGGATGTGAAGCATTTTCCCGGAGATACCCGCCATATGGATTTCGGATCGGGTGAATATCTGCTCCACAGCGTCGAGAATATCGGCCAGTCGGATCTGTTGTTCACAACGGTCGAATTCAAGGACAGCGCGAACGAACCGCTGCCCGTGCCGGATTCCGTGCGACTGAATGTTGCCGCCTGATTGCTTGCCGAGTTGAGGACTTCCCATGAGCCGGACTGCCTATCTTCATGACGGTGTTACGATCGATCCTGCATTTCCAATCCCTGATATGATGAAGGCTTGGGTGCTTGGAAATCCCGAGGAATTGAGCCTGATCGAAAAATCTGTGCCGGTTCCGAAACGCGCAGAAGTTCTTGTGCGTGTGGATGCGATTGCCATTTGCGCGACCGATCTTGATGTGATTTCGAGCGGCCCTCCGGCAATGATCCAGGGGGGATTGCCGTTCAACAAGAATTTCACACCCGGCCACGAATATATGGGCACTGTCGTCGCCCTTGGGCCCGGGGTGGATGAATTTGCGATTGGTGACCGGATTACGGTGGAAATCCATGCCGGTTGTGGCCAATGCAAGCGCTGCCGCATGGGCATGTATACGTCTTGCCATAATTACGGACTCAATTACGGGGATGTCGACAAGGGGCATCGCGCCAACGGTTTCACCTCGGATGGCGGCTTTGCCGAATATGCAGTCAACAATATCAACACTTTGATCAAAATCTCGGACGAGATGTCGGATGAGGAAGCAACCTTGGTTGTGACGGCCGGAACAGGCATGTACGGACTGACCGAATTGGGCGGGTTGATCGCGGGCGAGGGCATTGTTGTGATGGGGCCGGGGCCGATCGGCCTGTTGGGTGTCGCGGTTGCCAAAGCGTTGGGCGCCTATCCGGTGATCCTGACCGGCACCAGAGACAACCGGCTCGAAACAGGCCGCGAACTGGGGGCCGATTACACCATCAATGTCCGTCAGGAAGATGCCGTCAAGACAGTGCGCGAGATCACCCGTGGCAAGGGCGTTGATTATGTTCTGGAATGTTCCGGC
>CAIYZJ010000169.1 GCA_903930675.1 uncultured Hyphomicrobiales bacterium
AATTGCAACAGCCCCATGTCGTGCGTCTCGAAACCCGCCCGCCAAGCCTTGAAGGGACAGGCGAAATCACCATGCGTGATCTCATCAAAAATTGCCTGCGGATGCGGCCCGAACGAATCATCGTCGGCGAAGTGCGCGGCGCTGAGGCGATGGACCTTCTTCAGGCCATGAATACAGGCCATGACGGATCCATGGGCACGGTGCACGCCAACAACGCCCGCGAGGCGATTGCGCGTATCGAAGCACTGGTAAATATGAATGCCAGCAATCTACCGATCCGCGTGATACGCGACATGATTGTCAGTTCCGTTGATGTTGTGATTCAGGTCGAGCGTCTGCGTGACGGTTCCCGCCGGGTCATGAGTGTTTCGGAAGTGTTGGGGCTCGAGGGCGACACTTTGGTGATGCAGGACCTGGCGATCTATAAAATTTTTGGCGAAGGCGACAATGGCCGTCTCAAGGGCCAACATATGGGAACCGGCATTTTTAGACCACGCATGTGGGAGCGCGCCCGCTACTTCAATGAGGATGCACGCCTCGAAAACGTCATGGATGCACTGAACGCCGAAACCGACAAATCCAAGCCGCGAGAGTGACATGAGCAAAGCTTTTCTGGTTCAAATCAGTCTTGGATTTTGTATTCTTGTCATGATCATCGTCATGTTTCGGGAGAAAATATTTGAACCTGCTTACAAGGAATATTTGGAAAGGACGCTTTATACATCTGCAAAAGAGCGGAATCAAATTGGCATCAGAAAATCATCGCGCATACAGGACCGGATAAAATCTGCCAATCTTGATATGACACCTTATCAATTTTACTCTCGTGTATATTTGTATAGTTTTCTCTTTATCGGATTAGTTCATCTCATATTTAAAAACAACATCGTAAATATTGTACTTTTGATGATATCTGTATTTTTTGTACCACGGTTTGTCCTTGAATTTCTTACCCGTAGACGGATGATCCAGTTCCGCGACAAATTGCCCAATGCCATTGAAGCCATCATTCGTGGTGCAAAGGCCGGTCTCACAGTCAGCGATTGCATTCAATTGGTCGCAACCGATTCTGCGGAACCAATTAAATCGGAATTCAGACAAGTCGTTCAAAATCAGCGGGTTGGAATGAGCCTGTCGGAGAGTTTCGAAGCAATGGCTGATCGCTTGAACACCAAGGAGACCCGCCTGCTGAGTTTCGTCATCAATATCCAGCAGCAAACAGGTGGCAATATCTCAGAGGTGTTGGGGAGTCTGGCGCATTCCATCAGGTCCGACAATGCGATGCGCGAGCGTGCGAAAACAGTGACAACCGAAGGTAAAATGACCGCTGTTATTGTTTCTTTAATTCCATTTGCCGCGTATTGGATGATTAATTCTCAATATCCTGATAGAATGCAACTTCTATTTGATACTACTTTTGGTAACATGATTTTATTATTCATGATATTCTGGATGTCTTGTGGTATTGCAATACTTATTTTCACAATCAGAGTTAAATTTTAAATCATGGCCAATTCAACAATAATTATTACCGCTCTATTTTTTATCACGCTCCTGGTCGGAGGCAGGATTTATATTTTAATGCATGAATATTTTTTAAAATTATTTCAAAAAATGCGCTTTGCAAGCATATTGAAGCAAAGAAAAACAATTAATTCAGATCAGAAAAACATCGGATATTATATAAATTACTTAATTGAACAATTTAATTTACAAAATTTATTTCAAGTTGAAAAAATTAAGACAATCCTGAGCGATACAGGAAAGTCTACAACCATGACCGTTGACAGTATTTTGTTAGCCAAGATTGCTATGCCTATTCTTGTTGGAACAACTGTGTTTAATTTTAAATTATTTGGATATATTATTAATGAAAATAGCCCTGAATTCAATTTAATATCGGCCATTCTATCTATTGTGGCTGGTCTGGCAACATTTCCTCTGCCTGATTATTTAATCCAGATAGATGCAAAAAAGCGTGCTGCCGAATTTATGGTGAGCTTCCCCTCGGTTCTGGATTTGCTTATCATTTGCATCCAGTCGGGAATATCATTTGAACATTCCCTGCAGCGCGTCACGCGAGATGCGTCGATTCTTTCTCCTGTCATGGGAGAAGAATTATCACGGATCATGCGGGATATTCACCTTCTCGGCAGCCGTGAAAAAGCACTGATGAATTTCAAGCGCCGTATTCCAGCACCTGCGGTCGATGATTTTGTGCTGGTCGTGTTGCAATCGGAACGATATGGAACATCCATGTCAGATGCCTTGCATGTGCTCTCCAGCACGGTCAGATCGGACCAAATGACGATGCTGGAGCGGGCGGTTCTTAAAATGCCGACCAAAGTCTCTTTCATTATCATGGTTTTCATGATGCCCACCGTGCTGATCATGGTGTTTGCCCCTATCTTGCTGGGTGGCATTTCATTCGAGTAATATCGGTTTCTCTCCGCCCACCGCTCCCGTTATGGCTGCGATGTCAATTTAGGTGCCTCGTAGCTCGTGTTCCCTCTTGCACGGATCACGCTTGCGTCGTTCATTAGTCCCCTTAAAATTCCTGCCATCAATGGCGGCTTAGGGGTGGACGCACGGTATGACCAAAGGTATGCGCAAGGGGCTCACGAGTTATGGTGATCCCGGTTTTTCTTTGTTTTTGCGGCGGGCTTTTATCAAGGCCATGGGTTTCAGCGATGATGCGCTGGAGCGGCCGATCATCGGCATTACCGATACGTTCAGCGATTACAACCCCTGCCACGGCAATGTGCCGCAGCTGATCGAGGCCGTGAAGCGCGGAGTGATGCTGGCCGGCGGCTTGCCGATGGCCTTTCCGACCATCTCGATCCATGAGAGCTTTTCCAACCCGACCTCGATGTTCCTGCGCAATCTGATGGCGATGGATACCGAGGAAATGATCCGCGCCCAGCCGATGGATTCCATCGTGCTGATCGGCGGTTGCGACAAAACCGTTCCGGCCCAGCTGATGGCCGCTGCCAGTGCCGATGTGCCTGCCATCATGCTGATCACCGGCCCGATGCTGGTCGGCCACCACAAGGGCGAGGAATTGGGGGCTTGCACCGATTGCCGCAGGTTGTGGGCCGCCCATCGCGCCGGGACGATCGACGAGGACGAAATCGACGTCTTGAGCGGCCGCCTTGCTCCCACCAACGGCACCTGCATGGTGATGGGCACGGCCTCCACCATGGCCTGTGTCAGCGAAGCGCTCGGCATTGCCATGCCCGGCACCGGATCAATTCCCGCCACCCATGCCGACCGCTTGCGCGCAGCCGAAGCGGCTGGCAAGCGGGCGGTCGAAATGGCCAAAATCGGTGGGCCGAAACCGTCCGAAATCATGACCGAAACCGCCTTCCATAATGCTCTGACAGTGCTTCAATCGATCGGTGGTTCCACCAACGGGCTTGTGCATCTGGCCGCTCTTGCCGGACGCTTGGGCATCGAGATCAATATGGCGGAGTTCGACCGCATGGGCCGCGAGGTGCCGACGCTGATCGATCTCAAACCGTCGGGCGCCCATTATATGGAGCATTTCCATTGGGCCGGGGGCGTGCCCAAATTGATGAAAGAACTTGGCGATCTGATCGATGGCAGGGCCATGACGGTGACCGGCGAACCGCTGTCGGCCTCAATCGCACGGGCCGAAGAAGTGCCCAACCAGACCATCATCCGCACCCGCGCCAATCCGTTGCAGGCCTCGGGCGCGATGGCGGTATTGAGCGGCAATCTCGCCCCGCAAGGCGCGCTGATCAAGCAATCGGCCGCCTCGCCGACCCTGATGCAGCATGAAGGCCGCGCCGTGGTGTTTGAGTCGGTGGAAGACATGACCCTGCGCATGGACGATCCCGATCTCGATGTTACGGCCGACGATGTGCTGGTGCTGCGCAATGCCGGACCGGTCGGCGCCCCCGGCATGCCCGAAGCGGGCTATCTGCCGATCCCGCGCAAACTGGCCCAGCAGGGCGTCAAGGACATGGTGCGGATTTCGGATGCCCGCATGTCCGGCACCGCCTTCGGCACCATCGTGTTGCATATCGTGCCGGAAGCCGCCATCGGCGGGCCGCTCGGTCTGGTGCGCAATGGCGACCGCATCAAGCTGGATGTCGAAAACCGCCGGATCGACCTGCTGGTCGACGAGGCCGAATTGACCAGACGCAAAGCCGAATGGACCGCGCCCAAGCCACATGCGGGCTCGGATCGCGGCTATTTGTCGCTTTATCTGAACAATGTTAATCAGGCGGATCAGGGTTGCGACTTTGACTTCCTGCGCAAAACCCCTATCCACCCATCCAAAGCATAACAGCCGGACCACCGGCCCCTCTACGAACCGGAAGGAACATCATATGAGCGGACACAATAAAATTGCCCTGATCACCGGAGCCGGTTCGGGCGTCGGCCGCGCCGTTGCGCTGGCCATGGCCAAAGAGGGCTACACCGTCGTCATCACCGGCCGCCGCGCCTCGGCCCTTGAGGAAACCGTTGCCACAGGCAAGGGCCTGTCGGGCAGCCTGTTCGCCATTCCCGCCGATCTGACCGACCCCGATCAGGTGGCCAAACTGTTTGCCGCCGTCAAAGACAAATATGGCCGTCTGGACGTGCTGTTCAACAATGCCGGTGTCAGTGCCCCCCCCGGCGTGCTGCTGGAAGATCTCGACCCGAAAGACTGGCAGACCGTGGTCAACACCAATCTGTCCGCCGTGTTCTATTGCACCCAACAGGCCTTCAAGATCATGAAGGCGCAAACCCCGCATGGCGGCCGCATCATCAATAACGGGTCTGTCTCCTCTCAGGCGCCGCGTCCGAATTCCATACCCTATACGGCCACCAAACATGCCGTCTCGGGTCTGACCAAAACCACCTCTTTGGATGGCCGCAAATATGACATTGCCTGTGGCCAGATCGATATCGGCAATGCCGCTTCGGCCATGACCTCGGCAATGAGCGGCGGTGTGCCGCAGGCCAATGGCACCATGGCCCCCGAGCCGGTGATGGATGTCGCCAATGTCGCCAGTGCAGTGCTCTATATGGCCAGCCTGCCACTGGATGCCAATGTGCAGAACATCACCGTGATGGCGACCAAAATGCCGTTGGTCGGCCGCGGCTGATCATCATCACCGCCCGATTGAAGCAAAGGCTGTGTTCATGACACTGACACCGGCAGAAATCGAGCGTTATGCCCGTCATATCATCCTGCCGGAAATCGGCGGGCAAGGGCAGTTGAAACTCAAACAGGCGCGCGTGCTGGTCATCGGTGCCGGTGGTCTCGGTGCGCCTTTGCTGCTCTATCTGGCCGCTGCCGGTTGCGGGCAGATCGGCATTGTCGATGATGACACGGTCAGCCTGTCGAATTTGCAACGGCAGGTGATCCACCACAGCGAAACCGTCGGCATGGCCAAAACCGACAGTGCCAAGACAGTTCTGACAGCCATCAATCCGCATGTCGGCGTGACCGGTCATCACGAGAGGGCAACAGCCGACACTCTGCCCGCTTTACTGGAACACTATGATGTGGTGGCCGACGGCTCGGATAATTTTACCACCCGCTATGCGGTGGCCGATGCCTGTCTTGTGGCCCATAAGCCGCTGGTCACAGCCGCTCTGGGCCGGTTTGACGGCAGTTTGACGACGCTGAAAGGGTATCAGCAGAACATACAAGGGCAGTGGAACCCGACCTATCGCTGCCTGTTTCCGGCCCCGCCTGCCGAGGGCTCTATACCGCATTGCGCCGAGGCCGGCGTGCTGGGGGCATTGGCAGGCGTGATGGGGTCGCTGATGGCCCTTGAAGTGATCAGGGCCATCGTGCCGTTCGGGGATGATCTGGTCGGACGCTTGTTGATGGTGGACGCAATGTCGATGCGGTTTGACACCATCCACTATCAGCGGGTGGTCGCCCCACCCGCCTGAACATCATATGATCAGTTGAACCAGCCGCCGCCTTTGCGGACTTTGACAACCGTGCCGGTCTTGACGCGGTTGTAAAGATCGAAAATATCCTCGTTGAGCATGCGTATGCAGCCAGAGGAGACCTGTTCGCCGATCGACCACGGCTCATTGGTGCCATGGATACGGAACAAAATATCTTGGCCGTTCTGGTAGAGATAAAGAGCGCGTGCGCCAAGCGGGCTATCGACACCACCCGCCATATGTTCGGGCAAGCCTTTCAGTATCCGCTTCATGGTTGTGGTCGGACGCCATTCGGGCCAGACGCCCTTGCGGCCCACTTCGGCAACTCCGCGCCACGAGAAACCCTGACGGCCAACACCGATGCCATAACGCAAAGCGGTGTTGTCGGACTGGACAAAGTAAAGGAACCGCTCGTCGATATTGACAACAATCGTGCCTGCCTTCTCGCCACCCGAATAAGGCACGGTCTGGCGCATCAGCTCCGGCTTCATGCGGCTGCGGTCGACCAGCGGAATATCAAAAGGTTGATCGGGGATCGACCCGATATACCAGCTGTCATCATAGTCTTCGGGCGCGGTTGTCATAGTCGGTTCGGGGACCGATTGGCAGCCTGCCACGCCCAATGCCGTCACGCCGAAAAATCCGGCCAGCAGCGAGCGACGAGAAACCGTCGTGTCATTTTTCATCTGTATCGATTGAGACATCCGACTTACCAACTTTAAAAGATCCACAATTAGGCGCGCAAAACCGCGCCCGTTTTTTTAGCCACTTCGGCGATGATCTTGTCGCTGATGCTTTCAAGATCGGCATCCGTCAGGGTGCGATCCTGTGGCTGCAAGGACACCGTGATGGCCAGTGATTTATGGCCCTCCGTTATCCCTTGTCCGGTATAGACATCAAACAGGGTCACATCGGTGATCA
Source organism: uncultured Hyphomicrobiales bacterium (assembly GCA_903930675.1). Lineage (GTDB taxonomy): Bacteria > Pseudomonadota > Alphaproteobacteria > Rhizobiales > Beijerinckiaceae > CAIYZJ01. Next base: position 6,838 of record CAIYZJ010000169.1, read on the forward strand.
AGGCGCGCTCGGCGGCCTGCGCCGCTTTGAGCACATCACCCGCTGCGACAGACAGGGGCACAACAAACGCAAAATCACGCAGAACCGGCTGGAAATCAGACAGAACCAGCTTGGCTTTCATTTTGGTCGGCTTGGCCTTTGGCGGCGGCAAGCGGTCGAGAGTGATTTCGAAACCCACCAGCGGGCCCTTGGCATCAAGCGCTTCAAGCGCACGCGGATGCAATTCACCGAACGCGCCGACAACCACTTTGGGGCCGAATTGCAGGGTCGCCGAGCGGCCCGGATGGAACCAGGACGGGCCGCCGGCCACCACCTGCAAGCCACCGGTCGGCACGCCCAAGGCTTCCAGCATGGCAAAGGCATCGGCTTTGGCGTCATAAAGATCGACCGAACGGGTCGGCACGGACCAATGACGGCCCGACACCTGCGGCTGCGCCTGTGCGCGCCGCACGCCGCTGGCGGCAATTGTCTGGTCTTCGGGCTTTTCACCGGCAAACACCTGACCGACTTCGAACAGCGCCACATCGGACATGCCGCGATCGGCATTGCGTTGTGCCGACTTCACCAGACCGGGCAACAGGCTGGGGCGCATGTCGGACAGATCGGAAGCAATCGGATTGGCCAGCGCCAGTTCATCGGCCCCGCCGCCGAACAGCACCGCCTCGTCATGGCTGATAAACGACCATGTCACCGCCTCGACCATGCCACGGCTGGCCAGAGCGCGCTTGGCCAGACGGGTGCGTTTCTGGATCAGCGTCAGCACGGGCTTTGCGACCACCTGCGGCTCGCGCGTGAACGGCACCGCCGCCACATGGTCCAGACCGATGATGCGGATAATTTCCTCGACCAGATCGGCCTTGCCCTCGACATCGGGCCGCCATGTCGGCACCACGACATCGACCACGGGGGCCGATCCTGTCACTTCGAAGCCAAGGCTCTGCAGGATCGCAATTTTCTTGTCCGCCCCGCAATGCAGGCCCGTCAACCGCTCGACCTCGTCCAGCGGGAAGGCAATGTGCAAGGCAGGGTGCGGCACCTGACCGGCCAGCAGAACCTCGCTGGCCTCGCCGCCGCACAATTGCTGCACCCAATGGGTCGCCAACTCGATGCCGGGCAGGCAGAAGGCGGGATCGACCCCGCGCTCGAACCGGTAGCGCGCATCGGTATTGATGCCGAGTTTGCGGCCTGTCTGGGCAATGTTGAGCGGATCCCACAGCGCGGATTCGATCAGCACGTCACTGGTATGCTCGTCACAGCCCGATTGCTCGCCGCCCATCACACCGGCGATGGATTCGACGCCGTTATCATCGGCAATCACCACCATGCCGTGATCGAGCGTATAGGTCTTGCCGTCGAGTGCGACAATCTGCTCGCCGGTTTTGGCGTGGCGGACCGTCAAGGCCCCGTGGACCTTTTTGGCATCGAACACATGCAAGGGACGGCCACGGTCAAAGGTCAGATAATTGGTGATATCGACCAGCGCATTGATGGGCCGCAGGCCAATGGCCTTCAAACGGCGCTGCATCCAATCGGGGCTGGTGCCGTTTTTGACATTTTTGACCAGACGCAGCGCGAAAGCCGGAGCCAGCCGTTGTTCGTCGCCCGCAAAATCCAGCGTCACCTTGACCGGACAGTCCCCCTGCCCGTGCACGGCGGCGACCTGAGCGGTTTTGAGCGTGCCCAGACCGGCAGCCGCCAGATCGCGGGCAATGCCGTAAACGCCCAGCGCATCCGAACGGTTCGGGGTAATCGCCACATCGATCACCGGATCATCCAGACCGGCATAATCGGCATAGGCGACACCGACCGGTGCATCGGCGGGCAGGTCGATAATGCCTTCGTGATCGTCCGACAGGCCCAGTTCGAAGGCCGAGCACAACATGCCCGCGCTTTCGACACCACGGATCATGCCGACGCCCAGCGTGATATTCTTGCCCGGAATATAGGTGCCGGGCGGCGAGAATACGCTTTTCATGCCTGCGCGCGCATTGGGCGCACCGCACACCACCTGCACCGGCTTGCCGTCACCCATATCGACAATGCACACGCGCAACCGGTCGGCATTGGGATGCTGTTCGGCCGAAATCACCGAAGCCGTCAGATAGGGCGCGAGCAGTTTGGCGGGATCATCAACCCCTTCGACCTCAAGCCCGACACGCGTCAACGCCTCGACGATCTCGTCAAGCGAGGCCGACGTATCGAGATAATCTTTAAGCCAGGAGAGGGTGAATTTCATGTCTGTTCCCTGAGCAAAATCGAGGATGGCGCTGGTACCGCCAAAGCCCTGTTCTCAATCGAAATGGCCGTTACACGCTCAAGCCACCCGCCAAAGTCGGCAGGTCCAGCGGGCGGAAACCGTAATGGCCGAGCCAGCGGACGTCAGCCTCGAAGAAAGGCCGCAGATCCGGCATGCCGTATTTCAGCATGGCAATGCGGTCGATCCCCATGCCCCAGGCAAAACCCTGATATTCATCCGGATCAAGCCCGCAATTGGTGATCACATTGCGGTGGACCATGCCGCAGCCGAGAATTTCCAGCCAGTCGTCGCCCTCGCCGAAGCGGATTTCGCCGCCCTTGCGGGTGCACTGGATATCCACTTCCATCGAGGGTTCGGTGAACGGGAAAAACGACGGCCGGAAGCGCATTTTGACATCGTCGACTTCGAAAAACGCCTTGCAGAATTCGGCCAGAATCCATTTCAGATGGCCCATATGCGAGCCTTTGTCGATCACCAGACCCTCGACCTGATGGAACATCGGCGTATGGGTCTGGTCCGAGTCACAGCGATAGGTACGGCCCGGAATGATCACGCGGATCGGCGGCTTCTGGCTCGTCATGGTGCGGATTTGCACGGGGCTGGTATGGGTGCGCAACACCTTGCGCTCGCCATTGGCATCGGGCTTGAAGAAAAACGTATCGTGCATTTCACGCGCCGGATGGCCGAGCGGGAAATTCAAAGCGGTGAAATTATAGAAATCGGTCTCGATATCCGGCCCCTCGGCCACCGCAAAGCCCATATCGGCGAAAATCGTGGTCAATTCGTCGATCACCTGCGAGATCGGATGGATCCGCCCGCGGGATGCCGGACTTTCGGGCAAAGGCAGCGTCACATCGGACCGCTCGGCCTCCAGCCGTGCATCCAGCGCCGCATCGCGCAGGGCCGTCCGGCGTCCGGCCAAAGCGGCAGTCACGCGGTCGCGCAGCCCGTTGATCAGCGGGCCTTGCTCCTTGCGCTCGTCCGGCGACATGCCGCCCAGCGTTTTCAACAGACCGGAAATCGACCCCGCTTTGCCCAAAGCGGCAATGCGCACCGCCTCCAGTGCCGCTTCATCGCCCGCTGCCGCAATGGCCGCAGTCAGATCATTTTCCAATGTCGCAAAATCACTCATGCTTGGCCCGCAAAACCGGCGCATAATGCGCGAAAATCAATAGATGCGGGCTTTTGCCACACATGAGGTCCAGTGTCGAGATGGCAACGAGATTAACTGCGTTGCACCACATGCAGGAAGGGGGAGATAAATCAAGCATCGCGCCCGAATTTGCATTCATAAAGAGGCGCGATGGCCCTTGGTAGGGTCTTAATGCGGATAACATCGTCAGATGCCAGAGCCACCAATAGTTACAATTTACGCTCGGCAAGGTGCTTCGTCAAGGCGGATAATCCCAGTCTGTGCAAAACACACGCATAGACCTGCTTTAATTGATCATCACTGATTGGGGTCATGTGATACTGCCTTTTACCAAACTCGTCTTTGCCAAGCCCAATGAGATCAAGACGTTCATATGACACAGAATAGACCATATCACCCTTGATCCAGAAAGATGGACTCGTCCACGGTCGAGGCAGCGGCGACAACAATGTCATTTCATGATGATAGGGCATGACTGGTTCTGGTCGCGACGTACTACAGCATACAATTGTACAAAGACCACGGCGTGATTTAATTTGCGGGCTGATTACAATAACAGGGCGACGTTTGACCATTTCAGGAGATCGG
>CAIYZJ010000170.1 GCA_903930675.1 uncultured Hyphomicrobiales bacterium
CGTTGACCGGACGTGAAATCCGGGAATTTTGTACGCGTCACGTAAGTTCAGAAAGACGCTCTCGGATGAAGGTTTTTTCATGAAGCAGAAAATGACACGTTTTCTGAACCATGAAAACCTAGAAAACCAATTGATTTTGCTGAGAAAAAATCACATGATCAGTTCAAATCTACCCACTAAAATCCGCGAAGAGCCTATTATTTTTATTCACAAAATGAATTTGTTTGTTTGACATAAAGAACGATTAGTCCTACATATCGGATTAACGGCCATGGTCAATCCCCAAGGCCTCACTATTTTGCATTCCGGAGGATAAGTAGATGCCGAACCTGATCAATCTTCGCCTCATATTGAGCGCGGCACTGACTGCCACCCTGTCGCTCGGCTTTGCTTCACAACCTGCACAGGCTGCCGATCCTTTGAAAGAAATCCGCATTGACTGGGCGACCTATAACCCCGTCTCGCTGGTGCTCAAGGACCAGAAGCTGCTGGAAAAGGAATTCGAGAAGGACGGCATTGCCATCCGCTGGGTGCAATCGGCGGGCTCGAACAAGGCGCTGGAATTTCTCAATGCCGGTTCGCTCGATCTCGGCTCCACCGCCGGTGCGGCGGCGTTGATCGGCAAGATCAACGGCAACCCGATCAAATCGGTCTATGTGTTCTCGCGTCCCGAATGGACCGCTCTGGTCACCAAATCAGACGCCATCAAGACGGTGGCGGATCTGAAGGGCAAGCGCGTGGCTGTGACCCGCGGCACCGATCCGCATATCTTCCTTGTGCGCGCATTGGCCGATGCCAAGTTGACCGAAAAAGACGTGAAACTGGTGCTGTTGCAGCATGCCGATGGCCGCACCGCGCTTGAGCGTGGCGATGTCGAGGCTTGGGCCGGTCTTGATCCGATCATGGCCTCGGCCGAAGTCGAAAACGGCGCGCGCCTGTTTTTCCGCAAACCGGCCGACAACACATGGGGCGTGCTGAATGCCCGCGAGGAGTTCGCCAAAAACTATCCCGATGTGATCAAGCGTGTGCTGGCCGTCTATGAAACCGCACGTCTGTGGTCGCTCGCCAATCCGAAGGAATTGTCGAAATCTTTGGTGGATGCCACCAAGCTGTCCGATGCCGTGATTGCCAAACAGCTCGAGCGGACCGAATTGACCCATGGCCCGATTGGTGCGGTCCAAAGTGAAACAATTATCGCTGCAGGGCTTGCCTTGCAGGAGGCAGGTGTGCTCAAGCCGGATGTCAATATCAAAGCCGTGGTGGCGGATTTGATTGATGGATCCTATTTAGCTGCTAAAAAGTAATCTCAAGGACACAACGTCCCTCAAGTTGAAGCGCGTATGACTGACACAACGTCACACAGCGACCCGACACACTCCGCCGATCCCCGTGATCTGCGGAGTTTGCGCGTCAAGGGTTCCGCCCCCTCCCGCAGCTTTGCGCTGGCCGGCGTGCTGTTGCCGTTGCTGCTGGCTGTCGTGTGGGAAGCAGCGATCCGCAGCGGCTTGGCCGGCGGCCGCTTGATGCCGCCGCCTTCGACGATCGGGGCGACCTTGTGGGAACTGGCCAAAAACGGCGAATTGCAGCTGCATTGTCTGGCCACTCTGGGCCGCGTGCTGGCGGGCTTCGCGCTCGGTGCGTTGTTCGGCACGATGATCGGTGCGGCGGCAGGGGCCTTGGTGGTGGTGCGCCGGTTGATCGATCCGACCCTGCAAGCTTTGCGGGCTGTGCCCTCCATCGCATGGGTGCCGTTGTTTATCCTCTGGATGGGGATTTTCGAGACTTCCAAAGTCGCCCTGATCGCGGTCGGCGTGTTTTTCCCCGTCTATCTCGGCGTGGCGGGAGCCATTGAAGGCATTGACCGCAAGCTGATCGAAGTCGGCCAGGTGTTCCGCCTCAACCGCTGGGCGATGATCCGCCGCGTGATGCTGCCTGCGGTTTTGCCCGCTTGGATCATTTCGCTGCGCTCCGGCCTCGGGCTCGGTTTCATGTTCGTTGTCGCCGCCGAATTCATGGGGGCCTCGGAAGGCCTTGGCTTTTTGCTGGTCGATGGCCAGCAAATGGGCAAGCCCGCGCAAATTCTGGCGGCCATCATCACCTTTGCCGTGCTCGGCAAGCTGGCCGACGGTGTGCTGGTGATGATCAGCAAACCGCTGCTGCTCTGGCAGGATACCGCACGGGGGGCCTTGTAATGTTGCGGTTGAACGGCCTGTCAAAAACCTATGCCGACGGCACCGAAGCGCTGCGCGAGATCGGCCTGCAGGTCGGCAAGGGCGAGATTCTCGCGCTGGTCGGCGGTTCGGGGTGCGGCAAAACCACCTTGCTGCGTCTGATCGCCGGATTGGACAGCGCGACATCGGGCGCCATCACCGTCAATGGCGAAACCATCAAGGGCCCGCATCCGTCGATCGGCATTGTGTTTCAGGAGCCGCGTCTGCTGCCGTGGCTGACCGTTGCAGGCAATGTCGGCTTCGGCCTTGCCGATCTGTCGCCGCAAGAACGGCAGGCGCGGGTGCTGCACGCGCTCGAAAAGGTCGGGCTGGCGGGTTACGACCAGCGCTGGCCGCGCGAATTGTCGGGCGGGCAACAACAACGCGTCGCCATTGCCCGCGCCTTTGTGACCGCGCCGAAAGTCCTGCTGCTCGACGAGCCGTTTTCGGCTCTCGATGCCTTTACCCGCGCCAGCCTGCACGACCATCTGCTGCTGCTCTGGGCGGAAACCAAGCCCACCGTGGTCATGGTCACCCATGATGTCGAGGAAGCCATTACGCTGGCTGACCGCGTGGTGGTGATGCGCCCGCGCCCGGGCCGGATGATGGAGACCATTTCGGTGACGCTGGATCGTCCGCGCGACCGGCTGGCGCTGGGTTTCGACAAGGCCAAACGCCGGATTTTGCATGCGCTCGACCGCTCCTTGCAGCCCGAAAAAACCACGCCCACCCAAAAAGGGGCAGATAATGCCTCGCATTGGTGGTAAGACCCCCGACATTCCCCTGTATTGACATATCACGGAGGCCGTCATGGACGCCGATACACTTCGCAGCCTTCAGGCTCCGATCAAGAACAAATATAAAGAAGACCCGAACACCGCCATCATCACCCTGCGCGCTTCGGGCGAGCTGGATGACCAGCACATTGCCTGCAAGGTCGAAACCGGCCGCGCCATGATGGTGGCGGGTCTGCATCCGGCCACCGGCGGTTCGGGTGCCGAATTGTGCTCGGGCGATATGCTGCTCGAAGCACTCGTCGCCTGTGCCGGTGTGACCCTGAAGGCCGTCGCCACCGCGTTGGGCATCACGCTGAAAAAGGGCGTGGTCAAAGCCGAAGGCGATCTGGATTTCCGCGGCACTTTGGGCGTCGACCGCGAGGCCCCTGTCGGCTTCCGCGAGATCCGCCTGACCTTCGAGGTCGATACCGACGCGCCGCAGGAACAGCTTGATACGCTGCTGAAGCTGACCGAACGCTATTGCGTGGTGTTCCAGACCATCAACACCAAACCTGCTTTGGCCGTGGTGATGAACCGCGCCTAACCCTTTGAAAGGACATCCCCATGTCAGACGACGATCAGGACATCACCAAAGACTGCAACGGCACCCGGCTCCATGATGGCGACACCGTCCACATCATCAAGGATCTGAAGGTCAAAGGCAGCAACACCACCCTGAAGCAGGGCACCAAGGTGAAGGGCATCCGCCTGACCGGAAACCCCGAAGAAGTCGAATGCCGCGTCGAAAACATTAAAGGGCTGGTGCTGAAAACCGCCTTTTTGAAGCGGGTGAATTCATAGTCTATCGGGATAGACCGTTACCAGCCGCTGGTTGGTGACGGCGTTCCTAACGGTGATGGTCAGTGAATTGATCCCTCGTCATGGTCAATACGCAGCACACGGGTTCGGCGAATTCAATTTCATAGGCATTGCTGGTCTGGCTGATATCCACCACGGTGCCGAGCGCGCCTGACTGGATGACACGGCCTTCTGCCTCGACCGCAACAAGTGTGCGGACAAGATCAAAATCATGGATCATATGCGGGTGATCGCTGTGTTGCGCCAAGCCAAATGTTGCCAAGCCAAAAGTTGATTTTGCACCCATCGCAATCTCCATCCCGAAAATGCGTGATCGTTTATTCCAGCATCAACCCCGCTTGGCTTCAATCCGGTCCCAGATCGCCTTGGACAGATCGGGCCCGCCCAAGCGCTTGATCGCGCGCAGGCCGGTTGGCGAGGTGACGTTGATTTCGGTCAGGTGGCCGTCGATCACGTCGATGCCGACAAACAGCAGACCGCGTTCTTTCAAAGTCGGGCCGATGCGGTCGCAGATTTCTTTTTCGCGCGGGGTCAGTTGGGTGGTTTCGGCCGCGCCGCCGCGCACCATGTTGGAGCGGATGTCGTTTTCGGCCGGAACGCGGTTGACGCCGCCCAAAGGTTCGCCGTCGACAAGAATGATCCGCTTGTCGCCCTTCACCACCGCAGGCAGGAAGCGTTGCACCACCCATGGTTCGCGGAACATGGTCGAGAACAGATCGAACAGCGAGCCGAAATTCGGATCTTTCGCGCCGGTCTTGAACACCGCCGCACCGCCATTGCCGTAAAGCGGTTTCATCACGATCTCGCCGTGCTCGTCACGGAATTCTTCGATCGCCTCGCGGTCACGGGTGATCAGGGTCGGCGGCATCAGATCGGGGAACAGTGTCACCATGATTTTTTCGGGCGCATTGCGCACATGCGCCGGATCATTGACCACAAGTGTCTGCGGATGCACGCGCTCGAGCAGGTGGGTCGAGGTCACATAGGCCATGTCGAAGGGCGGATCCTGACGCAGCAGCACGACATCGACATCGGCCAGATCGGTGCGGACCGGTTCGCCCAGACTGCAATGGTCGCCCACCACATCGCGCACCACCAGATCCTGCATGGGGGCGAAGACGCGGGAATCACGCATCGAGAGTTTGTCGGGCGTGTAGAATTTGAGTTTGTGCCCGCGCGCTTGCGCTTCCAGCAGCAAAGCGAAGGTGGAATCTCCCGCGATTTTAATGGCTTGGATCGGGTCCATCTGCACGGCAACGGTGAGTGATTTCACGGGAACTATCCTTGTTACGCAGTCTGTTGAAGGGGGCAGTCTAGCCGCTTATTCGGCGAGCGTGAAGGCATCTTCGATATGGCGCGGCCAGTGCCACGGCACCACCAGCACCGCATCGCCGCGCAATACATGGTCTTGTGCCCAGCCATTGCGCATCAGCCACAGGTTGACCGCCTTGTTGAAGCGGCTTTGCTTGCCCGCATCAATGGCCGTCAGGGCCTGATCGTGACCGGCGCGGTATTTGACCTCGACAAAGGCAATCACCTGTTTGCGCCGCATCACCAGATCGATTTCGCCGCCATGTCCGGCATAGCGATAGGCCAGCAGATGATAGCCTTTGCACAAGAGGCTGAACGCCGCCAGCCATTCGGCCCACATCCCGTGGCGCAAAGCCCGCCGCCGCTGTTGTGACGAGCGGCGCGGTCTGGGCAGTTGCGGGGCGGGAATCGGGCTCATCCGTCCTGTTTGCCGCCTTCGCGCGCCAGTGCCACCGCGCGGGCATAGATCTGGCGGCGCGGCTGTCCCGTCTCCTGCACGGTGACATCGACCGCGTCCTTGACCGACAAATGGCTCAGATGCTGGCGCAAACGGGCATCGAGATCACTCTCGTCGATCACGAAAGCATCCTCCTGGGGCGGGCCGATCAGCACGACGATCTCGCCCTTGGGCTTGTTTTCGCTGCCATAGAGAGCGGCGAGTTCGGGCAGGGTGCCGCGCCGCACGGTTTCGAAATATTTGGTCAATTCGCGCGCCACAGCCGCCGGACGCGGACCGAGCGTGGCATGCGCATCGTTGAGCATATCGACCAGGCGATGGGGTGATTCAAAAAACACCAGAGTGCCCGGAATGACCGAGAGAACAAGCAACCGCTCCTTGCGGGCCGTGGTTTTGGACGGCAAAAACCCTTCGAAAAAGAAACGGTCGGTCGGCAATCCGGCAACGACCAGAGCGGTCAGCACCGCCGAAGCCCCCGGGATCGGGGTCACAGACAGGCCCTCGGCCACCACGCTTTCCACCAGCTTGTAACCGGGGTCCGACACCAGCGGCGTGCCCGCATCCGAGACCAATGCCAAAGCCTGCCCGCGCGCCAGTCGCTCCATGATTTTGGGCCGCATTTCGGCGGCATTGTGCTCGTGATAGGCCATCAGAGGCGTGGTGATGCCGTAATGGGCCAACAGCACTTTGGTGACACGGGTATCTTCCGCCAGAATCAGATCGGCCGCCGACAGGGTCGACAAAGCACGCAGGGAAATATCGCGCAGATTGCCGATCGGTGTCGCCACCACATGCAAGCCGGGGGCAATCGGCTCCGCTTCGGCCTCGAGCCCCAGCAGAGTGTAGGAGGAACGCGACGCACCGCTTCCCGTATTGGATGAATAAGTTGTCATGCCCCACCATGCCACAGCCCGAACCCGCCGAAAAGCACCGAGCGGATTCGGATCGGCCAATTCCGGTATTTTGGAAGAATTCTTCTTATTTTCTCCTTGTTTCAGCTCTATTTTTTTTCCATCCGCCGCGTTAACAATAAACGGCAAGGCAACAGGGAGGCCAACTGCGGATGCAAGGACATGGTGGCAGGAAGAGTGTCGGGGCGATCATTGCGCTGCTGATGTCGGCGGCACTGGTGTCCGCACTGGCCGGTTGCATGGGTTCAAGCCGCTTCGGTTCGCCCCGCGAGACCGCCCCCACTCTGTCCGCTCCCGTCGAGACGGTGACCGAACAACCGCTCGACCTGCCTCCGGCAAATGACGCCGCAACAGCACCCGCCAGCACGCTTGCCGTTACCGACGGCATCACCGTGGCCCTGTTGCTGCCGCTGGGTGCAAGCGGCAATACCGCCGCGGTTGCAACCGCCTTGCGCAATGCCGGTGAATTGGCGCAATCCGAATATAAGGGTGCCAAAATCAAGCTGGTGATCAAGGATGATCTGGGCACGCCCGAGGGTGCACGCAACATGGCCCGCAATGCGCTGGCCGAAGGCGCACAAGTGGTACTGGGCCCGCTGCTCGCCTCCTCGGTCAAAGCCGCAGGGGATGTGACCCGCGCTGCCCGCAAGCCGATGATCGCCTTTTCCACCGACCAGACCGTGGGCGGGCGCGGAGTCTATTTGCTGAGCTTCCTGCCCGATAACGATGTCGACCAGATCATCGGCTTTGCCGCATCCCGAGGCAAAACCTCCTTTGCCGCCATGATCCCCGAAGGGGCCTATGGCAATGTCGTGGCCGCAGCCTTTCAGGAAGCCTGTGCGCGTCGCGGTTTGAGAGTTGCGACCCTTGAGCGCTACAACGCCTCGAACGCCGATCAGGCCGCCAAGGCGATTGCCGCCGTCACCGTGCCGGTCGATGCCCTGTTCGTGCCCGAAAACGGCGATGGTGCCGCCGGTACCGGTGCGGCCCTGCAAGCCGCCGGTATCGAAACCAAAAAATGGCAGTTGCTCGGCACCAGCGCGTGGGATGACCCCCGCCTGACCAAAACCCCCGCTTTTCAGGGCGGATGGTTTGCCTCGCCCGACCGCAACGGCTTTGCCGCTTTTGCCAAGCGTTATCAGGCCAAATATGGCGAAGAGCCGCCGCGTCTGGCCAGTTTGAGCTATGATGCGGTGTTTCTGGTCAATGCCCTGCTCAACCAATATGGCCAGCAGGCCTTTGCCGAATCGACCCTGCTCAACACCGACGGCATGATCGGCACCGATGGACTGTTCCGGTTCAAAGCCGGTGGCGGCACCGAGCGGCCCCTGTCGATTTTTCAAGTCTCGTCCAACGCGACAACAGTGATCCAGTCTGCCAAGCAGAATTTTTGATATGCCCAATAAGACAAATTCAAATTGACCATTTCAGTGATTGATTTGTATTTTGTTTGAATTATAGTTTTACACAATCGTGTTGTTGAATTTTTTTAAGCGTTTTCTCTTCGAGAATTTTCAGCATGCTTTTACACGAAACCGCGATCAAAGCGCTTGGTCGATGCAAGAGCATCGAGCATATCAGCCGTTTGTGTCAGGCGCATTTGCTGGATTTCGGCTTTCGCCATGTTGCCTATCTGACCCTGCGCTCGCCGGTATTGGCCCCGCGGGATTGGGTCGTGTCCACCACCTATCCGCGGGAATGGCAAAACCGTTATATCGCCCGCTCCTATGCCAAGCTTGATCCGGTCCTCAATGCCTGTTCGCATGCGCTGCTGCCCGTTCTTTGGGATACGGTACCCATCACCAGCAGGGAAGTACGCAATCTGGTTGGCGAGGCTGTCGATTTCGGCATCGGCAAAACCGGCATCAGCGTGCCGTTACGCAGTCCCGATGGCAGTTTCGGGCTGGTTTCTTTTACCGCCGACCAGCAAACCGATGATTGGGGACCTTATTCGGCGACCATGGCCTCGCTGACCCTGCTGGCGATGCATTGCCACGCCCGCGCCAACCAGTTGCTGCGCTCGCAGGATATAGACCTCGGACTGAGCGCGCGCGAGATCGAATGCATCAGCTGGTCATCTGCGGGCAAATCCATTGCCGAAACGGCCCGATTGATGGGAATCACAGAGCGTACCGTGCGGTTTCACCGCGAAAATATACGCGTCAAGCTCGGCACCCAGACCACGATGGAAAGCGTCAGCAAGGCGGTATTGCTCGGTTTGATCGTCCGCAATAAAAATTGGGACCCTGTCAGAACGGACAGGTCCGCAAATCATCAAGCTGTCATATGGTCGGATCAATGAGTAACGACCACTTGGGAGGCCCCAGAACCTCCGTTGTGTCATGAAGCCCTGACTGGTCCTTCCGACACCCGCCAAGCGGCCCTACTCATCCTTATCGGTCGCTTCCGACCCCAGACGGAAGAACCGTTGCGGTGTTCGATCCCTGTCCGCGCATGGATCGAACACCGCTTTTTTTTGCCCGAAACCGGCATGGAAAAAAGCCGCAAGCCATCTCAGCTCAAAGCGGCAATCACCGCATCCAGCACCGGCACACCGGCAATGGTGGCCCTCAACCGGCCGTCGGGCAGGCGTTCAAGCACGCCATCGGACACCAGATCGGCAATTCTGGCGGGATCAAGCTCGCGCCCCGACAAGGCGGCATAGCGTTGCGGCGCAATGCCTTCGCGCAGGCGCAGGCCCATCAGCAACATTTCGTCGCCTTCCTGCTCGCGCGTCAACCGTTCTTCCTCCGCTATCGCTTCGCCCGATTGTTCAACCTGCTCCAGCCAGTGTTCGGGATGCTTTTGCGACACCAGCACGCGGCGGGTGCCATCGACCACCAGACGGCCATGCGCCCCCGGCCCGATACCCGCATATTCGCCGTAGCGCCAATAGATCAGATTATGGCGGCTCTCGGCTCCCGGTCGGGCATGGTTGGAAATCTCGTAGGCGGGCAATCCGGCATCCGCGCAAACCTGCTGGGTGACATCGAACAGGCCGCGCGCCCGCTCCGCATCCAGCGGGATCAACTGGCCCGCCCTGACGCGCTGCTCGAACATTGTGCCCGGCTCGATCGTGAGCTGATAGAGCGAAAGGTGTTCGGCCGCATGGGAAATCGCCTGCTTCAATTCCGCACGCCATGCCGATTCGGACTGGTCGGGGCGGGCATAGATCAGATCGAACGAATAGCGGTCGAACACGGCAGCCGCTTTGGCCACCGCATCAAGGGCTTCGGCCACCGAATGTTTGCGTCCCAAGGCTTGCAGATCGGTATCGTTGAGCGCCTGCACGCCGATCGACAGGCGATTGACACCGGCGGCGCGGTAATCGGCCAGACGGCCCGCCTCGACACTGGTCGGATTGGCCTCCATCGACACTTCGACATTGCCGGCCACCGCCCAATGGCGGCTGATCGCATCCAGCAAAGCAGCGACGGTTTTAGGCGCCATCAGCGAGGGCGTGCCGCCGCCCAGAAAAATACTGGTGACGATCCGGTCGGGCACCAGTTGCGCCTGTTGCGCTATCGCCCGCGCAAAGCCTGAAATAAAGCGTTCTTCATCGATTTTATGATGGCGGACATGGCTGTTGAAATCGCAATAGGGGCATTTGGACAGGCAAAACGGCCAGTGCAGATAAACCCCGAAACCGGGATCATCGGGGCCGGAGCGGACCGCTGGCGCGGTTGTTTTCATGTCAGAACCTGATCGACCAGCGCGACAAAGGCGCGTGCCCGATGCGACAGGCCACGGCCCAAAGGCGGCAGACCGTGCTTTTCCTCGCGACTCATTTCACCAAAAGTGCGGGTTTCGCCTTCGGGCAGAAACATCGGATCATAGCCAAAGCCGGCGGGTCCGCGCGGAGGCCAGACAAGGGTGCCGTCGACACGGCCTTCCACCTCGGCCAGATGTCCATCGGGCCAGGCCACCGTGAGGGCGGAGACAAACCACGCTTTGCGCTGAACGGGTGCCACCGCGCCTTTGGCCTGCAACAATTCCTCGATATGGCGCATCGCGCGGTCGAAGTCTTTTTCGGGCCCCGCCCAACGGGCCGAATAGATGCCCGGTTCACCGCCCAGTGCCTCGATGCAAATGCCGGAATCATCGGCAAAAGCCGGCAATCCCGTCGCCTCGCTGGCCGCACGGGCTTTGATGGCGGCATTTTCGGCAAAGCTCACGCCGGTTTCCTCGGGCTCGGGCAACGACAATTCAGCCGCCGACACCGCCTGAAGTCCGAACGGCGCGAGCAGATCGCGCATTTCAACCAGCTTGCCGCTGTTGTGGGTGGCAATCAACACTTTGCCGTGAAGCCGACGCTGCGCCATGACCGTCAATCCTCAGGCAATCGCCGCTTTTTGCAAAGCCACCAGATCGACAATGCCCTTGCGCGCCAGTGCCATCATCTCCAGCAATTGCGCTTCGGAGAACGGCGCGCCTTCGGCCGTGCCCTGCACTTCGACAATGCCGC
>CAIYZJ010000171.1 GCA_903930675.1 uncultured Hyphomicrobiales bacterium
AAAGCCAATCCTGTACCAATTCCTGCCATCCCCCCAAGCACGCTGCGGCGGGTGGGTGCTTTGTTATGGGTGTTGTTCAGATCAGGTTGCGTTGGCATCAGGAAAAACCGATATTCGATAGGGATTTCATCAATAACGACGGCAGTTTCGATTACTTATCACAGTTGCAGCAAGATGCGACAAATCTTGCAGATCATCGTTAAAGCCCTCGCGGTTTTTGTGATGGATCATCCCGTTGAGAATGTCTTAATACTCTTGCTATTGAACAAGTGTGTCAGAATTACAGGAGCCAGATTCTCTCCATGCCATCTTCACGCCCCGCGCAGACTGCCGACACCTCCCCATCCAGACGGTGCCTGACCATTATTCTCGCGGCTGGCGAGGGCACGCGGATGCGCTCGCATACACCCAAAGTGCTGCACCGGATTGCCGGACTGTCGATGTTGGGCCATGTGCTCGACGGGGTCAGCGGGGCCGGTGCCGATAAGGTCGTTGTGGTAGTGGGCCCCGATCGGCCGGATGTCAGCAACGAGGCCATACGGCTGCGCCCCGATGCCGAAATTATTGTGCAAACCGAGCGTCTTGGCACCGCCCATGCCTGTCTGACGGCCAGAGACCAGCTCGGCGAAGGTTTTGATGATGTGCTGGTGGTGTTTGCGGATACGCCGCTGGTGCAGGCTTCGACCTATCAGGCCCTGCGCGCCAAAATCAGCGAAGGGGCCAGCGTGGCCGCTTTGGGTTTTGATGCCGCCGATCCGGCAGGCTATGGCCGCTTGTTGCTGGAAGGTGATACGCTGAAAGCCATCCGCGAACACAAGGATGCCAGCGATGCGGAGCGTCGGGTGACACTGTGCAATGCAGGTCTAATGGCCTTTGACGGCAAGCAGGCGCTCGCCATTCTGCAATCGGTTTCCAACCAGAATGCGCAAAAGGAATTCTACCTGACCGATTGCATTGCACTGGCCGCCGAACGCGGTTTGAAGGTCACCTATGCCTTGGCCGACCAGCAGGAGGTCATGGGTGTCAATGACCGTTTGCAGCTCTCGCAGGCTGAACAACTGATGCAACATCGGTTGCGCACGCGGGCCATGCTGGCAGGCGCAACAATGATTGATCCCGCCAGCGTGACTTTGAGCCATGACACAGTGTTGGGTCGCGATGTTCTGATCGAGCCGCATTGTGTGTTTGATGTCGGGGTCAAACTGTCTGATGGCGTGACCATCAAAGCCTTTTCCCATTTGGAGGGGGCCAAGATTGGTACTGACAGTGTAGTCGGGCCCTATGCCCGATTGCGGCCGGGTTCGGATCTGGCAAGCCATGTGCGGATCGGCAATTTCGTCGAATTGAAAAATGCAAAGCTTGCCGAAGGCGTCAAGGTCAATCATCTGACCTATCTGGGTGATACCACCGTCGGCAGCCAATCCAACATCGGGGCTGGTACCATCACTTGCAATTATGACGGCTTTGCCAAACACCGAACCACCATCGGCGCCCATGCCTTTATAGGCTCCAATTCGGCTCTGATTGCACCCGTGACCATCGGCGAGGGGGCCTATGTGGCCACCGGATCGGTGATTACCGAAGATGTTCCGGCCGATGCGCTGGCTCTGGCGCGGGGCAGGCAGGTCAACAAGACCGGTGGCGCGGCAGGATTGCGGCAAAGGCTATCCAGGAAAAAATGATTTATTTCAATCGATTGCAGCAGTTTTTTCATGCTGTTACGCGTTGATAACTAAGTTGATTTGCTTTTGTTGCTGTTGCCCCCCACCACAGGGCATCTGACCGGAAATGAGGTTGCTATGTGCGGTATCGTTGGCATTTTGGGGACACAGGAAGTCGCCCCTTTATTGGTCGAGGCCCTGAAGCGGCTCGAATATCGCGGCTATGATTCCGCCGGCATCGCGACGCTGGAGGAGGGGCATCTGCACCGCCGCCGCGCCGAAGGCAAATTGCGCAATCTGGCCGACAGATTGAAACAGGAACCGTTGCACGGGCTGATCGGCATCGGCCATACCCGTTGGGCGACACATGGCCGCCCCGTCGAGCGCAATGCCCATCCCCATGCCACCGACCGTCTGGCTGTAGTCCATAACGGCATTATCGAGAACTTCCGCGAATTGCGCGACGAGCTCGAGGCCGACGGCATCGTGTTCGAAACCGAAACCGATACCGAAGTTGTAGCCCATCTGGTGACGCGGGCTTTGCGTCGCACCAATGATCCGCAAAAGGCGGTCAGCGAAACCCTGCCTTTGCTGCGCGGCGCCTTTGCGCTCGGCTTTATTTTCGACGGCGCACCCGATTTGATGATCGCCGCCCGCCAAGGCGCGCCGCTCGCCATCGGTTATGGCGAGGGCGAAATGTATCTGGGGTCTGACGCACTTGCTTTGGCCCCGTTTACCGACCAGATCACCTATCTCGATGACGGCGATTGGGCGGTTTTGACGCGCCAGTCTGTCACGATTTACGACAGCCACAATGTGCCTGTGTCCCGCCCGAAAATCCGATCCAATGCGGGTATGATGTCGGTCGACAAGGGCAATCACCGCCATTATATGGCCAAAGAAATCCACGAACAGCCCGAAGTGGTGGGTCGCACACTGGCCCATTATATCGATATGGGGCAACTCAGTGTCCGTTTGCCCCTCGATACGCAGATCGACTGGTCCTCGATTGACCGGCTGACTGTCGCGGCCTGCGGCACGGCCTATTATGCCGGTTTTGTAGCCAAATACTGGTTCGAGCGTTTTGCCCGCATGGCTGTCGATATCGATATTGCGTCGGAATTCAGATATCGCGAAGCGCCGTTGTCCAAAAACGGTCTGTCGATCTTCATTTCACAATCGGGTGAAACTGCCGATACGCTGGCTGGTTTGCGCTATTCCAAATCCTGCGGCCAAACGGTGTTGTCGGTCGTCAATGTGCCGACTTCGACCATTGCCCGCGAAAGCGATTTTGTCGCCCCGACTTTGGCCGGTCCCGAAATCGGTGTGGCTTCCACCAAAGCCTTTACCTGCCAGATGACCGTGCTGGCCTGTCTGGCCATCGCCGCAGGCCGCGCCCGCGGCACGCTGTCGGTTGACGATGAAAAAGCACTGGTGACCGAACTGATCGCCGTCCCCGGTCTGATGGCCACAGCACTCAAACAGGCCAAGCAAATCGAAAAAGTCGCCTATGACATGTCCAAGGTCAAAGACGTGCTGTTTTTGGGCCGTGGCACCAGCTATCCGATGGCGATGGAAGGCGCTTTAAAGCTGAAGGAACTGTCCTATATCCACGCCGAAGGCTATGCGGCAGGGGAATTGAAGCACGGCCCGATTGCACTGATCGACGAGGATATGCCGGTGATCGTAATCGCACCCCGCGACGCGATTTTCGAAAAGACCATTTCAAACATGCATGAAGTTGCAGCGCGTGGTGGCCGGATCATTCTGATTTCGGACGATAATGCAGCGCGTGACTCATCCATCGACGTGGCCGCCACCATCCCGATGCAATCCATGCCCGCCAACTTCGCCCCGATTGTCTACGCCATCCCCGTGCAATTTCTGAGCTATTACGCGGCTATCGCCTTGGGAACCGATGTCGACCAACCGCGCAATCTGGCGAAATCCGTGACGGTGGAGTGAGGGTAATTTTTTATATTTTTTGATTGCATAATTTGATTGCATAAATTGTCTATAGTTTTAAAATCTTTAGATGTTGTTCTGCGTTAAATTGATATAATTCAGGTCATTTACGCGATGAACAAAAATTTAATCGAAACCGAATCCTTTGAATTAATTCGGGAAATTTTTAATTATTTATACAAAATGCCTATTAAATTATGGAAGTCATTTTTGGTTTTATTTGTATTTTGTATTTTTCTCTCGTATTTTCGTAACTGC
>CAIYZJ010000172.1 GCA_903930675.1 uncultured Hyphomicrobiales bacterium
ACCCAGCAGCGGTTGCTACGATGGCAAGTGTGGTCGGGTCGTTCCGACAACTTGGTATTCAGCAGCCTGCAGGTCTTGGTGCTCCAGGGTCGCCAATGGATCAGCAGGCAGCGATGGCAGCCATGCGCGGTCAGAACCCATCGCCTGAGGGTGATGTTTCTATGAACGATCAAGACTTGATTCCGCCATCGGCACATTGGATCGTACACTTGGCCTGTTGTTCGGGGCCGCGCGCGGTTTGTTGATTGCCATTGTCGCTTTCATGTTTTTCGACACGCTGGTGGGCGAGAAATCCCAGCCAGACTGGTTGCGCGATGCCCGTCTGCGCCCCGTGCTGAAAGTGTCGAGCGAAGCGATTTTTGCCGCCATGCCGGACAATCCCGAATTCCTCGCCCCGTTCCGCAAGGCGATTGACGACACCACCACCAAAAAGCCCGCCACCCCGCCCGACGCTCCCCACCAAGCCGTGCCCGTGCCGCCGACAAAATCAGGGGCGGTTGCACCGGCACCAAGCGGAGCTGCACCAAGCGGAGCTGCACCAAGCGGACCCGTGACGGTGACCACCAACCCACCCGCAACAGGCAATGCAGCCCCGACAAAACCGGTGGATCAACAGGGCTTGCAGCGTTTGATCGAATCCTCCACTCCACAAGGGGCGAAGCGTTGAGCCTTGTTCGCGCATACGAGCCGTGCATGACACAAGACTTCTGCCGAGACGATCCACCCCCAATTTGTGAACCCGAGTGACTCACGGACCTTCGCCCAACAGAATGGAACCAGAAATGATCGCTTCAGACACGATGGATGGTGGTCTTGATTTGGAGCTGAACGCCGACCGGCTGCGCGAGGAGTGTGGCGTATTCGGTATCTTTGGCCATCCTGAAGCCGCCGCCATTACCGCGCTCGGTCTGCACGCCTTGCAGCATCGCGGACAGGAAGCAGCGGGCATTGTGTCGTTTGACGGCAAGCGCTTCCATTCCGAACGGCGGATGGGGCTGGTGGCCGACAATTTCTCCGACCGCCAGACGATTGACCGGCTGACCGGACATATGGCCATCGGCCATGTGCGTTATTCCACCACCGGCGAAACCATTTTGCGCAATGTGCAGCCTTTGTTTGCCGAACTCGACGGCGGCGGCTTTGCGGTGGCCCATAACGGCAACCTCACCAATGGTCTGACTTTGCGCCGCAAGCTGGTGCATGACGGGGCGATCTGCCAGTCCACCTCCGATACCGAAGTGATCCTGCATCTGGTGGCGCGCAGCCGCGCCAAACGGTTTATCGACCGTTTTACCGATGCCCTGTTGCAGCTTGAAGGGGCCTATTCCTTTGTCGGCCTGACCAATAAAAAACTGGTGGGGGCGCGCGACCCTCTCGGCATCCGCCCGCTGGTGCTGGGCGAGCTGGATGGCCGCTATATTCTGGCGTCCGAGACCTGCGCGCTCGATATCATCGGCGCCCGCTTCATCCGCGACATCGAGAACGGTGAAATCGTCGTGATTTCCGAAGACGGCATTGAATCGATCAAGCCGTTCCCGAAACAGACCGCGCGTCCCTGTATTTTCGAATTCATCTATTTCGCCCGCCCCGACTCCATCGTGCATGGCCACCCCGTTTATGATGTGCGCAAGCGCATGGGGGCCGAACTGGCGATGGAATCCGGTGTCGAAGCCGATGTTGTGGTGCCGGTGCCCGATTCCGGCGTGCCTGCCGCGCTCGGCTATGCGCAGGCCGCGGGCATTCCCTACGAGCTCGGGATTATCCGCAACCATTATGTCGGCCGCACCTTTATCCAGCCCACCCAATCGGTGCGCGAATTGGGCGTGCGCTTGAAACATTCGGCCAACCGCTCGGTCGTCAAAGGCAAGCGCATCGTGCTGATCGACGATTCCATCGTGCGCGGCACGACCTCGGTCAAAATCGTGCAGATGATGCGCGATGCAGGCGCCAAGGAAGTGCATTTCCGCATTTCCAGCCCGCCGATTACCCATCCCGATTATTACGGCATCGACACGCCGGAGCGCACAAACCTGCTGGCGGCCACCCACTCGCTCGAAGAAATGCGCCGTTATATCGGCTGCGACAGCCTCGCTTTCCTCTCGGTCGACGGCATCTATCGCGCCATGGGCGAAACCGGACGCGATATGGCCTGCCCGCAATTTACCGACCATTGCTTCACCGGTGATTATCCCACCGGACTGACCGACCAGAACGACACGGGTACCAAGCAACAATTGTCCATGCTGGCTGAGATAGGCTGACCCCATGACACAGACCACACTGCCCCTTCCCGATCTCTCCAACCGCATTGCCGTGATCACGGGTGCCACGCGCGGCATAGGGCGCGAGACCGCCATTCTGCTCGGCAAGGCCGGTGCGCATGTGGTGGCTGTCGCACGCACCCAAGGGGGCCTCGAGGAGCTTGACGACGCCATTCGCACGGCAGGGGGACAAGCAGCCACGCTGGTGCCGATCGACCTGAAGGACGGCGACGCGCTGGACCGGCTCGGAGCCGCCATTTTCGAACGCTGGGGCAAGCTCGACATCTTTATCGGCAATGGCGGCACTTTGGGCCCGCTGTCGCCGCTCGGCCATGTCTCGCCGAAAGACTGGGAACAGGTGATGGCCGTCAATGTGACCGCCAATTACCGGATGATCCGGTCGTTTGATCCGCTGTTGCAAAAATCCGATGCCGGACGCGTGGTGCTGATGTCTTCAGCAGCCTCGTGGAAGCGTTCTGCCTATTGGGGCCCCTATTCGGTCTCCAAATCGGCTGTCGATGCGCTGGGCGTCACCTATGCCAAAGAAACCGAGAACACCCCTGTGCGGGTGATGATGGTCAATCCCGGCCCGATCCGCACCGATATGCGCGCTTCCGCCATGCCGGGCGAAGATCCCTTGACGCTGGAAACCCCGCAGGACATCGCCCCCCACATCGTGCAACTGGTTTCTCCATCATGGACCGAGACCGGAAAAGTCTATGATTTTCCGCTGCGCAAGGTGGTGGATTACCATTATCCAAGCTGAAGCAGGACAAGCAAAAGGCCGGATCGCTCCGGCCTTTTTAATGCCTCTATTGCGAAGCCCTCAATCCCATTTGCGGCGTTTGCCCTTATAGGG
>CAIYZJ010000173.1 GCA_903930675.1 uncultured Hyphomicrobiales bacterium
GAACCCTTCAGCGCATCGACGCGCGCCGTGGTCAGGCTCAGAAACGAATCCAGCTTCTTGAAATAGGTTTCGTAGGTTACGGTTTCGGGCGGCATGGCATTGATGCGCGGCTCGAAGCGGAGCATCGGCATCAACACATTGCGCATCTGCCGTCCCAGACGGGCATTGATCAGCCGAAGCGTCGACAAATCACCCAGCAATTCGAGGTTGGAGCCCCCGAATTGATAGGCTTCATATTCGACCTTGGACGGTTTGGCCGTCTCGAAAGCTCCGCTCTGGAGCCCTTCGAGAAGCGCCGTCACCTCTTCACTGCTGAGTTTTCTGGTATTGGCCATCTGATTACTGCAACACGAGGGCTGTGATGAACACGCTTTCGATACCGCCAAAGCCGGCACGCTCGGTCAGCACCTTGTTGATGGTGTCCTTGAACATGTCCTGAAGCTTTCTGCGATTGGCAATTCCAACCATATCGGCTTCGGTCTGGTCGGCGAGCATCGCCAGAATTTCGCCGCGGATCGCCACTTCGTGCTTCTGGGCATTTTCGATCACGGCTTTGTCATATTGGGTCGACAGGCCGAGGCTCAACTGCACAAAGCGCTTGGAACCGCGCAAATTGGTGGTGAAGTTGCCGGGGAATTCGAAATAGGTGGTGGCGAATTGCTCGGTCGAAGGCACGGATTTGCCGGGGGGCCCGGCATCCTTCTTGTCGCCGCCGCCATGGCCATCACCCGCAGGCTTGGCCTTGGCATCGGCAGCTGGTTTGCCATGGGCATCGGCAGCAGGTGCCGCAGCCGCACTCTTGTCGATCACGATCGCCAGCGGATTTTCTTCGACCGGAGGCGCCGTCATCTTGACGTAGAACAGGCCTGCTCCGGCTCCGAGGCCGACAAGCAACAGACCGCCAACAACGAACAAGATGATCTTGACGATGGGGGGTTTTTTCTTTGGTTCTTCTGCAGCTGCTTCAGCCATTGTATCCTCGCATCACGCTATGAGGTCGATCGAAAATGCTTCGCCATCGGTTGATTGAGCGACTGTGGCACCCTCCGACTCCGCCTTGGGAGCCCGACGCCGGTCGTCATCATGGGAAACATCAAACCCGTCCAGAACAAAGCCTTGGGCCAGCAAAGAGGCTTTCAAACCCTCCTCGCCGGCTTTCAATGCCTCATCCGTCATTTTGCTTTCGGTCTTGGCACTGACACGGACTTTGGAACCGTCCACATTCAGCTTCAAAATCACCTGCCCCAATTGCGAAGGGTTGAGTGTGAGTTCAATTTCCTGGGCATTGTTGCGCAATGCCGTCAGCACTTGCTGGCCGAGCGACTGGAAGCGCATTTCTGCAGCCGTTGCAGGACCCGTGCGGCCAGCCGAAGAGCCGCTCAATGCATATTGCACCGTCAGAATGGCTTTCGAGGTCAGCGATCCCGACACCAGACCACCCGCCTGCACGCCGGTCATGCCCGCGCTGTCATCGGCAGCAAAGCCTGATGCACCCATGACACCCGGAGCATCATGGGCCAAGCCCTGCCCCTGACCGGACTTGCCTTGCGAGCCCTGATTGCCGGACTGGTCGGAATGGCCGAACCCGTTGTCGCCAGCCTTTGCGCCATCGGAAGCCTTGGCTTTGATGGCCTGCGCCTCGTCATTGCGGCGGTCTGCCGCTTGATGATCGGCCTGACGGTTGCCCGCCTGTTGATCGGACGCATCGCGGCTCTCGGCATCGCGCTGCTGGATGTGCTGGATATTTTTCTGATCGGAGACAATCACTGCCCCATTGGTCTCACCGGCAACACC
>CAIYZJ010000174.1 GCA_903930675.1 uncultured Hyphomicrobiales bacterium
GACAGCTTGTCCGCCAGCAGGCTGGCCTCGGTTTCCATCGCGGCAAAGAAACTGCCCAAAGCCTGCGAGGAAAATTGCGCCATGGATTGCACCAGCGGCTGGTTGGCCGCCATGCCTTCGGACAGGATCAGATCATGGCAATGCATCGAGCCGGGAAAAGTGCCGTAACGGCCCGATTGGTTTTCCAGCACATGCCGGATCAGATCGGGTTGGGCCAGTGCCACTTCGGTGATGGTGACTTTGCCGGATTTTTTGAGCGTGGTGACATGCGGCTCGGTAAAATGCGGCGGGGTCCAGATGGCCAACGGATTGCGTGCGGTTTCGATCAGCATCCGGAACGAGGTTGCGTCGCTTTGACCCGAATTCGGAACCGCAGGTGTCAGCAAAGCCGTCGGTGTGGCGGCTATGTGCCCTTGGGATGACGGGTCGATCCGATCGTCCCGCGAGATCGGATGAGGGGCTGCCGTAGGCAGGGACTGAGACATGGACAAGGTCATCCCGTAAAGAACAGTTTGGTCAAAAAAAGCTTTTCTAAACAGCTGTTTCAAGGCACTTCCAGAGCAAAAAACGGGCCATTTCACGGGCATGCCCGTGATCCGGCATAATGGTAGTTTGGTCTTGCGGACAAGCGGCAAAAAGAGACCATGGGCAAAAGGCGCCCGCGCTTTCAACCACAAGGGCTGGCTCACAGTGTGAGGGGAGGGGCAAACGCGTTCACGCAGATCATTGAGGGCCGCAGCATGCGGCAACAATCCAGAAAGGGGTCAATATTCCACCCTGTGCATTCAATAGTCCAAAATTTGCAGAAAAAAACCTGCCTGTTCCGACAGGTTGGACGCGAGCAACGAAAAAAACGTGAAACCCTCAAATGGCTTTGACAAAACTCTCAAGCACCATTTTGCGGCCGGCTTTGTCGAAATCGATGGTCAGCTTGTTGCCATCGACGCTGACCAAGGTGCCATTGCCGAATTTGACATGAAAAATCCTGTTGCCGGGTGCAAAGCCCGAGGCAGGCCCGCCCGAACGGGCCACCACTTCGCCCTCGATCTGTGCGGGGGGTGTCATCCGCGGGGTTGGGGAACCGGAACGGGCCTGAGCGGAGCCGCCGCCATAGCTGCCGGTCTGCCGGCTGGTTTGGCCCGATGACTGGGCGCGTTGCCAGCCGGGGGTGGAATAGGCCGACTGGAAACTGCCCATCCGGTCAAACCGCGAGGAGCCGTAGGAGCCGTAACCGGCAGGCGCTTCGGTGATTTCGACATGGGCTTCGGGCAAATCGTCGATGAAGCGGCTCGGCACCGTAGCGTTCCACATGCCGTGCAACCGGCGGTTGGTGGCGAAAAACAGTTTGGCGCGGCGTCTGGCGCGCGTCAGGCCGACATAAGCCAGCCTGCGTTCTTCCTCCAGTCCCGCTTTGCCGCTTTCATCCAGCGCGCGCTGGTTCGGAAACAGGGCTTCTTCCCAACCGGGCAGAAACACGGTTTCGAATTCCAGCCCTTTGGCGCCGTGCAGCGTCATGATCGAGACGCGGTCACCGTCGGAGGATTCGCTTGCCTCCATCACCAGCGAGACATGTTCGAGAAAGGCATTGAGATCGGGAAATTCTTCGAGCGAGCGCACCAGTTCCTTGAGGTTCTCAAGGCGTCCCGCGGCTTCGGGGGTGCGTTCCTTCTGCCACATATCGGTATAGCCGGATTCCTCGAGCACCATTTCGGCCAGTTCGTTGTGCTTCATCGTGTCGATCAGGCCCGACCAGCGGGCGAAATTGCCTGTCAGCTCGCGCAAGGTGCTGCGCGGCTTGGGTTTCAGCTCGTCGGTCTCGATCAACTGCCGCACCGCTTCCATCATCGGCAGGCGATTGGCGCGGGCATAGATATGGACCTGCTCGATGGTGGCATCGCCGAGCCCGCGTTTGGGCACATTGACGATCCGCTCGAAGGCCAGATCATGGGTCGGATTGGCGACACAGCGCAGATAGGCCAAGGCATCGCGGATTTCGGCGCGTTCGTAAAAGCGTGGCCCGCCGATCACCCGATAGGGCAGGCCGAGCGTGACAAAGCGGTCTTCGATCTCGCGCATTTGCGCGGAAATACGCACCAGAACCGCCATTTCCGACAGGGAGTGGCCCTTGTGCTGCAGCGCTTCGATTTCCTCGCCGATCAGCCGTGCCTCTTCTTCCGAATCCCAAGCGCCGGTGATGGTGACCTTTTCGCCCGCCTCGTCATCGGTAAACAGGGTTTTGCCGAGCCGCCCCTCGTTATGGGCGATCAGATGCGAGGCCGCGCCCAGAATATGGCCGGTCGAGCGGTAATTGCGCTCCAAACGGATCACGGTCGCACCGGGAAAATCATGTTCGAACCGCAGGATATTGTCGACCTCGGCCCCGCGCCAGCCATAGATCGACTGGTCGTCATCGCCCACGCAAGCCACATTGCGGCGGCCTTGGGCCAGCAGGCGCAGCCACAGATATTGGGCGACGTTGGTGTCCTGATACTCGTCGACCAGCATATAGCGGAAGCGTTGCTGATAGCCTTCCAGCACATCGGGGTTTTCGCGGAACAGCCGCAGATTTTCGAGCAGCAAATCGCCGAAATCGGCGGCATTGAGGTCTTTCAACCGCTGTTGATAGGCCGCATAGAGCTTGCCGCCGCG
The DNA here is from genome assembly GCA_903930675.1 of uncultured Hyphomicrobiales bacterium. Classification (GTDB taxonomy): domain Bacteria; phylum Pseudomonadota; class Alphaproteobacteria; order Rhizobiales; family Beijerinckiaceae; genus CAIYZJ01. The sequence continues at coordinate 2,650 of CAIYZJ010000174.1, forward strand.
TCCGTTGGCAAAAGCGGCCGCTTCGCCGGCCGAGACTTTGTCCGGCGTCAGGCCGCGGTTTTTCCAGCCGTCGATCATCGAGGCGAGCGCGCGGGCGGGCCAGCGCTTTTCGTCGATGTCATCGGCCTGGATGACCTGCTTCATCAGCCGGATCTGGTCATCGGTATCGAGAATGGTGAAATCCGAGCGCAAGCCGACCAGTTCGGCATGGCGGCGCAAAATCTTGGTGCCGATGGCGTGGAAGGTGCCGAGCCAGGGCATGCCTTCGCCGACCGAGCCGAGCAGATGGCCGATCCGCTCCTTCATCTCGCGGGCGGCCTTGTTGGTGAAGGTCACTGCCAGAATATCGCCCGGACGGGCCAGCCCCGTGGCGATCAGATGGGCGATGCGGGTGGTCAGCACCCGTGTTTTGCCCGTACCCGCACCCGCCAGTACCAGCACCGGACCATCGGTGACTTCCACCGCGCGGCGTTGCTCTTCGTTCAGCCCGTCGAGATAGGGGGCGGCAGCGGCCACCGAGGCGCGCGCCCGCGCAGCCAGACCACCGGGACGCGGTGCGGGGGCATCAAGATCGATCAACGGGTTAAAAGGACCAGACACAGAACCAGACTTGATGAGAACATTTCGCGAATCTGCACGCAAGATGGGGCAGAAACGCCGCTTTGTCGATCACGAAAACAATCAAAGAAGCCGGAATATCCGACAAGCCCTTGTTCAATACGCACGCAATGGCTTTTTGAGGGCACAATCAGTGGATATTGGGCCTGCCGCTGGCTTTGTGTGCGGGGATGCCCATCACCCGCCCCAACTGTTCGGGTCTTGGCAGGGCCGAATGGGCGGCTTTCATCACCTGCAGATTGGTCAGGATATCGGGCGGGAAGGGGCAGACCCTGCGCTCGGTCATGTCCATATGCAGCGAGAGGTTTTCGGAGGTGGCCGACAGCCAGCCTTCCTTGGCATGGCGCAATTCGCACCAGTAATGGATACGCTTTTCGTCATAATCGATCAGCTGCAAGGTGGTGCGCACCGGTGTGTTGACCAGCAATTCGCGTTTGAACTGCACATGGGTTTCGGCCATGAAAATCGAGCCGTTGCGCTGGCTCTGATAGTCGGGGCCAAGGCCGAGCATCAGAAGGCTTTCATCAATCGCCCGATCCATCACATGATGATACCAGGCCATGTTGAGATGACCGTTATTGTCGATCCACGCCGGTTCGATCCGCATGACCGAGGAGACGAAGGGCGCGAAAAAGAACACATGGCCGGGGGCTTTGGTCGGCACGATCATTCCCTTTTATTGCGCCATCCCCATCTCAGATGTGCCAAAACTCCGGTTCCCCCTTGCCGAGGGGCGCGGACAGGCGCAGAATTTGACGGGGAGGCATTCTGGCGAATAACCGCAGTATCATGCGGGAATGTTTAACAGTTTGTTCAAATCGGACCGTCAAAGTAAATTTCCGGCTGAAGCGGATCAAGGACCGTTTTCCGGAGCAGCGTTTTGGAAATCAGAAAGTTCAGTCATGATGTCACATTCATCCGAGCCACTCACCTGTGCCCGCCCTTCCGATGCAGCAGTCGGGGCGGTGGTGACCACTCTGTCCGAACGCTTCGGCAACCGTGCGGCGACCGGACAGGCCGTGCGCGAGCAGCATGGCCATACCCGCACCTATCTGGTGACACAGGCTCCCGACATCGTGGTCTGGCCGCAAACAACCGAAGAAGTGGCGGAGATCGTCACGCTGTGCGCGGCGCATAAAATGCCGATCATCCCGTTCGGCACCGGCACCTCGCTGGAGGGCCATGTCAATGCGCCGATCGGCGGCGTCTGCATTGATCTGAGCCAGATGAATACGATTGTGGCCATCCATGCCGAGGATCTCGATTGCGTGGTCGGCCCGGGTGTGACGCGCAAAATGCTCAACGAGACGCTGCGCGATCAGGGCCTGTTTTTCCCGATTGATCCGGGGGCGGATGCCTCGATCGGCGGCATGGTCGCCACCCGCGCCTCGGGCACCAATGCGGTGCGTTACGGCACGATGAAGGACAATGTCCTGTCGCTGACGGTGGTGACGCCCGATGGGCGGATTGTCAAAACCGGCTCGCGCGCCAAAAAATCCTCGGCAGGCTATGACCTGACCCGTCTGTTCATCGGCTCGGAAGGCACGCTGGGCATTATTACCGAGATCACCTTGAAGCTTTACGGAATTCCCGAGGCGATTTCGGGCGGCATTTGCTCGTTCCCGACCGTCAAAGCGGCCTGTGATGCAGTGATCTTGACGATCCAGAGCGGCATTCCGGTGGCGCGCATCGAATTGGCGGACCAGTTGCAGGTCAAGGCCTTCAACCTCTATTCCAAGCTCGGCCTGCCCGAAACGCCCGTGCTGTTTGTCGAATTCCACGGCACCGAAAACGGGGTCAAGGAACAGGCCGAACAATTCGGCGAGATCGTCACGGAATTCGGCGGCGGACCCTTCCAGTGGACGGCCAAGCCGGAAGAGCGCACCAAATTGTGGCAGGCCCGCCATGATGCCTATTGGGCCTCGTTCACGCTGCGCCCCGGCGCACAAACGGTCGCCACCGATGTCTGCGTGCCAATTTCGCGTCTGGCCGAATGCGTGGAAGCCACGCAGGTCGATATTGCCGAAACCGGGATTCCGGCCCCCATTGTCGGCCATGTCGGCGACGGCAATTTCCATCTGGGCCTGCTGTTCTTCCCCGATGACGAAGCCGAAATGGCCAAGGTGAAGCCGTTCCTCGAACGCTTGGTCAAACGGGCTTTGGCGATGGAAGGCACCTGTACCGGCGAACATGGTGTCGGCCAGCACAAAGTGAAATATATGGGGATGGAACATTCCGGTGCCGCGCTCGACATCATGCGTGGTATCAAGGGTGTGATCGACCCCTTGGGCATCATGAATCCGGGCAAGATGTTGCCCGCCGCCTGAAGCGGGGTTTTGAAGCGAAGCATTGGGAGCCGTTGATTGCGTGATATTCTGACAGCCTTTGCTGCGGCAATGATCTTACTGATTCTGGCGGCCCTTGTCGGCCCGATGCTGGTTGACTGGAATGCCCAACGGGCATTGGTCGAGCGCGAATTGTCTGCGGTGCTTGGACAGCGTGTCAGGGTATCGGGTGCCATTGATGTGCGCTTGCTGCCGACCCCGGTGCTCGATCTCAAAGGCGTGAGTTTCGGCGAACTGGCTGACCGCCCGGTGTTTTCGGCAGACGGGTTGACACTGGAAATCTCTCCCGCCTCGATGCTCAAAGGCGAGATCCAGATACTCGATGCGCGGCTCGAGGCCGGTCGTTTCGATCTGCGCTATGACCGGCAGGGCGGTTTGAGCCTGATGGGCGGAGCCGTTTCGACCCCGATTGCCACGGATCGTCCGGTGGCTGTCGAGCACTTTGTCATTACCCGTTCGACCCTGCTGGTCGATGACGGTGTCGGAGGGTCCGGCTTTATCCTGACAGGGCTGGAACTGGATGTGCAGGCTGCCACGCTGGCGGGGCCTTGGCGGATCAGCGGGCGCGGTGCGCTGGATGGCCATCCGGTTGATTTACGTCTGGCAACCTCTTCGCCCGAAGCCGATGGATCGGTGCGTGTGGGCCTTTCGGTCGCCGAGCAAAGGGGCCGCTCTTTGAGTTTTGACGGGCGGTACTGGTCCCAACACAACAAGATCGACGGGCAATTGAGTGTGAGTGCCCGATATGACCTGCAAACGGTCGGCAGCATCGAACCGCGGCAATGGACCGCCACCGGCCATGTGGCAGGGCTGGGACGGCATTTCGAATTTGACGGATTGGAGATTGACGGCGGACCCGATACGGGGCTGAAAGCCAATGGCACGGGGGTGTTGGATCTGACCGGACAGCCACTGTTGCAGCTTGATTTGAGCAGCCGCACGCTTGATCTGGATTTTCCGGTGGCCGGCAAAGCGGGCGGGGCACGGCTTCCCGATATCGTCAAGGCGTGGCTGGATGCTTCGAAGCCGGCGGGCGGACCACGGCGGGCGGTCAATCCTGTCACCACCCAGTTGCGTTACCAGACCCAGAGCCTGACGCTGGGTTCGGAAAATCTGCGTGATCTCGTAATGGCTATCGAGATCGGCCCAAGAGGCGGCAAACTGACCGAGTTGGGTGTCGGACTGCCCGGTCGCAGCCAGCTGAGCGCCAAAGGCGATATAGGCACTCTCAACGATCTGCGGTTTTCCGGTCCGGTGCAATGGCAGGTGGATGATCCGACCCGCTTTGCGCAATGGATTTCGGGACGCTCGGGCGGGGAACAGGACGGTGTGAAGGGCAAGGAGGCAGCGGCCTTCCGGCCTTTGGGCTCCTTGCGCAAAATCCAGTTCGAGGGCGAGGTGACGCTGGAATCCGGCGTGTTTGCCAGCCGCATCAAAATGCTGACGCTGGATCAATCCAGTCTGGCGGGATTTGTGCGGTTTACACCCGGTGACGGAATTCAAAGGCCCCGTCTGGAGGCCCAGATTGCCTCTGAACGGCTGACGGTGGACGATCTGCCCGATCTGTCGCCGCTCGCCACGACGCTTGGCTCCAGCGATCTCGTGCTGGCCATCGAGGCACGCGCCATTCGGGTGGGGGGGGAAACCGCGACGGGACGGCTGACAGCCAGTATTTTCGGCGATGCCAACGGTTTTCGGGTCGACCGGCTCGATTACAATGACGGCAATGAAACCCGCATGACCGGCGGTGGGCGTCTGACCGAGAATGGCGGCACCTTGTCCCTCCATATCGACGCCCGCCGGTTGCGGATGCTTGCCGCACTGTTCGGACGCTTCCTGCCGCCCGATCTCTCGAATGCCGTGTTGCGGCGCGCCGATGAATGGGTGCCGCTGTCGCTCGATCTGACGATTGACCAATCCGCCACGCGCGGCGCGCGCCAGCGTCTGAGCCTGTCGGGCCGGGCGGCAGGCACCCAGATCGCCATGAACGGCGATATGCCCGCCGCCAAAGGTTTGGCAGGCTTCAAGGGCACGGTCTCGCTCGATCACTCGTCCTTCCCCGTGCTGTTGCGCCAGCTTGGTCTGGCCGTTCCGGTGCTGGTCGCGCCTGAAACAGGGCGGATTGCCGCCGAAATCGATCTGGCCACCTCGCGCTATGCCGTGCGTTTCCTGATGCCCAATATGACGCTGGCCGCCGATCTCAGCCGCCAGAATGGCGAGATGTCGGGAAAAATGACCCTGAGCGGGGCCGATCTGTCACCTCTGGTTCAATCCTTGGGACTGTCGGGACAGTCCGAGCGACCCTGGCCGGTTGATCTGTCGGGGCCGATCCGGCTCGGCGAAGGACGGTTCGGCTTCGGGCCCGTGACGGGATCGGTCGCCGGTGCGGCTTTGGGTGGCGATATTGCCATTATCACCGAAGACAACCGCGTCGAAGGCACTTTGATGATGGACAGGCTTGCTTTGTCGGATGTGTTGCCTTTGGCGCTGGGGCCGTTGGCCCCTGCGCTTTCCGGTTCGCTTTGGTCGAGCGCGCGTTTTGCATCCGCGCCCAATGCGGCGGTTGAAAGTGCAATCGGGCTGCGTCTGAAATCCTTTGATTTCGGTGCGGGGGTCAAGGCGACGGATGTGGTCTTGCGCTTGACGCGTGACAACGACCAGTTCGGCCTTGCGCTTGAACAGGCGGCACTGGCCGAAGGACAGGCCAGTGGTCAGTTGCGGCTGAAGCGCGAGGGGGGGCGTGTGGGTGTCACCGCGAATCTCGCTCTGCGCAACAGCGATTGGACAACGCTGACGGGGGTCGAAAGCGGTCTGGCGGGACGGGTTGATCTCGATCTCGATCTGGGTGCGGCGGGCGACAGCATTGCCGATCTGGTCAGCCACAGCAGCGGCGCGGGCAAACTGGTCTGGCGTGAAGGGCGTATTGCCGCCCTTGACCCCGATGCCGTGCTGCGGGTGATTGCAACCAATCAAGCCATTCCCGAACCGTTGAAGCTCAAGGCCGAGTTGCTGCAGGGGTTGAAGGCGGCCCCTTTCCGTTTCAAGCAGGCCGAAGCTCCGCTGACCTTGACCGATGGGATGGTGCGGCTGTCGCTCATCACCATGGCCGGACAGGTCAATGACAGCAGTGGCGTGCCCACTTTGCAGGCGAGCGGTCAATTCGATCTGCGCAATCCTGTATGGGAAGCCAAAGCCAGCCTGTTGGTACCGCCGCCCAAAGGCTGGAAAGGTCCGGCTCCCGAATTGCTGATCCAGCTTCGCCAGCCTGTCGGGGCGGCTGTCGAGCGTGATATCAATATTTCGGCGCTTTTTGCTGCTCTCACCATGCGGGCGGTGGATGAAGAGGCCGAAAAGCTGATCGACGGTGCCAAAAAGCAGTAAAGGGATGTCAGGCCGGATCGGACGGCGTCGGACGGTCGCGATAGAAGGACAGAACGGCCAGCCGCAAGGCTGACGACAGATTGGCGCTGCTGCGCTGGCTGTCGAGGTCTGCGACAAGGGCCGCCAGACTGATGCCGCGCTTGACAGACATGGCTTTCAGCCCGTCCCAGAATTCCGGCTCCAGCGAGACGCTGGTGCTGTGTCCGGCAATGACGATGGAGCGTTTGCTGATGCCGCTCATGCGGGATCGGACGGGGTGCCGCTGTCTTCGCGGAAATGGGCATCCAGCTTGGACTTGTCTTGCAAAACGCGGGTTTTTTCCAGAATTCGCTGGGCTTTGGTGCGGCCGAAGGCGGCGCGGTTCACCTGTGCCTGCCGGTCCTGATCCCCGCGGGCCTTGTCCCGTTTGAACTGGCGCAGATTGATGACTTCGGCTGTCATGTCAGCCCCCCCCCTTTGGCATCAGGTCTTTTTGCGGAAGGCGTCAAGGCTGACAACGGCGGCCGTACGATCGGCATCCTCGTCCTTGTGTGCGTCTTTGTCCGCGCCGTCTTTGGACGGTCCGTGCAGCGTATCCTCGTCATTGTCGGGCTCGCTGTCCATCGCCATTTCGAATTTCAGGCCGAAATCGACGGAAGGGTCCCAAAAACCGGTCAGGGCATCGAATGGCACATAAAGCCGCTCCGGCACGCCGCCGAATGACAGGCCGACTTCGAAAAAATTATCGCCGACCCGCATATCCCAGAACTGGTGCTGCAGGGCGATGGTGATTTCCTCGGGATGTTTGGCGCGGACATGATCGGCAATCTTCACGCCCGGCATATCGGTGCGGAAGGTGATGAAGAAATGGTGATTGCCCGGCAGGCCGTTTTGGGCCGCGTCGGTCAGGACGGTTTTGACAACGGAACGCAAAGCATCCTGCACAAGCAGGTCATAGCGGATCAGGTCGTGGGTATTTTCATCATGTGTCATGGGCAAGCACTATAGTGAGTCGCACGCAAATGTGGAGAGGCTTGTTATCAACAAGCATGAATCGGGCAGGTTTTGTTATTGCCAGAGGTTTTCGGGCCTTGGGGTCGGTAGCATTATCAAGATAAAGAAAGTGGAGGTTTCTGTTGCCAGGCACCTCCGGGCCCCGCCTTACGCGGCTAAACGCAAGGACTTTGATTTCGGCACCAGCACCGCTTAAGCGGCGACAGCAACCGGAGCATAGTTGTCATTGGCAACTATAGAAAGGTCCGGTAACGGTGGAACCATGCCGAGCAAAAGAGCACCCTTTACACCCTCGTCGATCCTGTTTCGCCCCCGCCGGAGCCCAGCTTGACAGGCCAATTGATTGGCCCGCTGGGTTCGGGTGGAGGCGCCGGGTACCGCCCCCGGGTCCGAATGGTTTATTTCGATGTCCATTTATCGCCATAGTCATCTTGCGATGACGGACCCAATATAGGGATAGATTGTGTCCGGTGAAAGGCCTGATCTGAGGAAAAGCGTCCAAGGGGCTTTTGCTTGTCGAAAAAGACTGGCGTATTGTGGGCTCCGTCGAGGGAGAATCGGATCACCATGCTTGCCTATCATGATCTTTTGCGCCGCGTTTTGAACGAGGGCGCCCGCAAGACCGACCGCACCGGTACCGGCACTTTGTCGGTGTTCGGGCATCAGATGCGGTTTGATCTGGCCAAGGGGTTTCCGCTTGTCACCACCAAGAAATTGCACCTGAAATCCATCATCCACGAATTGCTGTGGTTTCTGGCGGGCGACACCAATATTGCCTATCTCAAGGCCAATGGCGTGTCGATCTGGGATGAATGGGCGGACGGGAGCGGCGAGTTGGGCCCGGTTTATGGCAAGCAGTGGCGCTCTTGGGCCAAGCCCGATGGCGGCACGGTGGACCAGATCCGCTGGCTGGTCGACGAGATTGCCCGCAATCCCGACTCCCGACGCCTGATTGTCAGTGCATGGAATCCGGCCGATCTCGACAAGATGGCTCTGGCCCCGTGCCATTGCCTGTTCCAGTTCTATGTGGCCGATGGCAAATTGTCATGCCAGCTTTACCAGCGCTCGGCCGATATTTTCCTCGGCGTGCCGTTCAATATCGCGAGCTATGCCCTGCTGACCCATATGCTGGCCCAGACCAGCGGGCTGGAAGCAGGGGATTTTGTCCATTCCTTCGGCGATGCGCATCTCTATCTGAACCATCTCGAACAGGCCGAATTGCAACTGTCGCGCGAGATCAGGCCGCTGCCGCAGTTGAAACTCAATCCCGCCGTGCGCTCGCTGTTCGATTTCACGTTTGATGATGTGGCGATCGAGGGATACGACCCCCATCCGCTCATCCGCGCACCGGTTGCGGTGTAACCATGACACGACATCCAAGCCCGATCCGTCCCGCCGTGCCCGCCGATGCGCCGCGCATTTATGCGCTGATTAGGGCTTTGGCCGATTACGAACATCTGCTCGACGCGGTGGATGCCACCCAAGAGATGATCACCGAAGCGCTGTTTGGCCCTCATCCGCGCCTGTTTTGCGATGTGGCCGAGCAGGACGGGCAGGTGGTGGGGCTGGCCGTATGGTTTTACAATTTCTCGACTTTTCGCGGTCGCCACGGCATTTATCTCGAAGATCTGTTTGTCGAGCCAGACCATCGCGGCAAGGGCCTGGGCAAGGCGCTGTTGCACCGTCTGGCGCAACGCTGCATCACAGAAAAGCTGGCGCGGCTCGAATGGTCTGTGCTGGACTGGAACGCGCCTTCCATCGCCTTCTACAAAGGACTTGGCGCCGAATTGATGGATGAATGGACCATCTGCCGCGTGTCCGATCAGGCTTTGTGGCGGCTGGCGGGGCATGGGCCCTTCACCGGCCATGCCGAAGTGGAAGCCAAAGCATGACTGTTCCTGTTTTTGTGCTGGCCGCCATTGCCGATAACGGGGTGATTGGCGACGACAACCGGCTGATCTGGCAATTGTCGTCGGATTTGAAGCGGTTTCGCCAAATGACTTTGGGCCATCCGATGCTGATGGGGCGCAAGACGTTCCAATCCATCGGCAAACCCTTGCCCGGGCGCGAAACTGTTGTGTTGACGCGCGATCCCGCTTTTGCGGTCGAGGGCGTGCATGTCGCCCATACGCTCGATGATGCACTGGTCCAGTGCCGGATCTTGGCGGAGCGGATGCAGGCTTCGGGCATTGCGGTGGTCGGCGGGGCAGAGATCTATGCGCAAATGCTGCCGCTGGCCGACCGGCTGCATCTGACCGAAGTTCATGCCACCCCGCATGGGGATGCTTTTTTTCCTGATTGGGATAAAAAGAGTTTCAAGGTGACCTCGAAAGAGGATTTTCCCAGTGGCCCGCGTGATGAATATGCCTATTCTTTTGTCGATTATCAGCGTCTGGGCATATGAATGTGCAACAGACCGTTGACGAATGAGAAACAAGACCCCACTTCATAGGTAAGGTTAGCGCAAACGCTCCGAATGGAGCGGATTGACAAGACAACAAAGGGAAGACTTCATGCCGTGGAGCAATCAAGGTGATGGCGGTGGGCCATGGGGAAAAAAGCCGGGCTCGGGCCCGTCCGACCCGAAGGGGAGCGGACCCAAAGGACCGGGAGGTAACGGGCCATGGGGCGGTGGGCCTTCCGGCAACGGTCAGGGGCCGCAAGGACTGGACCAGCTGTTCCAGCAAGGGCAGGACCAACTCAAGAATTTGATGCCCGATGGTCCGATGTCGGGCCGCGGTGCATCGCTGATCGGGGCTTTGGCCGTGGTCGGCTGGATGGCAACGGGTCTCTATATCGTCCATCCCGACGAGATCGGTCTCAATCTGGTGTTCGGCCGTTATGAAGGCTCGACCCAGCCCGGTCTGAATTACAACTGGCCTGCACCTGTCGGCTCGGTCATCAAGCCGCGCGTGACGGCGGTCAATACCACCGATGTCGGCGTTGGTGTCAATGACAACCGCACCGGCCGCGGCGATGCTTCCAGCCTGATGCTGACGGGTGACGAAAACATCGTCTACGTCGATTTTGCCGTGCAATGGCAGATCAATCCGGCCAAGGCGGCCGATTACGCATTCAACATCCGCAATCCGCAAGGCTCGATCCGTGCGGTGGCGGAAGCAGCGATGCGCGAAGTCATCGGACGGCGCAATATCCAGCTTGTGCTGACCACCGACCGTTCGGCAATCGAGGCGGAAGTCAAACTTCTGATTCAGGACGTACTCAACAATTACAAAGCCGGTGTCGAAGTACGGCTGGTGCAGTTGCAAAAGGTCGATCCGCCCGGGCAGGTGCTCGAAGCCTTCCGCGATGTGCAGGCCGCTCGTCAGGATCAGGACCGCTTGCGCAACGAGGCCGAAACCTATGCCAGCCGCGTCGTGCCCGAGGCGCGCGGCGAGGCGGCGCGGATCGTGCAGGAGGCCGAGGCCTATCGTGAACGCGTGGTGGCCGAAGCCAACGGGCAGGCCAGCCGCTTCACGCAAGTCTATGATGAATACAAGAAGGCACCGGATGTGACCCGCCAGCGGATCTATCTCGAGACGCTGGAAAAAGTGATGGGCAATATCGACAAGGTTATTATCGACCGCGATACCGGACAAGGGGTTGTGCCCTATATGGCTTTGCCGGAATTGAAGCGTAATCAGGGAGCGCCGAAATGAGCTCGACCTCGCGCATGGGATGGCTGGTGCTGGTCAGCATCGCCTTTTTGTTGATTTTCTCCGCCGCTTTCACGGTGCATCAGACGCAATCCGCGCTGGTGTTCCAGCTCGGCAAAATCGTCCGCGCCCCGATTTCGGAGCCGGGCCTGTATTGGCGGATCCCGTTTGTCCAGAATGTGGTGTTCTTTGACAACCGCATTCAGGATCTGGAATTGCAGGAACAGGAAGTCATTGCCGCCGACCAGAAGCGGTTGGTGATCGACGCCTTTACCCGCTATCGCATTACCGATCCGTTGCGCTTCTACCAGAGCGTCAACAATGTGACAGGTGCGAATTTGCGTCTGGCCTCTATCGTCAATTCGACCGTCCGCACGGTGCTGGCCGAAGCCAGTTTCATGGCGGTGGTGCGCACCGACCGCGCCAAATTGATGGTGAAAATCCGCGAGGATGCCAATCGCGAGGCCATGGGGCTGGGCATGGAAGTGATCGATGTGCGGTTGCGCCGCGCCGATTTGCCCGCTCCCAACTCGCAAGCCGTGTTCCAGCGCATGCAGACCGAACGCCAGCGCGAAGCCGCTGACATTCGGGCGAATGGATCACAGGTATCCCAGACCATCCGCGCAAGGGCCGATCGTGACGTGACGGTGCTGCGCGCCGATGCGATGCGCAAATCCGAAGAAGCGCGGGGACAGGGCGATGCGGAAAAAAACCGTATTCTGGCGGAAGCCTTTACGCGTGATCCCGACTTCTTCCGCTTCTACCGCTCCATGCAAGCCTATGAAATAGCTCTGCGTCCGGGTGAGACGCGGATGATCCTCAATCCGGATCACGAGTTTTTCCGGTATTTGAGGGACCCGTTTGCGCGCTCGAACACCAATCCCGCGTCAGCCGCCAAACCTTGATCGGGTGACGGGGGGAGAGATTTTCCATGGATGATTTCTTCTCTGCGATTGGCCTTGTGCTGTTTATCGAGGGGCTGCTGTTTGCTGCCTTTCCTGCATTTGTGCGTGCGCGCATCGAGGATGTGCTGGAATCAACCGAAGGGCGGATGCGGGCGGTGGGATTGATCGCCGCCTGCATCGGACTTGGAATCGTGTTTTATATTCGGCACGCCTATTAATCTTTGGACGGCAGTATTGATGTGGAAAGCCTGCCGTTCTTCTGCCCTAATTGTGCGATGATGTGCGAGCTGTCCGGACGTGGTGGGGACCACTGACGATTTTCATATTTGGAGCCTGTCCTATGACTTTTCCTCAATTCGCGCCTGTGCGCTTCTCCCGTGCGGTGATCGGGGCCTTGTTGGCCGCATCATTGGTGTTCTCGCCTTTTGTCGCACTGCCTGCCTCGGCGGCCGCACGCGGACCTGACAGTCTGGCCGATGTGGTTGATCAGGTGCTTGAGGCTGTGGTCAATATTTCTGCGTCAACCACAGTCAGCGAGCAACGCTCCGTCCAATTGCCGCAATTGCCGCCCGGTTCTCCCTTCCAGGATTTCTTCGAGGAGTTCTTCGGCCCCAACGGCCAGCAAGGCGGCGGGCAGGGGGGCGGACAGCGTCCACAGCGCAAGTCCAGCTCGCTCGGTTCGGGCTTCATCATCGATTCCGCAGGGATTGTCGTCACCAACAATCACGTGATCGCCGATGCCAACGAGATCACTGTCATTCTGACCGACGGCACGCGCTTGAAAGCAGAGCTGGTCGGCCGTGACGCCAAGGTCGATCTGGCTGTGTTGCGTGTCAAATCCGACAAGCCGCTGAAAGCCGTCAAATTCGGTGACTCCGACAAGGCCCGTCTGGGTGATTGGGTGATCGCCATCGGCAATCCGTTCGGGCTGGGCGGCACGGTAACAACCGGGATCGTATCGGCTCGAAACCGCGATATTTCCGACAATTCCTATGGCCAGTATATCCAGACCGATGCCGCCATCAACAAAGGCAATTCGGGTGGTCCTCTGTTCAACCTTCAAGGCGAGGTCATCGGCGTCAATACCGCTATTCTCTCGCCGACCGGCGGTTCGATCGGGATCGGGTTCTCTGTTCCTTCCATCATGGCCAAGGGCGTGGTCGAGCAGTTGATCCAGTTCGGCGAGACACGCCGCGGCTGGCTGGGTGTACGCATCCAGAATGTCGATGGGACGATTGCCGAAAGTCTTGGTCTTGGCACCGCACGCGGCGCACTGGTGGCCGATGTCGACCCCAAAGGTCCGGCCAAACCCGCAGGTATCGAAGCCGGTGACGTGATCTTGAAGTTTGACGGCAAAGACGTAAAAGAATCCAAGGATTTGCCTCGCCTTGTCGGCCAGACAGCTGTGGGTAAATCCGTCGAGATCGTGATCATGCGCAAGGGCAAGGAGTTGACCAAAACCGCCAAGCTGGAGCGTCTGCAGGAGACCGAGAAGGCAGCCAAAGCCGATGAGACCAAATCCGACAAGGCCGCACCCCCGCTCAGCCGCAAAGTCGCCGGCATGGAAGTGCAGCAGATCACCGACGAGTTGCGCAAGAAATTTTCGATCAAGGACAGCGTCAAAGGTTTGGTCGTGACCAAGGTCGAGCCCAATTCGGTGGGGGCCGACAAACGCATTGCCGCCGGTGATGTGATCGTCGAAGTGCAGCAGGAGCCCGCGACATCCCCCGATGCGCTGGCCCGCCGGATCGAGACCCTGAAAAAGGACGGCAAGAAATCCGTCTTGCTGCTGGTCTCGAATGCGCAAGGCGATACCCGCTTTGTCGCGGTGTCGATTGAATAAGATTTGAAACGTCAGGCCATCAGGCCGGATTGAAGAGACATGATCCCGGGCCGCTGGCCCGGGATTTTTTATGCTCAAAGGCCGACAAAATCGGCTTTTCTGTAGCCTTGTGCATAGATCAGGGCCGTCAAATCGGCGTGATCGATGCGGGCATGGGCGGCCGCGGCCACCGCAGGCTTGGCATAAAAGGCCACGCCCAGTCCGGCTTCCCCCAGCATGGCCAGATCATTGGCTCCGTCACCGACCGCCATGGTCAGGGACGGATGCAGGCCGCGTGCGTCGCGCAGGCCGATCAGGCTGGTGCGTTTGGCCTCTTTGCCCAGAACCGGATTTTCGACCAGTCCCGCCAGCTTGCCTTCATGGATCGACAGCCTGTTGGAGCGGTGTTCGTCAAAGCCCAGATGCTGCGAGACCGGCCCCGTAAACAGCGTGAATCCGCCCGACACCAGTGCCGTATAGGCCCCGTGGGCTTTCATGGTCATCACCAGCGCGCGCCCGCCTGCGGTATAGCTGATGCGGCTTTGCAGGATTTGTTCGATCACATCGAGATCGAGCCCTTTCAGAAGCGCCACCCGCTCGCGCAAGGCAGGTTCGAAATCCAGCTCGCCGCGCATGGCGCGTTCGGTAATATCGGACACTTTGGCCTTCAACCCGACAAAATCCGCCAATTCATCGATGCATTCCTGCCCGATCATGGTTGAATCCATATCCGCCAGAAACAATTGCTTGCGGCGGTTTCGGAGCGGCTGGACGATCACATCGACAGGGGCTTGCCCCAAAGCCCCGCGGATCGTCTGTGCCAGCAGGCCATGATCAGTTGCGGCACTGTTCTCGAATACCAGATCGGCGGCAATGCCCTGATCGAGGATTTTTTGCTCGGCATGTGCAGGCAAGGCTTGCGCCGCCAGCTTAATCAGGGCATCGCTGAGGCAGGGTGTCAGGGGATTGGCAACCAGTGTGGCGACAGTGACGGTGGCTTCGGTAACGGACATGGAACAGGTCTTCTTTTTCAGTTCGCGGTTTTTCGGTCTGGCCGGAGCGGGCTAATGCAGAGACAGATGCAGGCCCTTCTCATCGCAGGACCGACGGCAAGCGGCAAGTCCGCTCTCGCCATCCATTTGGCTAAAAAGTTCGATGGCGTGGTGATCAATGCGGATTCCATGCAAGTCTATCAGCCTTTGCGTGTCTTGACAGCCCGCCCGACCGAGGAGGAGGAGGCCGAGGTTGCCCATGCGCTGTTCGGCCATGTCGGGGCCGGTCAGCCCTATTCGGTTGCCCATTGGCTTGCCGATGCGACACAGGCGATTGCCGCCATTCAGGCACAGGGCCGATTGCCGATTGTGACAGGCGGCACGGGCATGTATTTCCGCGCGCTGACCGAAGGCCTGTCCGATATTCCCGCCGTGCCCGACGAAATACGTGTCCGACTCCGTGCTTTGGAGGCGGAGATCGGGGTCGAGGCGCTCCATGCCCGCTTGATGCTGTGTGACCCCGAAACCGCTTCGAGCCTGAACCCGACCGATCCGCAACGGGTGATCCGCGCCATGGAAGTGTTCGAGGCGACGGGCCGCTCGATCCGCTCGTTTCAGGGCCCGCGCCATGGGGCGGTGATTGATCCGGCCCGTGCACTTTCGGTGTTTCTGGAACCGGACCGCGAGGTGCTGCGGGCCCGTATCGATGCGCGGTTTGATGGGATGATGCAGCAGGGCGCGCTGCGGGAGGTGGAGGCGCTGGCCCGCCTCGATCTCGATCCGGCCCTGCCGGTGATGCGCGCCCATGGCGTGCCCGGATTGATTGCGGCCTTGCGGGGCGAATGGTCGATGGCGCAGGCCATTGAAAAGGGCAAAGCCGATACCCGCCGCTACGCCAAGCGACAGCATACATGGTTTCGCCATCAGGCCCCCGATTTTATCTGGATGAAACCCGACGAGGCACAGGCACGGATCTCGATCCTGCTGGATCAGGCCCGATCCCCGATAACAGCCGGTGCCAGCCCCGCATAAAGACGCATGATCTTGTGCTTGACGCCGGACAAAAGCGCGATTAGCATTACCGGATGAATTTCGGGGAAGTCCTCACAATGGCACGGTTGCAGCTTGTAGTAAGATGGCGTCAGGAGCGGGACGGTCGATAGACCGGCTACCCGAGACTGGCGCTGACCCTGAAGCCCCCCGAGCGGGGCTTTTTTATTGGGCCATCGCGCTGCCGACCAAACCAGAGTTTACCCCGCACGATTTCGACAATTTGGCCAGACAAAACGGTTAAGACAACGGAGCGAGACATGAGCAAGGAAATGACCGGCGCTGAAATGGTGATCCAGGCCCTGCAGGATCAGGGAGTCGACCGGATTTTCGGCTATCCCGGCGGTGCGGTGCTGCCCATTTATGACGCGATTTTCCAGCAGGAGGTGGTCAACCACGTGCTTGTGCGCCATGAGCAGGCCGCTGTGCATGCAGCCGAAGGCTATGCCCGCTCGTCCGGCAAGGTCGGTTGCGTGCTGGTGACGTCCGGCCCCGGGGCCACCAATGCCGTGACAGGCCTGACCGATGCGATGATGGATTCCATTCCGCTGGTCTGCATCACCGGTCAGGTGCCCACC
>CAIYZJ010000175.1 GCA_903930675.1 uncultured Hyphomicrobiales bacterium
GTCTGGCAAAGATGACAAGAGGATGACGCCGTGCCGATATCAATCCCTCTCTATGACGACCACAAGGATTTGCGCGAGGCCGTTGCCGCTTTGTGCAGCAAGTTCGACGGCGCTTACTGGCGCGGGATCGACGAGGAGCGCGGTTATCCCGAAGCCTTTGCCAAGGCGCTGACCGAGGCCGGCTGGCTGGCGGCGTTGATCCCCGAAGAATACGGCGGTGCGGGCCTTGGCCTGACAGAGGCCTCGATCATCATGGAAGAGATCAACCGCTCGGGCGGCAATTCCGGAGCGGTGCACGGGCAGATGTATAATATGTCGACCCTGCTGCGGGCAGGCTCGGATGACCAGAAGAAAAAGTATCTTCCTCGCATTGCCGCGGGCGAATTGCGGATGCAGTCGATGGCGGTGACAGAGCCGACCACGGGCACCGACACCACCAAGCTCAAAACCACGGCAACGCGTCGCGGCAACCACTTTGTGATCAACGGGCAGAAGGTGTGGACCTCGCGCGTCCAGCATTCCGATCTGATGATCGTGCTGGCGCGCACCACGCCGATCGATCAGGTGCGCAAGAAATCCGAAGGCCTGTCGGTGTTTCTCGTCGATATTGCCGAGGCGATGAACAAGGGCATGACCGTGCGGCCGATCCGCAACATGGTCAACCACGAAACCAATGAAGTGTTTTTCGATGATCTGGAAGTGCCCGCCGAGAACATGATCGGCGAGGAAAACAAGGGCTTCCGCATCATTCTGGAAGGATTGAATGCCGAACGCGTGCTGATTGCCGCCGAATGCATCGGTGATGCCTATTGGTTCATCGACAAGGCGTCCGCCTATAGCAAGGAGCGGATCGTATTCGACAGGCCGATCGGTCAAAATCAGGGAATCCAGTTCCCGATTGCCAAATCCCACATTGCCACCAAGGCTGCCGATGCGATCCGCTATCAGGCGGCTGCGCTCTATGATGCGGGTCTGCCCTATGGCACAGAGGCCAATATGGCCAAAATGCTGTGTGCGGATGCCTCGTGGGAAGCCGCCAATGCCTGTTTGCAAACGCATGGCGGGTTCGGCTTTGCCGCCGAATATGATGTGGAGCGCAAATTCCGCGAAACCCGCCTCTATCAGGTCGCCCCCATCTCGACCAATCTGATTTTGGCCTATGTCGGCGAGCATGTGCTCGGCCTGCCGCGCTCTTACTGAGGGGGGATGATGGCAGCCAGCGGATCATCCAGACCGACCCTGCCACGACCCAACCCGGTTCCGGGCGCAAATCCGGTTGAACCGCTTGACCCGTTCGGTGCGTTTGTTTCGCTGAAGTTGCCGACAGCCCAAAGCGAGGGGCCGTTGTCGGACCTCACTTTGGCGGTCAAGGATTTGCTGGTGTTCGGGGATCGGGTGCCCTTCTGCGGCCTGTCCGCGGCCCCGTTCGATGATCTCGGGCCATCGTCTCCGGTGGTGGCTAAATTGGTGACATCTGGTGCCCAGCTGTCCGGCTTTACCACGCTCAGTGCGCTGGCCTATGAGCCTTCGGGCATCAATGCCGATGGCACGCGGCCCCGAAACCCTTGGAACTCAGATTATGTCTGCGGCGGTTCCAGCTCCGGCTCTGCGGTGGCTGTGGCCGCGGGACTGGTCGATCTGGCTGTCGGGTCCGATACGGGGGGGTCACTGCGGATTCCCGCCCAATGCAGCGGTGTGGCGGCCTGGAAACCGGGTTTCGGCCTGTTGCCGCTGACAGGCGTGATGCCGCTTGCTCCTTCGCTTGATTGTCTGGGTTTTATGGCGCGTGATATCGGCGTGCTTGATCGGGCTGCCGCGCTTTTTGCAGGGGATTGTCCCAATTTTACCACCGTCACGGTGGCGCGTGATCTGATGGAGCAGTGTGATGCCGAGATTGCCGCCATGTTTGCCGCCCAAATCTTTGCCGTCGCGTCGCTTGGCTTGCAGATGCGCGACGGGGCGGTCAAGACCCTTTTGGCAGATGCCGATGGGCCGGTCTTCGATCTGATGCAAGGCGAAGCCTATCGCTCGTTCCTGCCTCTGTTCGACGGCAAGCTAATGTCTGCCGATCTCGCCAGACGTCTGCAAAAAGGCCAGACTGTCACCGACGGGGCCTTGACTGCCGCGCGGGCTTCATTGGCCGATTTGCACGCGGACTGGTGCGGGCGGCTGTTTGCCAACGGGTCCTGCCTGTTGCTGCCCGTGATGCCTGTCACCACGCCAACAATGAATGCCTGCACGCAGGGCCATGCCGATTTCGCGCCGCGTCATCTCTATGCTTTGTCGGCATTCACCCGCTTTGTGAACGGGTTGGGTTTGCCCGCCGTCGCAGTGCCGATGGCTTTGGACAAGCGCGGTCTGCCGATGGCAATGCAGCTGGTCGGGCCGAAAGGCTCCGATCGGGCTTTGTTGTCGCTGGCCAAGCGGCTCGAGGCCACGCGCGGGGATTTCGCTTATCCTTTTTCCACTCCCACAGACCCTGCGGGTAAGATTGCATCATGACCAGTCCGACAAAACCGACCGCTTTGGATCATTTGCGCGTGCTCGATCTGACACGCGTCAGGGCAGGGCCGACCTGCTGCCGGATTCTGGCGGATTTCGGGGCCGATGTCATCAAGATCGAGGCACCCGACGGGGTTGACCCCAACGAGGGCATGTCGGGTCCGCGGCTCGGCTATGACATGCAGAACCTGCATCGCAACAAGCGGTCTGTCACTCTCAATCTGAAAAAGCCGGAAGGCTTGGCGGTGTTCAAGGATCTGGTGCGCAAGGCCGATGTGGTGGTTGAAAATTACCGTCCCGATGTCAAAGACCGCATGGGGATCGATTACGAATCCCTCAAAGCCGTCAATCCGCGCATTATCCTGTGCTCGATTTCCGGTTTCGGGCAGGATGGCCCCTACCGCAACCGTGCCGGATTTGACCAGATTGCGCAGGGCATGGGCGGCTTGATGTGGGTCACAGGCCTGCCCGGGCAGGGTCCGGTGCGCGCAGGCATAGCGGTGGCCGATACGTCGGCCGGGCTTTATGCCGCAACAGGCATTCTGGTGGCTTTGGCCGAGCGCGAAAAATCCGGCCTCGGCCAATGGGTCCACACCTCCTTGTTGCAGGCACAAATTGCCGTGTGCGATTTTCAGGCGGCGCGCTGGCTGGTCGATCATGCCGTGCCGCCGCAAGCGGGCAACGACCATCCCTATTCCACACCGATGGGCGTGCTGGCCACCGTGGACGGTTATATCAATCTGGGTGTCGGTGGCGACGGGCAGTGGCAGGCTTTGTGCGCGGCGATGGAACGGCCCGATCTTGCAGGCCATCCCGACTATCTGACCCAGACCGAACGCTTCAAGCATCGCAATCAGTTGATGCCGGTTCTGGCAGAAGTCTTTGCTACCGAGACCCCCGCCTATTGGCTGGCTCTGCTGGAGCGTCACGGCGTGCCGTGTGGTCCGATTTACAAAATGGATGAGGTCTTTGCCGATCCGCAGGTTCAACATCTCAAAATGGCAGAAGTTGTGACCCATCCCGATCTGGGAGAGATCGAACTGGTGGCGCAGCCGCTGGTGCTGTCGCGCACACCTGCCGGGATGATGTATCCGCTGCCCGCCAAAGGCGCACAGACCGATGATGTCTTGCATGAGGCCGGATATGATGAGGCCGGAATTGCCCGCTTGCGCCATGCGCAAGTGGTTTGAGGAGCAGGAGCGAGGATGAGCAGCCCACAATCACCCACGATCCAGCAGCACAGCCCCCGCATCCGATACGAGGTCGAGGGTGCTCTGGCGCGTCTGATCATCGACCAGCCGCAGCGCATGAATGCCATGGCGCTGACCATGTGGGAAAGCCTGCCGGAATTGCTGGCGCGTGCCGAACAAGACCCGAATATCGTGTGTATTTCGCTGGAAGGCGAGGGGGAGCGGGCCTTTTGTGCGGGCGCGGATATTTCGCAATTCGGCGACAACCGGTCCGGGGCCGATGCGGTTGCCCATTACGACAAAGCGGTAGAGGCGGGCAATCGGGCTTTGGCAGAGGTCTCGAAGCCGACCATCGCGGTCATTCGCGGCATATGTTTCGGTGGCGGCTTCGGTCTGGCGATGTGTTGCGATTTGCGGATTGCGCGTGACGATGCCTGTTTCCGGATTCCTGCCGCCCGTCTCGGGCTTGGCTACGGTTTCAAGGGCACCGAATTGCTGGTGCGCAAGCTCGGCATGGGGCCGGTGGCGGATTTGCTGTTGAGCGCGCGCATCATCGGCGCGGACGAGGCAAAAAGCATGGGGCTGGTCAACGCCGTATTTTCGCATGACACTTTCGCGCGGGAAGCCGCCGCCTATCTGGCGCGGATTGCCGCCAATGCGCCCATCACCTTGAAAGCCACCAAACGGGCTTTGATCGAACTCACGCGGGATGAAACCGCACGGGACATCAGTGCTGTCGATGCCTTGGTCAGCCAAGCCTTTGCCAGCGCGGATTATCTGGAGGGCCAGGCGGCCTTTCGGTACAAACGGGATCCGGTTTTCAAAGGGACATAGTCGGATCACACTGGGGCAACAAAGGATAGGATGATCAAGATGAAGCGTCGAAGCATTCTCAAGGCTACTCTGGCCCTTTCAATGGCCAGCGCACTTCCTGCCGTCGCATTTGCACAGACGGCAGCCCTGAATCCACCAGTCAGTCTGACCGTGGGCTATCAGAAGGTCGGTCATCTCGCACCGATGATTCTGATTGCCGATGACCTGAAAAAACAGGGAGTCGAAATCAAGCTGGTCGAATTCGCCCGCTATGCCGATGCCCGCACGGCCTTGGTGGCCGGATCGCTGGATGTCGCCTCCATCGGCCCTGCCGATCTGGCAATTGCACTGGCCAATGGCTCGACCAATCTGGTGGGCATCATGGGCGTGGGCTCCTCACCCAAATATGTCATTGCCAAAAAAGGTCTGAAATTTGATTCATGGGAGGACATCAAAGGCAAAAAGATCGCCATTGCCCCCGGTTCAGCCGTCTGGTTCCAGTTTGCTGCGACGCTGACCGAAAAGGGCATTGCCTATAATTCCTTCAACTCCGTCAATATTCAGGGTGGCGGGGCCAATTTCGATGCCGCTTTGGAAAAGGGCGAAGTCGATGCCATCGTGACATGGGAGCCGTTTGAATCGATCCCGGTGATGAAGGGTTACGGCTATTTTGCCAAAAACCTCGATTATTCGATCTCAAAATCGGTCGGTGCCGAATTGGGTATGATCGCGGCGACCAAGGACGTGGCCACCACCAAGCGCGCGGCTGTCGAGCGTGTGGTCAATGCCTATGTCGCCAAGATGAAAGAGCTTGAAGCCTCGCCTGCCAAATTCGGCGCCGCAATTGCCCAGTTGACGGGTCTGGAAGCGGACGTTTCGGCTGAAGTCGCCAAGGTGATCAAGCTCGGTCCGGTTATCACCCCCGACCAGATCAAGCGTCAGGCCAAGGCGTTCAACGAGTTGGGCGTGATCCCGAAAGATGTCTCCGGCGACATTGATAAATATTGGGATGCCAGCTTCCTTGAAGCAGCCATGAAGAAATAAGCACCACGATCCGGCGGGTGGCTTTTTCCATCCGCCGGTGACATGCCCGATCCATCGGGCTTTTATCGGGGGGTATGATGCCGAAAGCCGAAAGCAAAGCAGGGCCACTTGTTTCTGTCCATCTCATGGAGCGAATGCGCAAGGCCGCGCTGGCTTTGGTTTTGCCGGTTGCGCTGGTCTGGTTGTGGCAATTGTCGGGGACCAATGGCGCGATTGCAGGAGGGGCTTTGCCGACACCTGACCGGGTCTGGGCGGCTTGGAAAACATGGGCTTTCGGTACCTCGACCTTCGGACTCAATCCCTATATCGGCACCTGGACGCAAAGCCTGTGGTTTTCGGCCGGACGGGTGGTTTACGGCTTTGCGATTGCCATTGCGGTGGGCGTGCCGATCGGCATGATCATCGGTTGGTCCAAACTGGCGTCGGCGATGGTCGACCCGACCATCCAGTGGTTGCGGCCTGTGCCGATTACCGCATGGTTGCCGATTTCGATTGCGATTTTCGGGATCCGTGATTTCGGCGCGGTGTTTTTGATCACCATCGGCGCGTTTTATCCGATTGTCATCAACACCACGCAGGGCACCCGCGATGTTGATAAAAACTGGATCCGCGCCGCGCTGATGATGGGAGCGGGCCAGCGCGATGTCTTGATCCGCGTGGTTCTGCCTGCGGCTTTGCCTTCGATTTTTACCGGCTTGCGGATCGGTTTGGGTATCGCTTGGACGGCGGTGATCGTGTCCGAGATGGTGGCGGTCAAATCCGGCCTCGGCTACGTCTTGTGGGATGCCTATTATGTCGGGCGGATGGATATTGTGATTGCCGATATGGTGTCGATCGGTTTGATGGGGTTCATGTCCGATTTCCTGATCGTTTCCATCGAAGTCTGGGCGCTGCGCTGGCGTCGCCTGCAATCTTTTGACGCGTGAGCAGGGCCATTTTGATGATCAGCTTTTCAAAAGTTTCAAAGGTCTATGGCGGTGCAGGCGGCGTGCGAGCACTCGATCAGGTCGATTTCACGGTCGCGGATGGCGAATTTGTTGCTTTGCTTGGCCCTTCGGGATGCGGCAAGTCGACCTTGCTCAATCTGGTGGCCGGGTTCGAAAAACTGACCGAAGGCGAGATGCTGTTTGACGGGCAGACGGTGTCGCGTCCCGGTCCGGACCGTGGTGTGGTGTTTCAGGAGGCCTCGCTGCTGCCGTGGCTGACGGTATGGGACAATGTGGTGTTCGGCCCCAAAGTGCAGGGGCTGTTGCGCAATGAATACGAGCCGCGCGCCCACGAGATTCTGAAAATCGTCGGGCTTGAGGCTTTCCAAAAAGCGCTTCCGGTGCAATTGTCGGGCGGGATGCGCCAGCGTGTCGGCATTGCGCGTGCGCTGGTGATGCAGCCCAAAGCCTTGCTGATGGACGAGCCGTTCGGCGCGCTCGACGCCCAGACCCGCCTGTCGATGCAGCAATTGCTGCTGGAAGTGTGGCAGAGGCTGAAAACCACCGTTTTGTTTGTGACCCATGATATCGACGAGGCGATTTTGCTCGCCGACCGTGTCTGCGTGATGACCGCCCGACCGGGGCGGATCACCAAGGAAATTCCGATTGATCTGCGCCGTCCGCGTTCGATTGACGATCTGACCAACTCTGAGTTTACCCACTTCAAGGCCCGGATCATGACCGAAATGCGCGGCGCGCATGATCCGCATTGATTTCCGCATTGATCAAGGAGCGAGACTGATGGCCAATCCCCGTATTCCGTATGTGATGTCGTCCGAACACCCTAAATTGCCGCCGATGCAGGGTAAACGTATTCTGGTGCATCTGGTGGTCAATGTCGAACACTGGCAATTTGAAAACGCCATGCCCCGCACCCTCATCACTCCGCCGCATGGCCGCGAAACCATACCCGATGTGCCCAATTTCTCGTGGGCCGATTACGGCATGCGCGCAGGTCTGCCGCGTCTGCTCGATCTGATCACCTCGCGCGGGCTGCCTGCCTCGACCAGTTTCAATGCGGGCGTGATCGATGCCTATCCGCAAGCCGCCATTGCCATGCGCGAGGCAGGCTGGGAATTTATCGGACACGGCATGCACCAGAAAGCCACCAACCATGTCGAAGGCGGCGAGGCGGCGCTTGTGCGCGCCTGTCTCGACAAGATCGAGGGCTTTACGGGAAAACGTCCGCGGGGCTGGTTGTCGCCCGGTTTGCGCGAAACGGTGGATACGCCCGATGTGCTGAAGGCGGCGGGTTTGGATTATGTCTGTGATTGGGTGGTCGATGATGTGCCCAACTGGATGACCACCACCTCTGGCCCGTTGATGGCCATGCCCTATAATGTGGAAATCAACGATTCCATCGTCTATGCCATCGAGCGTCATGCCACAGGTGAAATGCACAAGCGTCTGGCCTTCACACTGGAGCAATTCGAGCAGGAAAGCCGGGATACCGTGCGCGTGCTGCCGATCGGCCTGCATCCGCATCTGATTGCGGTTCCCCATCGCATCCACGAATTTGCCAGCATGCTCGATCTGCTCATGGCCAGCAAGAACACGATTTTCACCACCGGCGAGGGTATTTGCGATTGGTATGCGCAAGCCTGTCCTGCCAGCTAAGGAGTGCATCATGGATCTTCATCTTGCCAAACAGCATGTTCTGATCACCGGTGGCTCCAAAGGCATAGGCTTGGCTTGCGCAAGAACTTATCTCGATGCGGGCTGTTCGGTCACCCTTGTCGCGCGCGATGCAGAGCGTCTCGAACAGGCCAAGGCCTCGCTTGGCGCCCCTGATCGGGTCACCATCGTACCCGCCGATATGGCGCAGGAGCAGGAGCGCGAACGCGTGTTCCATGTGGTGCGGGATGTCGATATTCTGGTCAACAATGCCGGTGCGATCCCCGGCGGCGGTTTGCTCGATCTGTCAATGGAACGCTGGGAGCAGGCCTGGGCCTTGAAGGTCATGGGCTATATCCATCTGACCCAACTCTATCTGGCCGATATGAAGGCCCGCCAAAGCGGGATCATCTGCAACATCATCGGTTCGGCGGGCCGCAATCCGCGGTATGATTACGTCTGCGGGGCAACCGGCAATGCCGCTTTGATGGCTTTTACCTCGGCGATTGGCGGCAAATCGGTCGATTGGGGCGTGCGGGTGTTCGGGATCAATCCGTCCCCCACCAAGACCGACCGGATGATTACCCTGTCCAAAGCCAAGGCGAGGGACTTGTTCGGCGACGAGAGCCGCTGGGAAGAAGTACCCGCCGACCGTCCGCTGGGGCGGATGATCGAGCCGGAAGAAATTGCCAATATGGCGGCTTTTCTGTCCTCGCCCGCCTGTGGCTATGTCAGCGGTACGGTGGTTGATGTGGATGGCGGATTGTCGTTCAGGGGATGACAATGGCACTCAAAGCAGAATGGAGAGGGCGGTTTTTCGAGGATTTCAGCGTCGGCGATGCCTGCAAACTTCCGCTCGGCCGCATCATAACCGCCACCGCCCTGTTCTTGCTGTTTTGAATGATTGATTTGAATCAATGACCATAGCGACGGATTCTGGAATACTTTAGCATATCCCTTAATGGCGGGCTTGATGCCCGACACAAGCGAGGAGGCCAGTTATGTCCATCAGAAAAGTGCTCGTGATTGTTTCTGAGGCCGAGGAAGACAATGCCTGTTTGCGTATGGCTTTTGCCATTGCCGAACAGCATAAGGCCCAAGTAGCCGCTCTGTATGTCAAGCCGGTTGTGGCTGTCTATTCGGACGGCATGGGCTTCGATATGACCCCCAGTATTATCGAGGCGCAACAGTCCTATCTGGATTCGGCATCCAGAAAGGCCGAGGAGGCTACAAAGGCACAGGCTGCCAAGGCGCAATGCCAGATCGAATGGCGCTGCGAGGAGGGTGACGAGCAGTTGGTGGCCGCCAGCCACGCCCATTACGCCGATCTGGTGCTCGCCACCCCCGATACGGCCCGCGATCTGATGTTCGTGGCCGGTGTGCCGGTGATCGCAGTGCCCGCACAGACGCCGCCCCAATCGCCCAAATCCATTCTGGTGGCCTGGAACGGCTCGCGGGAATCGGCCCGCGCCGTGCGCGATGCCATGGATTTCCTCAGTTCCGCCGATCAGGTCATTGTCGCTGTGATCGACCCGCCTGCCGGAAGCCAGACCGGCGAGGATATCGCCGGCTTGATCGCCAGCCACGGCGGGAAGGTCGATGTGCGCGAAATGCTGTCGGGCGGCCAGAATATAGGCTCCCTGCTGCTCAGGGAAGCAAAGGCCAATGGCGTATCGATGATCGTGATGGGCGGTTACGGCCATTCACGCTTCAGGGAATGGGTGCTTGGCGGCGTGACGGACCAGATTCTGTCCGATGCCGGTCTTCCGGTGCTGTTGTCGCACTGAAATCTATTCAAGACGAACATCAAGCGGGGTTTTGACCCCGCTTTTTTATTGTTTGCCAGCCGCAACGCAAAAACGCATATCTGCCCGTCTTTGATATAATGCTGCACTGCACAATAATGCTTGGTGACCCGACCAAGCTATGACATAATTTTGCCTTGAGGATTTCAGAGAGTGAGACGATGAGTAAAGGTTCGGGCAACAGCAGCGAAGCGGTCTGGAACACCAAATACGGCACAAGGCGGGTCAGGGTTGATCTGCCGACCGTTCAGGAAGCCGTATTTGCCGCCCAGGGACTGACCGACGATGTCGAGGAACAGGTCGAAATTGCCGCCGGGTTGATCGGGGCGAGCGCGGACGAGGTTCGCGCCGAAATCGCCCGCTCCAAGAATATCCGTCAGGTGCGGGTGCGCCCGCGCAGCCCGACCGATTTTCCGACCGAGCCGCGCACATTTGTGGTCGAACGCAAGGGTGTCCGGCGCTCGCTCATGAATTCATGAGTGTTTATGGCTTTTCGGACGGGCTTTCAGCTTCATTTCAATCAAATCCGATTTTTCACGCGGCACATTGCGGTTGATTTGCGCCCAACCCGGTGCATAAGACGGCGGCACTTTGACCTCGGCCCCGTACCATGCCGCACCGCGTAACGCGAAAGCGGGATCAACCAGATGCGGGCGGCCGAAGGCCACCAGATCGGCGCGGGCAGCCGCGACAATCGTATGGGCCTGATCGACGCTGGTGATATTGCCGACGCACATGGTGGCGACATGCGCCTCGTTGCGGATCTGGTCGGAATAGGGCGTCTGGAACATCCGGCCATAGACAGGGCGTGACAGCGGCGCGGTCTGTCCGGTCGAGACATCGACCAGATCGACACCGGCTTGGGCGAAGTGACGGGCAATTTCGACCGATTCCTCGTCGCTGATCCCGCCTTCCATCCAGTCGGTTGCCGAAATACGCACCGACATCGGCTTATGGGCAGGCCATGCAGCCCGCATCGCGGCAAAGACGTCCAGCGGGAAGCGCAGGCGGTTTTCGAGAGAGCCGCCGTATTCATCCTTGCGCTGGTTGGTGACCGGCGACAGGAAACTGGCCAACAGATAGCCGTGGGCCGCGTGCATTTCCACCATATCGAAGCCGCAAGCCTCGGCCCGATGCACTGAGGCGACAAATTGATCGCGCACCTGATCCATATCGGCGCGGGTCATTTCGCGCGGCACCTGACTCTCGGGGTAATAGGGCAGCGGGGAGGCTGAAACCAGCGGCCATGCCCCTGTTTCCAGCGGCCTGTCCATGCCGTCCCACATCAGCTTTGTTGCGCCCTTGCGGCCCGCATGGCCCAGTTGCAGACAGATTTTGGCACCCGATTGCCGGTGCACGAAATCGACCACCCGCGTCCATGCCGCCTGCTGCCCGTCGGTCCACAACCCCGCGCAGCCCGGTGTGATGCGGGCATCGGCGCTGATGCAGGTCATTTCGGTAAACAAAAGCCCGACACCGCCCATGGCGCGCGAGCCGTAATGGACCAGATGGAAATCGGTCAACACGCCGTCATGGGCCGCATACATGCACATCGGCGAGACCACGAGGCGGTTCGACAGCGTCATATCGCGCAAAGACAGCGGCTGGAAGGCCGGACTTTGCGGCTTATCCACATCAACATCATGTCCCAACTCTTTGATCTGCTTGGCAAATGTCTTGTCGAGTTGTTTCACGAAATCGGGCGCGCGCAAGGCCAGATTGTCATAGGTGATGGATTTGGAGCGTGTCATCAGCCCGAAGGCGAATTGCACCGGATCGAAATCGAGGAAGCGTTTGACGTGCTCGAACCAAACCAGACTGACCTCGGCGGCATGCTGGGTTTTTTCGACCTCTTCGCGCCGTCCCGATTCAAATGCAGCCAGAGCCTCTGCCATATGGCCTTGGCTTTTCTTGAGGCAGTCATGCAGGCTGATCGCATCTTCCATTGCCAGTTTGGTGCCAGACCCGATGGAGAAATGCGCGGTTGATTTGGCATCGCCCAGCAACACCACGCGCCCGTCCATCGTGCAATGCGTGTTGCGGATGGTGGGGAACTGCCGCCAGATCGAGCGGTTGGCAACCAGAGGATGGCCCTGCAACTCGTCCTTGAACACGTTTTCGAGGAAAGCGGTGCTGTCCTCCTGCGACATGGTTTCAAGGCCGGCGGCGGCATAGGTCTCGGGATCGGTTTCCAGCACCCATGTCGAGCGTCCGGCCTCGTATTGATAGCAATGGGCGATGAACACGCCGAATTCGGTTTCCTTGAAGGAGAAAGTAAAGGCATCGAAGGGGCGGGTCGACCCCATCCAGCAGAAGCGGTTGGGGCGCAAATCCACCTGCGTGCCGAAATGGCTGCGATTGGCCTCGCGCAACAGCGAGTTCAAACCATCGGCCAGCACGACCAGATCGGCCTCGTCAGCAGTCGGCAAGGTTGTCAATTCCTGCTCGAAAGACAGCTTGATGCCCAATCCCGTGGCGCGTTCTTGCAGCAGCATCAGCAGGGTTTTACGCGAACAGCCGCAAAAGCCGTTGCCGCCGATGCGGAAAGTCTCGCCCCTGATCTCGACAGCGATGTCATCCCAATAGGCAAAGGCCTTGGTGATCGCCTCGTAGCTCTCGCGGTCGGCCTTTTCGAAATTGTCCAGCGTCTGGTCGGAAAAGACCACGCCGAAGCCGAAAGTGTCATCGGCCTTGTTGCGCTCGATCACATGGATATCGGCTTGAGGGAAGGATTTTTTGACAAGAATGGAGAAATAGAGCCCGGCAGGTCCGCCACCGATGACTTTAATCCGCATGACACTCTCCACCGTTAAAACCATTCGTAAAAATAGTTTAACCTTAAAGTTTTTGATGTGACAAGAGCGATTATGGATAAATCAGAATGTGTTGAAATTTAACGCCGTTGCGCCAGTACGATGACGCCGCGCACAGGCACTTGCAGCTCGGTGCGCAGGGTTTCGTGGTTGAACATCAGGCAGTCAAATCCACAGGTTTCCATCACGCTGAGCAGATAGCCGACGGTATGGCTGTAGCGGCCGCTGGGGTTGAGCGTATAGGGCTTTGTGTTGTCGAGCGAGATTTCGGTGGTAAAAATCAGCCAGCCGTTTTGGCTGATTGTTGCGGCAAAGCGGGCAAACAGTTGCTCGATCGCACCGAAGTAAATCAGCGTGTCCATGCAGGCAATCAGATCATAGGGCTTTTCAACCGTTGTCAGGAAAGTGCCGATTTCTGCCTTGTGCAGGCTCTCGTAAAGTCCGCGCTGGCGGGCGAGTTCGAGCATCGAGCCGGACAGATCAACCCCGATCATTGTGGCCGCATAGGGTCTCAGGACGGGGGCGCACAGTCCCGTGCCGCAGCCGGCATCCAGCACCATCATGTCCGAATCTGGCTTGAAGCGTAGCGCCATCATCTGTTCCAGCAAAGCGGGCCCGCGATAATCGAGCTGGTTCAACTTGCCTTCGAAATGGTCGGCATATTCGTCAAAGGTGACGTTGACATAATCTTCCGAACAGCGTTCGGGGATGGAATCCCCGCCGTCATGGCGCGAGCAGGCGGCATAGAGATGGGCCGGAATCGGATTGTCGGGTTCGGCCTCTTTCCATTGGCGATAGACCTCCGCCGCCTCGTCCAGCCGTCCCAGCACATAATAGGCTTTGCCGAGCAAATAGGGTGTGGTGGTCTCGCGCGGGGCGACGATATAGCCCGAACAATAGGTCCGCACCGCCTCGATCTGCATCTGCTGTCGTTCATACAGCGCCGAGAGCAGGCGATAGGCTTCCTGTGATTGCGGCTCGAGTTGAATGGCGGTCTGATAGGCGTGTTCGGCCTGTTCAAAATGAACAAGCCGTTCATGGGTCGCGCCCAGATTGATCCAGAGCAGGGCCTGGTTGGGGGCATACTCAATAGCGCGGGCAAACACTTCGACCGCTTCGTCGAAGCGGCCTTGGGCGTTCAGGATATTGCCCAGATTATTGGCCCAATCGACCCGTCCGCCGGTGGCCGCCACCGAGGCGCGCAGCAATGTGACCGCCTGCTCGTATTGGCCGAGATGATGCAGCGCGATGCCGAGAAAATGCTGGCCCTCGTGAAAGGCCGGAGAATTGGGCGATATATCGCCGTATAACTCGACCGCGCTGACATAATCGCCCTCGGCATGCAGTTGCAAGGCGCGCTCAAACGCCAGAAGCGAGCTGTCGATGCTCGCGTCATCTGCCGATGTCGTCAGGTCATTGTGCGACACAAGAAGGCCTGCTGCCGGTTGGCTCTGGTGAACGATTGCGGTTTGGGTCTGGCTCATAGCCAGTCTTTATTTCAACCTTTGGCGGGACGGGCAAGGCAAGTTGCACCTTATAGGCGTGTTCCGGTGCCTTCTTCAACCAACGAGGTTAATGCCGCAGAGGATGGAACAGGTACAAAAAAACACCCTGTACGCAAGTACAGGGTGTTGAGAAATTCTAGCCAAAACCGTTCGTCAGGCTTTGGAACGGTTCTTTTCCAGCCATGTTTGCACCAGTTTGACGGTCTGGTCGACGCTGTCGGAATGTTCGCCCTTCAGCCGTGCCATGGTTTGCACCACCAGATCGACGCGCTCGATGTTCTGCGCGCCTGCAGCCAAAGCACGCGCTGCCGAAGAGGGTTTGGCCAGCCCTTGGGCGGCATTGGCATATTTCTCGAACGGCACCAGATCATCGGGATTGGCACCCAATTTCACGCAGAGCGCATTGACCCACCCGTAAATGGCTTTCGACGCCGCCAGATCGGAATGCACCGCCTCTTTGATCGGGCGCATCCCGTCGGCTTGAATGCAGCGGTAATTGCCGGTCAGCAACATGGCCCATTTGGCCAGCGGCACGAAGACCGAGTCATGCACCTTCAGTTTGACGGGCAGTTCGATCGGGCCGTCACCGGCATCAAAGCGGGCGGCTTCGATGTCATGCTGCAAATCCGTCAGGATTTGGTCGAAGGCGGGGTTGCCGAATTTGGCTACCTTGAAATTGGTCGGCAGGCTGACCTGCAAAATATTGGTCGGCTCCTCCGGCGGGCGGAAAGCCTGCGGATCGGGGCTGCACAGCGTCATATTGTGCGGATCGAAACTCTGCCACACCGTCGGATCGGTATAGCAATGCTTCAATGCATTGGCATCAATCCCCGGAATACGCGCCAGATAGGGCAGCGGCGGCATGTTCATTATCGACATGCAGGGCTTGCCGGATTTGGCGATGCGGTCCACCAATTCGCGGACACCGGCAGCGCGGTATTGCGGCTCCTGCATCGCCAAAGCGATCAGGTCATAATCGGCGGGATTGGCGGCTTCCGGTGACAGGCCTGAAATATGGCCGGGCAGGGTGCGGGAATCGACTTCCACCAATCCGTCGCGACCCTTGACAGGAATACGGACGCGGATGCCCTCGTGATTGATCAAATCGGCTTCGGCTGGCAGGCAGACGAGCGCGACATCATGCCCGCCCATCAACATTTTGGTTGCCAGCAGCGAGCCGTAAGAGGCCCCGAGAATAAGGATCTTGTAATGTTTGCTCATCATCCACCCTTTTGTTCCGTCTGATGCGGATTGTCATCGGCAGCCCTGCGGATACCGCGTTTTCTTGGGTCCAGAGTGATCAATCTCCAACGAAAGTGCAATAGGCTTTTGTGCAGAGCTCCCGTTCAGCTTTTGCGTAACCGCAGCCAGTTGGCAATGGTCAGCATGGCGGCAATGATCAGGCCGATGGAGTCACTGTAATCGAAATTGCCGATCAGAAAACACGCCGAAACTCCTGCCATCACCCGCTCGAACAGGCTGATCCGCGTCAGATAATAGCCGATGGCCGCAACACCCGACATGCCGATCACCACAAAGGCTTTAAACACCACCACGACGACTTCGACCCAATAGCCGTATTGTTCTGCAATCGCGCCGCCTGCCTGCAGCATCAATGAGGGCTCGTAAACCGACATGAAGGGGATCAGAAAGCCTGCCAGTGCCACGCGGGTCGCCTGCCATCCTATCTCGTCGGGCGAGGCTTTGGCGATGGGAGCAGCCGCCAGTGCCGCAAGGGCCACAGGCGGGGTCAGATCGGCGATAATGCCGTAATAGAACACGAACATATGGCTGACGATCAACGGAACGCCGAGCTTCAGCAAAGCCGGAGCGGCCAGCGAGGCGGTGATGATATAGGTGGGAATGGTCGGCAGGCCCGTGCCCAGAATGATCGAGGTCACCATCACCAGCACCAGGCACAGGAAAATCGAATCCTTTCCGAACGAGACGATGTAATTCCCCAAAATTGTAGCCGCCCCTGTCAGGGTCATGGTGCCGATTACGGTGCCGACTATGGCACAGGCCAAACCGACGGGCAGAGCCTGTCTGGCCCCGTCGGCCAGACCGTCGCGGCACAGGATCAGGGTTTCACGCCCGCCTTTGGAAAACAGATTGACCAGAATTAAAATCGCCACCAATGCAATAATAATTCCGATACCCAAATGGAAAAAGGAAGCCGAAAGCAGTCCGAGCCCGATCCAGAACACAACACGTGCTGCTTGCGAGCCGAAACCCATGGCAAAGGCACCGCCGAGGATCATGATCACGGTCAGCGCCAGCCCGACAGATCCGGCAAACAGCGGCGTAAAGCCGTCCATCAACAGATAGACCAGCACCGCCAGCGGCAAAGCCAGATGCCATTGCCGTTTGATCGCGGCTATCGGGCTGGGCAATTCAGAGCGTGCCATGCCCATCAGATTGTGCTTGCCCGCTTCCAGATGCACCATCCAGAAAGCAGAGGCGAAATAGAGAATGGCCGGAATGATTGCGGCTTTGACAATCTCCGAATAGGGCACGCCGATATTCTCGGCCATGATGAAGGCCACAGCTCCCATCACCGGCGGCATGATCTGCCCGCCCATCGAGGCGGTGGCCTCGACCCCGCCCGCAAAGGAGGAGGAATAGCCGAAGCGTTTCATCAGCGGAATGGTGAATTGCCCCGTGGTCACCACATTGGCGACGCCGGAGCCGGAGATCGTGCCCATCAGGGCCGAGGAAATCACCGCTACTTTGGCCGCACCACCGCGCGCCGCACCGACCAATCCCAAGGCGACATCGTTGAACAACTGGATCATACCCGCGCGCTCGAGAAAGGCCCCGAACAGGATGAA
>CAIYZJ010000176.1 GCA_903930675.1 uncultured Hyphomicrobiales bacterium
TGAAGGGAATCGAACCACCCAAAGGCCTGCCCTGCAGGCCGTCAAAATCAAAAAATCGAGGGTTCTGGATCAAATAGGAACCGAATGGAGCGGGTGAAGGGAATCGAACCCTCGTATTCAGCTTGGAAGGCTGCTGCTCTACCATTGAGCTACACCCGCTTGATGAAGGTGCTTATGCCAGCACTCGCCGCAAGTGGCAAGATGGAATGTTGTGTTTCGGGGGTGGTGTGCCGTCTCGATCCCAAAGTCGTGGATGGCCGGTACAAGTCCGTCCATGACAGTTTTGGGGGAGGCGTTTCGGGAATTGGTGTGGGCTGGTCAAGAGGTCATGAAGTCCGTATCTGGTCCTGTATCCGAACAGGTTATGAAATCCGTGTTTGAGCGTTTATCGGATTAAATGTCTGATTGTTCGGGCATACAGCGGCATCACCAAGCAAAGGCGCCATATTCCCACAGCTGTCATGATCGCCCTTGAGGCAGTCATCCACGATTTGTTGTTGTTACTTCAAACCGGCAACGCCACCCAACGCACACCACAGCCCCTTGCAAAGCGCGACTGCGCGCCCGAGCTGATGCGAGGCCCTAAATGAAAAGATGGTGGGGGAAGCAGGACTCGAACCTGCGAAGGCGTAGCCAGCGGATTTACAGTCCGCCCCCTTTGCCGCTCGGGACATTCCCCCATACCTGTCGAACTCCGGCTTGCAAGTCCGACGCAGGACACGAGTCACGCTCGCATCTTGTGCGCCGCTTTATGGTGGCCGATCCGATTGGTGTCAACCTGAAAAAGCGCACAGGACAAAGTTCTTTCGTAAAATGGGAGATTTGCGTCTCGCTCCGGCCCATGCGAAAGAAAGGGTAACCAAGGAGCTTCTCTTGAAACAGCAACGTCCGCCGCAAGGCTTCAAAGGCAAACGCGGGTCTGATGCCCCCTCAGGCGCATCCAGAACAAGCGGGCCGAAATCGGCCGGCGCGGGCCAGTTCCAGAAGCCCTCGCCCCGCTTTATCGAGCGCGAAACCAGCCGCTATGACAATCCGTGGCGCGGCCGTGATGCCAAGGCCGGCGAGCCGAAACCGCAAGATCAACGCTCTTACGAGCGGCAGGACCGCCGCAAACCAGCCCCTGACATGAGCGCAGGGCTTGAAGGCCCTCGCCATGGCCGCATGATGCTGTATGGCCTGCATGCCGTGAATGCCGCGCTGGGCAACCCCAAACGCCGCGCGCACCGGCTCTATGTCACCGCCAATGCCCTGCCCCGTCTGGAGCATGTGCCGACCGATGACCGCCATTTCGAGACCATCGAGGTGCGTCCCGATGCGCTGGACCGGCTGCTGGGCACCGATACGGTGCATCAGGGCGTGGCCCTTGAAGTGGAGCCGCTGGCCGGTGTCGGGCTGGATGATCTGGCCACCGAGGGTATCGTGCTGGTGCTGGACCAGATCACCGATCCGCACAATGTCGGGGCGATCTTGCGCTCGGCGGCGGCCTTCGGCGTGAAAGCCCTTGTGGTCACCGAACGCCACAGCCCGCATATGACAGGCGTGCTGGCCAAAACCGCCTCCGGTGCGCTCGAGCATGTGCCGATCATCGAAGTGGTCAATCTGTCGCAATGCCTGACGCAATTGGGGGCGATGGGCTTCTGGCGAATCGGACTGGATTCCGAGGGGCCGGAAGTGCTCAACAACACCAAGATCACCCCGCCGCTGGCTCTGGTGCTCGGGGCCGAAGGCAAGGGCCTGCGCCGTTTGACACGCGAACGCTGCGATGTGCTGGCGCGGCTCGATTTGCCCGGTGCGATCAAAAGTCTCAACGTCTCCAATGCCGCAGCCATATCGCTGGCGCTGCTGGCCCTGCGCTGAGCCACCGTTTCCACCCTCGAA
>CAIYZJ010000177.1 GCA_903930675.1 uncultured Hyphomicrobiales bacterium
ATATCCTTCCACTGGGGCCAATGTCTGGGTGCCTTGAGTGTGACAGGCGCAAAACCAGCATAAGCGCTCGCAGAACGGGATGTGAATATAGACCGAAACCGGTATGCGCGGATCCAACTCTGCAAGAGCCTCTGACTGAAACGCGGCACCGATCCGGGGTGAGAACACGGCTGCTGTAGGATAAGACGTGTAACGTGGCACACGCGCATCAAAAAGACCAAGCGCGCGAAGATGTTCTATGTGTTCCATTTTTCCTAAGATACCGACAAGAACGAGCATGACGTTGCGCTACATCAAACGATGAAAATCATTTTCCGGTGCAGAACAGTCGGTTCAGATAAGGCGGTCTATGTCTCGCAACGCTTCTGATCACAGCCGTGGCGCGATGCGGGCTTACGCAGCCGCAACCTTCTTCGCGATACATTCAGAGAGCCACGCGTCCAGCCTGCTGACATCAGGGGGCAGGCTTGCTGCCATCCCCTCGGCGAAGACCTCGAAAGCCGGGAGGTTCAGCGCATTTATGCCGACAATGACCGGAATGCCCATGGAAAGCGCTTCGGCGATCACGCCGCGAAAGCCTCGCCCTTCGGCTTCGTGTTTGCCGAATTTGTTGACGATGAGGACATCTGCCCCAATCGACAGCTCGGCAGATACCAGACCGACCGCAGTTTCCAGTGCAGCAGGGTCAAGCCTGCAGCCACGCGAGGATCGACCGAGGTCTTGACTGATACGCAGGACGGGCCCTTCGGGCAAAACCTGAACATCCATGTCGCATGGGCCCGTATCAGCCCGTTCCGAGTTGATCTGAACGGTGCCACAGCACCTGAGACCGCGCGACACAAGCTGAGTAACCAGCTTGAAAAGGATCAGGTCGGTGCCTCCCCTTCCGGGTGCCATTGTGTAGGCTAAACGCATCTGCAGGGTCCTCATGTTGGGCAAAAAGGTTGGAATTCGACCAACGCACCGGCGGGAAGCCACTCTGCGTCGGCAGGAATGAAGATAAGGCCGGACGCCATCGAAAGGCCGTTCACCCGCGACGAATGGCTCTCTGGCTCAAAGCTCACAACCTCGCGGCCTTGCGGATCGAACCCTGCACAGATTGCCGGGCGCAACTCGCAGCGGCCCGTCATTCTGGAAATGTCATGGGCAGTGACGACATGCCGTCTTTTGGCAGTGTCATCATTTGCACCAGTCATCCGTCTGACCAGCGCCTCGCCAAATAGTTGCCAGGTGATGAACGCTGAAAGTGGATTGCCCGGGAGGCCTAGCCAGGCTGCTTCCCTGACGTGCCCGAAGGACACGGGTTTGCCAGGTTTGATCGCAACACCGCTGAAGATGACCTCGGCACCCATCGCCAACAGCGTCGGTTTTATGTGATCTTCCTCACCCACCGAGATCCCGCCAGTCGTGATCACGAGGTCTGCAACGTTTGCCATCTCTGCAGTCTGTAAAAACAGTGCATCCGAGCTGTCGAGACCGTGCTCAACGGCGACAAGATCGATGTCAGGTCGCGTCAGCGCGGCGGTCAGCATGGGCGTGTTCACATCCCAGATCTGCGCTGCCGCCCGGTCTGCGCCTGCCTGACGCACCTCATCCCCGGTTACCAGGAGGGCGACGCGCAATCGTCTGCGCACCCGGACGGACCCGGCACCCGCTGCGGCGCAGGCGGCGATTTCGCGTGGTCCGAGACGTTGCCCCTGCCTTAGAACCGTGGCCCCTGCCGCCATTTCACTGCCCGCACGGCGTATGTTCAACCCCGGTTCGGGACGTCGCACAATTCGGATGGTCGCACCGCTTCGCTGGACGTCTTCCTGCATCACGACGGCATCCGATCCTGCAGGGATCGGCGCACCGGTAAAAACCCGGGTAGACTGCAGACCGCAAAGTGGTCGCTTTGCGGATTGTCCCGCCTGAACCCGTGCAACAATATCCAGCGTCCACGGGCCATCACCGACCAGTTCCGTGGTCACGATAGCGAAGCCGTCCACCGCCGCGTTGTCGAAAGGCGGGATCATGCACAAGGCGTTGACCGGACTTGCGAGAGTTCGACCCAAGGCAAGGCCAAGTGTGAGGTTTTCCGTTTCTTCAACCGAGGTGGTTCGAGCAAAGATCAGGGCGAGCGCGTCGTCGATGCTGATCAATGTCATGAGGATATCACGGCGGTCACAGCCACAGCCTTGCGGTGCAATGGGTTGCAAAATCGTCATTCCGCTACCTCCTTCTGGAAATGGCCGGGGCCAACGCTGCAATCGAGGTCACGCAAACGACCGTCTTTCAATCCGTAGATCAGGCCATGCACACGAAGGTTCGCACCGCGCCGCCACGCCCTTTGCAGGATGGGCGTTTCGCAGACCCGCCAAACACCCTCGACCACGTTCAGTTCTGCGAGACGGTCGCGCCGTGCTTCGATTTCCGGTTGTTGCGCCAGATCGACGGCGTAGCTGCGTGCCAGCCGCCGGATCGGCTCCAGCCAGTGATCGGCAAGGCTCTGTGGCAGATCCTCGGTTGCCGCCTTGACGCCGCCGCAGCCGTAATGACCGCAAACGATGATCTCGCGCACTTTCAGTGCTTCGACCGCGAATTCCAGCGCCGACAAGAGGTTCATGTCAGACGA
>CAIYZJ010000178.1 GCA_903930675.1 uncultured Hyphomicrobiales bacterium
CTGTTCCACACGCGAAATGTAGTCCGCCCGCACAATCGCGGGCGGACGCAATTTTATTTCAAGACCTTTGATCACTTCCGGCCCCGGCTTTCCGAAGAGCTTATCAGCCTCGGCCACAACAAATCCCGCAATATTCACCGCCTCGAGCCATGCCGAAATCTTGTCGGCGGATTTGATCGCCTTTTTGACCTCGGTGGGCAAAGCTGCGGGCAGGCCAAAGCGCAGATGCACGGCGGCGGTCAGGCGCAGATCCAATTCGCCATAAGCCGGACCCACGGCAGATTTCACCGGGTTGGTCATGTCGCCGATCACATATTCCGGCGCATCATGCAGCATCGCGGCCAACTGCCAGCGCGGGGTAACGAGGGGGCCGCCCTGGCGGGTAAAGATCTCTTCGACCAGCAGGGAATGTTCGGCCACCGAATAGGCGAAATCGCCGCGGGTTTGGCCGTTCCAGCGCGCAACGAAGGCCAGGCCATGGGCGATATCCTCGATCTCGATATCCATAGGCGTAGGGTCCAACAGGTCGAGCCTTCGGCCCGAGAGCATGCGCTGCCAGGCCCGAGGCGGCTTGGTGGGCGGCTTGGTCACGATTTGCCCGCGAAAGCCTCGACCTGCCGGGTCGGACCGGCGACGATCAACAGATCGCCGGGGCGCACGATGGTTTCCGGGCGGCCATAGGTGAAATCCTCGCCCGGGCGTTTAACGCCGACGATGGTGACATTGTAGACGCGGCGCAGCTCGCTTTCGGCGAGGGATTTGTTCAAAACATCCACCGGGGCGCGGGTTTTGGCGATGGCGAAATCATCGTCAAACTCAATGAAATCAATAATTTTCGAGGTGACGAGATGCGCCACCCGTTCGCCCATCGTGACCTCTGGGTAGACGACGTGATGCGCGCCGGTACGCTCCAGGATCTTGCCATGCCGGTCGGTCACCGCCTTGGCCCAGATGTCTGGCACGCCCAGTTCGGACAGCGCGAGGACCGACAGAACCGAAGATTCCAGATCCGAACCGATGGCTACCACGCCGTGCTGAAACTCGGCAACGTTCAATTGGCGCAGGGTTTCGACATTGGTCGTATTGGCCTGCACGACATTGGTCAGCACGCCCGAAAGCTCTTGCACGCGCTCGGCACTTTCGTCGATGCCCAGCACTTCGTGACCGAGTTGAGCCAGGCTTTTGGCCACGGCGCTGCCAAAACGGCCAAGGCCGATGACGACAACGCTGTCGCTGGCGGGGATGAATTTTCTACCCAACAATCGGACGCTCCTCGGGATAACGGAAATCGGCGCGGCGGGGGCGCAGCGCAAGACCGGTGGCTACAGTGACGATGCCCACCCGGCCCATATACATCAAGAGAATGATGATCCATTGCCCGGCAACCGGCAGATCGGCGGTGATGCCCATCGACAGGCCTACATTGCCAAAGGCGCTGATTGCTTCGAATATGAGGGCGTTCAGCGGCAGGTCGGTCACAACGCGCAGGGCCATGGTGGCCAGCATCAAAACGCCTGCCGCCAGCGTAGTGACGGTCATCGCTTCGCGCAGGATCGAGGGGGAAATGCGTCGGCCAAAGGCTGTGGTGTCTGGTTCGCCGCGCAGCTCGCTCCAGACGGCGAGGATCAGGATCATCACTGTGGTCACCTTGATGCCGCCCCCGGTACCGGCAGAGCCTGCCCCGATCAGCATCAGCGCGTAGCTGAGCATCATCGACTCTTCGGTGATGGCGCCCATGTTCACCGAGTTCAGCCCGCAGGACCGGGTATTGACCGAAAAGAACAGCGCGTTAAGCGCCTTTTCCCACAGAGACATATCGCCAAAGGTGCCGGGGTTGGAGGATTCGAAGATCAATAGTGCCAGCGTGCCCAGCAGTGTCAGCACGGCCGATCCCCAAAGCGTCAGTTTCGTGTGCAACGACCAGCGCGCGCGGCGGCCCCGGCGCAGATCGTGCAGAACCGGCAGGCCAAGCCCGCCGATGATGACGGCCGCGATGATCGGGATCTGGGCCAGAATGTCAGAAGCATAAAGGCTGTAGCCTTCGGTGTAATTGGAAAATCCAGCATTGGTAAAGGCGGCGCCGGCGTGAAAGGCGGCGTGCCAGAGGGCCTCGGCAAAGGGCTCGCCGCGGGCCATCATTCGCCATGTCAGGACAATCACCGCCAGCGTTTCGACCACCAGCGCGGTGAACAGCACGAATTTCAGCACGGATCGCACGTCGCCGGGGGCGATGCCGCGCGCCTCGGCCTGAACGATCAGCTGTCGGCCGAGCCCGATGCGGCGCGAGACCACCATGCCCAAGAGCGTAGCCGCCGACATGATGCCGAAGCCGCCGAGGTGAAAGAGCAGGTAGATGGTGCCCTGGCCAAACCCGCTCCAATAAGTGGCGGTATCGACGGTGGACAGACCGGTCACGCCGACGGCGGAGGTGGCGACGAAGAGTGCGGTCATGAAAGGGGCGCTGCCGCTGCCCGCCCGGGCAATTGGCAGCATCAGAACGAGGGTACCCAAGAGGATGACCGCCAGAAAGGCCAGCGGCACCAACCGTGCCGGGTTTTTAGCGAACCCTGTCATCGACCCCTCAACTTATCTCGCCTGATTAGCACCCACTGCGCGGAAAGGCGAGATCTATGGCATCTGGCGGTCCCAATTCCCTGGGCCCCCATTGCCGGAAAGTCGCCTTGATGCTAGATGCAGCCTGAAATAATCATCAGGCGCGTGGAAACCATGGATTACATCGTAAAAGATATTGGACTGGCCGAGTTTGGCCGCAAGGAACTGACCATCGCTGAAACCGAAATGCCGGGCCTGATGGCCTGCCGCGAAGAGTTCGGCACGACCAAGCCGCTGAAAGGCGCGCGGATCGTCGGATCGCTGCATATGACGATCCAGACCGCCGCCCTGATCGAAACGCTGACCGCTCTGGGCGCCGATGTGCGCTGGGCCTCCTGCAACATCTTTTCGACTCAAGACCACGCCGCCGCCGCGATTGCCGCCGGCGGCACCCCGGTCTTTGCGGTCAAGGGCCAGACCCTGACCGAGCATTGGGATTACCTCGACCGCTCGTTCATGTTCCCTGAAAATGAGTCGGGGGTCGGCGCGAACATGATCCTCGATGACGGCGGCGATGCGACGCTCTACGTCCTGCTCGGCGCGCGGATGGAAGCTGGCGAAGATGTGCTGTCGGTTCCGGCCTCGGAAGAGGAAGAAGTGATCAAGCTGCAGATCCAGAAGCGGATGAAGCAAAGCCCCGGCTGGTTTGCCAAAACCCGCGCCGCGATCAAAGGCGTGTCCGAAGAGACCACGACGGGCGTGCACCGCCTGTATGATCTGCACAAAAAGGGTCAGCTGCCTTTTCCGGCAATCAATGTGAACGATTCGGTGACCAAGTCCAAATTTGACAATAAGTACGGCTGCAAGGAATCGCTGGTCGATGGCATCCGCCGCGCGACCGATACGATGATGGCCGGCAAGGTCGCCGTGGTTTGCGGCTACGGCGATGTGGGCAAGGGCTCTGCCGCCTCGCTGCAGGGCGCAGGCGCGCGCGTGAAAGTGACCGAAGTGGACCCGATCTGCGCGCTTCAGGCCGCGATGGACGGCTTTGAGGTTGTCCTGCTCGAAGACGTGGTTTCGGCTGCCGACATCTTTATCACCACCACCGGCAACCGCGACGTGATCCGC
This sequence comes from uncultured Hyphomicrobiales bacterium, assembly GCA_903930675.1. Lineage (GTDB taxonomy): Bacteria > Pseudomonadota > Alphaproteobacteria > Rhizobiales > Beijerinckiaceae > CAIYZJ01. The sequence goes on from CAIYZJ010000178.1 coordinate 3,682, forward strand.
ATCGAGCATATCCGCGAGATGAAGGATATGGCGATCGTCGGCAACATCGGCCATTTCGACAATGAAATTCAGGTCGCCGCGCTGAAAAACCACAAGTGGACCAATATCAAAGAGCAGGTGGATATGATCGAGATGCCCAATGGGCACCGGATCATCCTTTTGTCCGAGGGCCGTCTTTTGAACCTCGGCAATGCAACCGGGCATCCGTCCTTCGTGATGTCGGCCTCGTTCACCAATCAGGTTCTGGCGCAGATCGAGCTTTGGTCGAACGGCAGCGCCTATCAGCCCGGCGTCTATATCCTGCCCAAGGAGCTGGACGAAAAGGTTGCGCGTCTGCATCTGAAAAAGATCGGCGTGAAGCTGACCGAACTGCGCAAGGATCAGGCCGACTATATCGGCGTCAAGGTCGAAGGCCCGTTCAAGAGCGAGCATTACCGCTATTGATCTGCAAAGATGAGCGCAAAAGGCCCAAGGTTCTCCTTGGGCCTTTTTGCTGTTCGCTTTTAGGCTATGCTGCCTGAAACGGAGGTTCTTATGCGCCAAATCTGCCTTGCGATCGCCCTTTGCCTGCCCAGCGCCGCCTTTGGTTTCGACGTCAAAGAAACCTGGAACACCTATGAGGTGGACGAGACCACCCGCGAGGGGATCTTGCAGCAGATGCAGGACGATGGGCCCAGTGGCTATTGGGCCTATACCGAATGGTATGTCCGCTGGACGGCGGAATGCGAGGTTTCGGTCGAGATCGTCTATACAATGCCCGAACACAGCGATCCCGATGCGATGGACGGCGATCTTGGCGACAACTGGGACGCGATGCTTGAATTCCTGCAAGAACACGAAGAGCAGCACGGCCAACACGGAATTAATGCCGCCGCCGAAATCGAAGCGGCCGATTGCCGGAACGGCATGCAGATCATCGATGAATGGGGGCAAGAAGACGTGAATTTCGATGCAGAAAGCGATCATGGCGCGCTGGAAGGCGTGGAGTTCTAGGATCGCGCCCGCTGCCGCATTGCGGGGAAAAGCCAGCCCAGATTTCCCTTTTCCGCCAAGACCCGTTCCCCTAACCCGCCCGCGTTGACCGGCGCCGAAAAGCGCTGGTTTGGCGTTTGTGAGAATTATTAAAGGGGGAGCCTGATGGGCAAGAGAGATGATCTGATCGCGAAATATGCCGATGATCTGAAAACCAAGTGCAAGATGAACCCGGATATGGCGCTTTTGACCAAGGTAACGGTCGGCTGCGGTCCTGCGATTTACAACGACGATGCCTCGACGCTTGCTGCGAGCCAGGCCAGCGAGTTGGAGACGATCAAAACCAACTTCCTGATGAAAAAGCTGGGTCTGGCCGACAGCCCCAAGCTGATGGAAGGCATCAATGCCGTGATCGAGGTTTACGGCAAATCAGAGCGCAACAAATACCGGGCGGTAGTCTATTATATGCTGGTCAAGCAGTTCGGCAGAGAATCCGCCTACGCCTAATCCTTTCAATGCTTTGCGGCGCCTGGACCGGCAACGGTCCGTGCGTTTTGCTTCGTTAATCACGCCGCTTGTTTCAATTTATCCATGCTTCGGCTTTGCCACGGGCCCCAGATTCGGGTTATGAAGAAGGCCACAGGCAGTATGCCCGGGACCTTATCAGAACACGTGTGGTGCAAAGGGAGCACGTGGGTGGTGGAAGGGTCTCGTAGGGGTGCGGGACCCTTCCTTTTTCAAAATCCGCCCATTCAGAATAAAGACAGAACCAGACCGATCAGCCCGCAACCGATGGTGGAATAGCCGCCATCGATTAGGGTCAGCTTGAAGGGCCGCATGCCGTAGGCATTGTTGATCATCGTCCAGGGAGTGATGAAAAACAGCCCGATGCCGAGGCCCGCGATGGTGCCCGCGCCCAAGGTTGCGATGCCCTAGGTCGCAAACATATGCCGCATGAAGCCGGCCACGATCACCATGGTGATGGCCGACAGGACAAAGGGTAGCGGGCTGCCGTTGCCGTCGGGTTTGCCTTCGGGCGTCATCGGGATGTTGGCGGCCTTCATCCAGGGCTTGGACAGGGCCATGTACCAGAATGCACCAAAAACCCATGAGGCTGCTGCTGCGGCGAGCACGTTCAGATATTCCATTGATCCCTCACACCATTCGTCTTTTGGCAAATCCTGCCTCAAAACCACCGTTTGGGCAAGGATTTCAGGGCTCAACGCCGCCCAGACCGCAGACAATCCGCCATTCTTCGGGTGTGACAGGCTGCACGGACAGGCGGGAGTTGTTGACCAGAACCATCTTTTCAAGCCCCGGCTGAACCTTGCAAGTGTCCAAGGTCACAAAGGTTTTAAACGGGTAAAGCGCGCGGATATGCACGCAGTCCCAGCGCGGATCATCGGTGGTGCTGTCGGGCGCGGACAGGGCGGAAACCTCGACCACGCCGACGACCTGCTTGCCGATGTTCGAGTGGTAATAGAACCCCCGGTCGCCCAGAACCATGGCGCGCATGTTGTTGCGGGCCTGATAGTTGCGCACCCCGTGCCATTCCTCGCCCGCCGCGCCGCGCGCGATCTGCTGATCCCAGGACCAGGTGTCGGGTTCGGATTTGAACAGCCAA
>CAIYZJ010000179.1 GCA_903930675.1 uncultured Hyphomicrobiales bacterium
CGGAGTGTGCAGACTGATCCTCTATACCTGACCAGCTTGGGAACTGGTCAGACATGGAGCATCAACCGGGCAATAGCCCACTCTCAGGAGGTTAAAATGCGCGACACATCAGGCAAATCCGATCCGGTCAACATGACCACGAAGGATATCAACGGTGCCATCCGCATCCTTGAACATCTCGCCAAGGGTGAAGCTGGTCCGGCACAGCAGCGCGCAATCGAGCGGCTGGCCATGTTCCGTGCTGAATTGCTGGTGCGGTCGTGATCGTCTTTGTCGGCATGGAAACGAGCGGGATGGTGCGCAGAGCCTTTCAGGCAAAGGGCATTGAAACCTATTCCTGCGATCTCCTGCCCTCGGATGATGGTGGCGAGGAGATGGTTTATTCGCCCGATCGTCTGCCGCTCGGCAGGCATCTTGTGGGCGATGTGTTCGAGACGCTGGACAACCTTTGGGCCAACGATCTCTGGCCGTCTCTCGCCATCTTCCACCCACCATGCACCCGGCTTTGCAATAGCGGCGTGCGGTGGCTCCACAACCCACCTCCCGGCAGAACGCTTGATCAGATGAACGCTGAATTGCTCGAAGGCGCGGAACTCTTTTCCCGCTGCCTGAACATCAACATTGATCGAGTCTGCGTCGAAAACCCGGTCATGCACAAATACGCCAAAAAAGCGATTTGGGGTTATCGTCCGCCCGTGCAGTCAATCCAGCCGTGGCAGTTCGGGCATGGAGAGGTCAAGCGCACCTGCCTGTGGCTCAATGGCCTGATGCCGCTTGTCCCGACCAATGTTGTGGAAGGGCGCGAGGCCAAGGTGCACCGCATGTCACCCGGTCCTGACCGATGGAAAGAACGGAGCCGCACCTATCGTGGAATTGCCGCCGCAATGGCGGAACAATGGGGCTGATCCTCTATACCTGACCAGTTTGGGAGCTGGTCAGACATGGACGATCAACCGGCCTACTGGCCACTTTTAGGAGGAACGCAACGATGCTTAAATTCAACGTCACCTACGAAATCGTCACGGAAGAAAGCGCGGAGAACGGCGAAGCGGAAGATTGTGGTTTCGCTGGCGAGAACCTGGGCCTGCGCGAGGCGCTCGACCTGACTGTGCAGACTGAAAGCAATCTTTGCGAGCAGACCTGCATCGAGGCGTCGGATAGCACCATCGGCACGGCGCGCTGGTTCACGGTCTATAATTCCGCAACCTACGATACCGGCGTGCAGGAAAACCGTTCGCTGCATATTCCCGATGGCGTCACGCCGTCCAGCCGTGCGCGCATCTTCCGGGCGCTTCGTAATCACTACTGACCGGCCTACGGGCCACCACTGAGGGAACCTGACCATGCCTAACATTTATGACCAGCACCGCGCCGCCTTCGCCAACGTCTCCGCTTATATCGTGATGAAGAACGGCGAGCGCATCGCATCCGTTGCATTCAAATATCCGCGTGATGGTGCGGGCCGACTGTATGCTTACGTGCATGTCTTCGGAACGGAGATGGTGCGCGGCTTTGCAGGCGGCTACGGATATGACAAGCACTCTGCCGCTGTTGAGGATGCCATCCGCAAGGCAGGCAGCACCGAACCGGGCCATCTGCGGTCGGCGTGGCTTGATACCGTTGACGCCATCCGTAGCGCTATCCTCGACACAAACGCGGGTGGCCAGTATTGGGACCGTCGCCTGCGGGATGCCGGATATGACGTATGGCAGGCCGTCTGATGCGCCCGCTTGCAGAGTTCGCCATCGCCTTGGTCATTTTTGGATGCGCTTGGGCAGCTTGGGTGATGACGCCATGAAAACCGTTACCGCCGAATATCTGGACGGCCTCTTGACCGGGCGCGGGATATTCAAGATCGAAGGCAACGAAAACGCCGCCGCGCACTTGGATAACCTGAACCGGACCATCGCCGGGTTTGATGCGTCCAGCCCTGTGGGCCAGCACTTGCGCGGCGAGCGTGATTTCTGGCGCAACCAGATCAAGAAGCCATGAAAATTGCCATCAAGCTGGCGCTGATGCTCGCCCTGTCGTGGTATCTCGCCACACAGGCAGGCGTCACGCCGCTGGACGGTATCAACGTGCTTTACGATATCAAAGATCAACTGAAACTATAGCGAAAACAGAGGGATAAGGCAATGAGCATCCGCCCGAATATCGACGCCCGTGAATACAATCGCCGGTATGAACTGATCGAAGCCTGCGCCGAGAACGCGCCGGAAGGCGTACATGAACACGCAAAGGAACTTGTCGCCGTCATCGGTGACGTTGCCGACTTGCTGCTTCGGGAACTGAAACGCGCCGGGTTCCCTATCTGCAACTGTGACGGCATCCGCGAGATCGAGGCCGTGATCTATGGCGCGGTGCTGAAACAGGATTACGCCGCCGTTGCCGGTGCCGAAGGCTTCGGAGAGGCTATGGGAACCGACGCCAAAGACCGCGTGATTGAGCAGGCCATCCGCGACCGGGACTTCCTGCGGGAGATCACCGGCCATGCTTAGAACCATCATCCGAGAGTTCCGCTACATTCGACGCGCCAACGACTGGCTGTTGATGCTGGCCCTGATCCTGAGCGCCGTGTGCCTGCTCGCAATTTGGAGAATTTTACTATGAACGCCGATGAAATCCGCGCCGCCCGTCACCAACTCGGCCTGTCCCAGGTTGCCCTCGCCGATGCTCTCGGCCTGTCGCCGCTGAATGGTCGCCGCGCAATCAGCCGGTGGGAGGATGGCACCGTGCCCGTGTCCGGTCCTGCCGCGCTGGCTATCCGGTATATGCTGAAATACGGGCCGCTGTGATTTCGGCGCGGATCATGTCACGCACCGACTGGATGGCACCCTCCCATTCATGGCCCGATACGCAATCCAGTTCTTCAATAACAGGAAGCAGGCTTTGCAAGGCAGCGAGATAGGCCGCACTCGCCATCGGCAACCAACCGTGATGGTCGCCAGTGCTTGCATCGATCAACGCCACGGCAACCTGCTTTATCCGGTCATCAGTGGTCATGTGTGCATTTCCGTTTTAAGGGCCGCTGGATAGCCTGTAGCGTCTGGGGGTAGTTGGGTGGCTATTTTTGCGAGACGGCCACTCAGCGCCCGCCA
>CAIYZJ010000180.1 GCA_903930675.1 uncultured Hyphomicrobiales bacterium
CGGCGCGATCATCCTGATCGGCCTGCCGGAAGTGTTGCGCGAATTCAAGGCAGGCGATTTCCGCAATATCATCATCGGAATTGTGCTGTTCGGCGTGATCCTGTTCCAGCCCCGCGGGTTGATCGGCGAGGTCAGCGCGCTGGATTTCATCCGCAACCAATTCGGATTGGGCCGCAAGACCAAAGCGGACGGCAAAGAGATGCGGGTGGGGTGGTTATGAGTGCCTTTCTGGAAACCCTGCAACTCGGCCGCACCTTTGGCGGGCTCAAAGCCGTCGATGATGTCTCGATGGCCATCGAGCAAGGCGAGCTGGTCGGCCTGATCGGACCGAATGGTGCGGGCAAGACCACCTTGTTCAATCTGATTTCGGGCTTTACCGCCCCCAGTTCCGGCGAGGTGCGCTTGAAGGGCGAGCGGATCGACGGGCTGACGCCACATGATATTGCGCGGCGAGGCATCGGGCGGACCTTCCAGAATTTGCGGATTTTCCCGAATATGTCGGTGTTCGACAATGTGACCGTCGGCGCCATAGGCCATGAGACCATCGGGCTTGGCTCGATCTTTCCGTGGCAGAAAGCCAAGAGCGACCGCATCACCCAAAAGAGTTTTGCCGCACTGGAAGCCGTGGGCCTGCTGGCCGAGGCCGATGATCTGGCCGCCAATATCTCCTATGGCAAGCGCAAATATCTGGAGATCGCCCGCGCTCTGGCCATGCAGCCGGAACTGCTGATTCTCGATGAACCGGCCGCGGGCCTCAATGAAACCGAAACCCGCCAACTGGCCGATTTCATCCGCAGCCTGCATCGGGAAGGCCGGACGATCATCTTGATCGAGCATGATATGCGGCTGGTGATGTCGATTTGCGAGAGGGTGATTGTGCTGGCCTCGGGCCGCAAAATCTGTGACGGCAAACCCGACATGGTGCAGCAGGATGCGGGCGTGCTCGAAGCCTATCTGGGAGTGGACGAATGACCGCGGGGCCCGCACTCGAAATCAGCGATCTGCATGTCGGCATGGGTGTCCAATCCATTCTGCGCGGCATCGACCTGACCGTTCAGGAAGGTGAGATTGTCGCGGTGAGCGGTGCCAACGGCGTCGGCAAAACCACCCTGATGCGCGCCATTTCAGGTGTCTATGCCTCGCAGCAGGGCCATATCCGTTTTTACGGCGAGGAGATTACCCGCCTGCCCTCGCACGAGATTGTCGCCCGCGGCCTGTTGCAGGCTCCCGAGGGGCGGCAGATTTTTTCGTCGATGAGCGTGCGCGAGAACCTTGTTCTGGGCGGCGGTCCGCTCGGCCTGTCCGAACTCGACAAGGTGCTGTCGCTGTTTCCGCTGCTGGGGGAACGCATGCAGCAGAATGCCGGATCGCTGTCGGGCGGCGAGCAGCAAATGCTGTGCGTGGCGCGCGCCTTGATGCGGCGTCCGAAAATGCTGTTGCTGGACGAGCCGTCTTTGGGGCTGGCGCCGAAAATCATCAAGCTGATTTTCAATCTGGTGCAATCGATCCGCGACACCGGTGTTTCGATCCTGCTGGTGGAACAAAATGCCCGTTCGGCCCTTGCGGTGGCTGATCGCGCGGCGGTGATGGATGGCGGCAAGATCGTGCTGACCGGACAGGCGAGCCTCTTGCTCGATGACCCGCGCGTCAAGGAAACCTATCTCGGCGGACATTCTCCGCACACCACGGCTGACAACAACGAGGTTGCATCATGACACAAGCTCCTGCTTCTGTTTCTGTTTCTGCTTCTGCTTCTTCTGCCCTTCCGATGATCGAGCGTCGCCGGCTGGAAGCCAATATTCTGAAATTCGTCTATGAGACGGTCAAACAACGCCACGGCGCGGACGAGGCCAAGGCTGTGATCGGCGAAGCCGTCCGTCAGGCTTCGATTGCCCAGGGGCAGGACATGGCCAAACAGGCGGATGGCCCGACCTCCCTGAAAAGCTTTGCCGATCTGCTGCCGCTGTGGACCATGGATGACGCGTTGCAAATGGACGTGCTGCACAGTTCCGACACCGCGCTTGATTTCAACGTCACCCGCTGCCGCTACGCCGAAATGTATCGGGAAATGGGGATCGGCGAGATCGGCCACTTGCTCTCCTGCCAGCGCGACGGCACCTTTTGCGAGGGCTACGACCCCAACCTGAAGCTGGACCGCAGCCAGACCATCATGCAAGGCGCATCACATTGCAATTTCCGCTATCGCTACGAGAAGCAGGGCGCGTAAACGCTGAGGGATCAGGCGGGACCGAACAGCTCGGGACCGAGGATCAAAACGGCTGAAACCAGCATTTTGACCGACAACAAGACCAGCAAAGCATGGCAAATGGTGAACAGCCTTTGCTGATCCAGCCGCTGGTTGAGCCGGAAGCCGCAAAAGACACCGAAGACGATAAACGGCACGGCCAGCAGGATTTTCCATAAAAACGCGGCATCGACCCGGGCAATCAGCAGCCATGGCAGCAGTTTGAGAAGATTGCCGCTGGCCGCCACAATGCTGGCGGTGCCGGTATAGATGGTTTTTGAGAGATTGCGGCTGAGCAGATACATCGCCAGAGGCGGGCCACCCGCATTGGCAATCATGGTCGCGCAGCCCGATGCGCTGCCTGCGAAAAAGCCCATCCGCCATGACGGCACACCCATGCCTTTGCGGACCCCGCCTGCAAAATACAACAGGCTGAACACGAGGCTGGTCAGCGCAATCACCAAGCCGACCCATCCCGCCGACAGCACAGAGACCAGCAAAGTCCCGCCCCCGACGCCCACCACCATCGACGGGATCAGGATAACCAGATCAGGCTTGGACCATGTATGGACCGACCAATATCTGAGCGAAAACAGATCCATCACCACCAGCAACGGGGCCAGCAGCGCGCCGGCCTCCAAAGGCGGCATCACCAGCGACAGAAGCGGAATACCGATCACCGCCAAGCCGCCGCCAAACGCGCCTTTCATAAAGGCAATCAGGAAGGACACGGCGCATATCACGAGGCAGAGTATCAGGCTATCGGTCATGAGCTACGATGTTGGGCTACGATCATGGGCTTTCAATCAATCATCGTCTGGAACGGGTCCGGAGCCTTGACCGTTACGAGACATGATAGCGTCGGGCAATCAGCATTTGCGACACGCTGGTCAGCACCAGAGTGGCCGACATCAGGATAAAGGAAATCGCACCACCGAACGGCCAGTTGTTTTGCTGCGAGAACTGGCCATAGACCAGGGTGCCCATCATCTGGAATTTGGGGCCGCCAAGCAGAGCCGGTGTCGCATAGGCATTCATGGCCAGAATGAAGGTCAGAATACTGCCCGCCAGAATACCGGGCATGGCCAAAGGCCACAGGATCCGCCGCGCCATCACCAGAGGCGTGGCACCAAGGCTGAAAGCGGCTTCCTCGGTCGAGCGCGCAATGCCTTCCAAAACGCCTTGCAGCGTCAACACCATATAGGGCAGATTGACGGCGATGATGCCGATCAGCACGGCCGCTTCCGTATACATGATCTCGATCGGCTGATCGATCCAGCCCAGCCCGATCATCAACTGGTTGAATGCGCCTTTGTTGCCCAGCGACACCATCCAGCCGGCCGCACGCACGGCATTGCCGACAAACAGCGGCAGCACGACAAGGATCACCAGCAGATTTTTAAAACGCGACTGGCTGCGGGCCAGCACATAGGCCAGCGGAAAGCCCAGCACGAAGCACGCAAGCGTGCACAGCATCGCCACCCGCACCGTGCGCAAAAGGACTGCCGAATAATAAGGGTCGGTAAAAAATTTGATGTAATTGTCGAGAGTCAGCGCATCGACCATGAATTTGCCCGGCACAAAGGCATTCAGGCTGTAGCGGAACAGAATAGCCATCGGCACAAGCAGGCTCACGGCCACAAAGACCGTGGCCGGACCGATCAACAGCGAGGCCGTCAGGCCTCGCCGTGCCTGTGCGGATGCGTGGGTCATGCTCAGGCTTTGAACACCTTGTCCCACCATTCCTTGATCATCGCATCATTCTTGGCGATATAGTCGTAATTCAGGTCTTTCAACCGCTTCATCTCATCCGCCGTGAAGCCGATGCGCTTTTGCAGATCGGGGGCCACGACAGCGTTTTTAACCGTCGGATTATAGCCCATATCGACAGCAAAGGCCTCCTGCGCGCTCTTTTCCAGCATCGCATTCAGATAGGCATAGGCGGCGTCTTTGTTGGGGGCATTTTTGGCAATCGAGAAGCCGGAAATATACAGCGGAATCCCTTCGCTGGGTGCTGCGGATTCAACCGCAATGCCCGAATTCTGCCATTGCACGGCGCGGGCTTTCCACATGATGCCGATGCCGATTTCCTCGGTTTTCAAAGCCTGTGCAAAAGCCTCGTTGGTCGGATAGACCCGGACCCCTGCCTTTTTGGCAGCCATCAAAACATCTTTGGCTTTTTCGAAATCGGTCATCGACGCACCATTGGTGGCCGCCAATGAGGCTGCCATCACGACATAGATATACTGGATGTCGATCACACCGGCCTTGCTGCCCCATTTCGGATCGAACGCATCCTTGAAGCTGGCCGGAGCGGGTGAAATCATCTTGGGATTATAGACAACCACCTTGCCCGAATAGATCTGGCCGATGCCGTAGGCATATTTCATTTCCGGCAGGAGATTCACGGCATTGGGAATTTTCGAATAATCGATCTTTTCAACAACCTCTGCCTCGTTCATCTCGAACATATTGGCGGAGGAGAAGCCCTGAATATCGGTGGTGCCGCGCGGCAAGCGCTTTTCGGCCACCATTTTGGCGCGGCGCGGTGCATCGGCAGCCTGATCCTGAACGCTTTCGATGCCTTTCGGCTTCAGGATGGGGTCTTCGATGTTTTTGGTCAGCAGGCGGGCATAGTCGCCGCCCCATGTGCCGACCACGACTTTGGCTTGCTGCGCAAACACCGGCGAGGTGCCTGCTGCCGTCAATGCCATCGTGCCGGATGCCAGCGCGGTCATCTGTAGAAAATGGCGGCGATTCAACAGTGTCGGGTTGTGCTTCGTCATGAGTGTTCTTCCCCTTGCGAGACCGGCCCCTGGTTGCGTGGATAGATCAGACCGGCCGATTGAGCCCAACCTATTGTTAATTCGTCACCCTCGGAAGGTTCGACATACCCGTCGCGATTGGCCATTTGCACCACCATTTTGGTGGATGATCCCAGACGGACATGCGCATCGACCGAGGAGCCCAGATAGGACACAAACTCCACCGTGCCGGTGAAGTGATTGTCCATGCTGCGCGCCTGATCACCGATCACAAAACGCTCGGGCCGCAGAGCCAGACTGGCCGGGCCAGCCCCTGCGTCACCCGAGACTTTGAACACCAGACCGTCATCGGTCTCGAACCGTCCGGCCTGCGTGATCACGCCTTCGTTGAAACAGGTGCGGCCAATGAAGGAGGCGATAAAACGATCGGCGGGCCGTTCGTATAAATCGCGCTTGGTGCCGATCTGCCGGACATGGCCATCCTGCATCACCACCAGACGGTCGGCCACGGTCAGGGCTTCTTCCTGATCATGGGTCACCAGAATGGTCGTCAACCCCAGTGTGCGTTGCAATTCGCGGATTTCGATCCGGACCTCCTCGCGCAATTTGGCATCGAGATTGGACAGCGGCTCGTCGAGCAGCAGCACATCCGGCTGGATCGCCAGCGCGCGCGCCAGGGCGACACGCTGTTGCTGGCCGCCCGACATTTGCCGCGGATAGCGGTGCCCGAGATGATCGAGCCGGACCATGCGCAACGCATCACCGACGCGCTTGGCCATCTCCGGTTTTGCGACCTGCCGCATTTCAAGCCCGAAGGCGACATTCTCGGCCACCGTCATATGCGGAAACAGCGCATAATTCTGAAACACCAACCCGCAATTGCGTTTCCATGGCGGCTTGTCGGTGACGTTGTGCCCGCCGATATGGATCGAGCCCGAACTGGGTTCGACGAAACCGGCAATCATCCGCAAGGTCGTGGTTTTCCCGCAACCGCTCGGTCCCAGCAGAACCAGAAACTCGCCATGCGGCACCTCGAGCGACACCGAATCAACGACGGTCAGATCGCCATAGCTGCGGGTCAGTCGGTCGAGAGAAAGTCTGGCCATTTAAACCACCCGTGACAATTTGACGTAATGGTCGGTGATCAGCAAAGCGGTTGCAATCAGCGCAATCTGCAGGACCGAGGCAGCGGCCACGGTCGGATCAATTTTCCATTCGAGATATTGCAAGATCGCAATCGGCAAGGTGGTCCGGCCCGGCCCGACCAGAAACATCGACATTTCCAGATTGCCGAACGAATTGACAAAACCGAACAAGGCAGCCGCCACAATGCCGGGACGGATCATCGGCAGCGTCACGCGGTAAAAGGTTGTAAAGGGCGGCGCACCCAGATTGGACGCCGCCTCCTCGATGCTGCGGTCGAGCCCCTGCAGATTGGCGGTGACCAGTCGCATGGTCCACGGAATCACAATCAGCGTATGGGCCAGCACCAGCCCCCAGAACGACCCCATCATCGGATAGCCGGTGGCAATCTCGGTCTCGATCTGGAACACATAGAGCGATGTGCCCAGAACCACCCCCGGCACAATGAGCGGAGCAAGCAACAGCCCGCTGGCGATGTTGCGGCCCTGGAAGGGATAGCGCACCACCACCAGAGAGGCGGGTACACCCAACACCAGCCCCAGCACCGTGGCCAGACAGCCGACTTGCAGGCTCAGCACAAAGCCCTGCGCAAACACCTTGTGGTCGGCAATGGCGAAGAACCAGCGCAGCGAATAGCCGTCGGGCGGGAAGCTCGGGATTTCCTGCGCGAAAAACGACAGCCAGATCACAAACACCAGCGGCAGCAGGATATAGACCATGGCGAGGGTGGCCGTGCCTTTCAGTGCCAGGCGACCAAACCAACCCTCTCGCAACGCCACAATCTGCATATCCGGTCAAACCGCCTTAATGGGTCAGGGTGTTTTTGTGGAAGCGTCCGGCTTTCATGATCATCGACAAATCGCGACCCTGATTTTGCATGAGACCCAGATTTTTGAGCGGGTTGCCGTTGACCAACAGGAGATCGGCAAAGGCACCGGCTTTGATCGTGCCCAGCTTGCCTTCCATCCGCACGATCTGCGCGCCGACCGTGGTGGCCGAGCGGATGATGTCGATGGGCGACAGCACTTCCGAGCGCAGCAGGAATTCGCGTGATTGATCGACCTGCAACTGGCCCAGCAAATCCGAACCGTAACCGACCGGAACCCCGGCACGCTTGCAGATTTCAAGCGATTTCAACGCGCCGTCGATCACCATATCATTCTTTTCCAGCATCTCTGCCGACATGCCGAATTCGGCCGCACGTTCCTTCATGGCGTAATAGGCCACCAGATTGGCGATCAGGAACATGCCTTTTTCGGCCATCAATTTGGCTGCGGGCTCGTCGATCAGATTGCCGTGTTCGATGGTGCGCACACCGGCATGGGCGGCGCGGGTAATGGCTTCGGGCGTATAGGCATGGGCGCAGACATAGCGGCCGAAGGCATGGGCTTCTTCCACCGCCGCACGGGCTTCTTCCATGCTGAATTGCAGGCTGGTCAGCGGATCATAGGGCGAGGCGACACCGCCCGACATCATGATCTTGATCTGGTCGGCACCCTGCCGCATCTGTTCGCGCGCCGCACGGCGCACCTCGGTGACACCGTCCGACACATTCATGGTATAGGACATGGCGTTGCAGCAATGGCAGCGCAGGCCGTAATCGGTTCTGCGGCGCGAGTCCGAATGCCCGCCTGTCGGGCCGATCGCCTGACCGGCAATAAACAGGCGCGGACCGGCCACATCATGGCGATCCACCGCCTCCTTGATCCCCCAATCGGCACCGCCGGTATCACGCACGCTGGTAAAGCCGCGGTCGATCATGCCCTTCATCAGTGACACCGCACGGGCTGTCATCAGGGTCAGCGGGATATTTTCCATGTTGCGGATCGAGACATCGCTCAAAAACACATGCACATGGCTGTCTATCAGCCCGGGCATCAAAGTCTGCCCGCCGCAATCCATCACCGTCGCGCTGTCGTTTTTGATCGGCTTGTCGGAGACTTCGCGGATCAGATCATTCTCGACCAGAACCTCAAAACCGCTTTGGACATCACCGAAGGAGGGTTCGAGCAGCTGGAGGTTTTTAAACAGGTATTGCTTCATGCCGGAGACCCTTCTGCAAAATGTTACAAAGCTAATACATTTAAGGGCCTGATTTTCGATATGTCCAGTAGTTATTGTGGGAAGGATCGGCATCATTACATTTTGGGCAGCATCGACCAGAGCGTTCCAATTTCCGCTCACACGCCATTGAAGCCGCAAAATTAAAACAGGATGATTTTTGCATCACCAAAGCCATCCTATTTTGGTTTGTAATCAAGCGTTGAAACTGGCATCTGAACGGATTGTTCCGTGCATCACGCCTTTCGGGTGCCACCGATATTTGCTGACCGGCAACTGGTCACACCAATCGGTGAAGCCCCCGGTTTGCACAACTGAACCAAACCGCAATTTCCTGCCCCCAAAGCACTGTCCACCGAGCTGGATTTTCAACATTTTTAAAAGATTGCCCCGTTTTCGGGGCTGCTGGCGGCCCTGCTTTGTGACCCGTTTCAATTTTATCCACACCAATCGGTGTCAGGGACGGGCAGCTAAGTGGCTGTTATGTCTGTAAGTCCTTGTCTTTCTTAACGATGTTTGGGATTGGCACCTCCGCTCCGATTGCTATGGTCGGGGGCGGCTGGTAAATTTTTAATGGGAAAGTGGGGCTTTGCGCGCGGGCATTTTGATGTCAGGCGGCAATGGCCTCTCAAGTCGTGCCTTTTTGTGTGTTGTGAGTGGGTATCAAAAGCGTGTTGAAACGGTGGAGTCAGAGCAAGGAACGGACGGGAGCCTTCGGGCTGCCGCGTTGCGTTTTTGTGCTGCTTTTGACCGTTCTGATCGCCGTGCTGCCGGCTTGGTCCGGAAAAGCGGGAGCGCAGGGCTTTACGCCAGATGCCGGATCTCTACTCAACCAGATCGAACGCTCGCTGCCGCCGCCCAAATTGCCGTCGGTCGGCCCGCCGCCCGGTCCGCCCAAAATCGAGCTGCTGCAAGGTCAGGGTGAAACGCTTCTGGTCAAACAATTCATCTTTTCCGGCAATACGGCGGTCCGCTCGAATGTGCTGGCCACACTTGTCGAGCCCTATCTCAACCGGCCTTTGACCTTCAACGAACTGCAAAATGCTGCTGCCGCGCTGGCACTCGTTTATCGCGAGAAGGGCTATATCGCGGCCGCCACCATTCCCAAACAGGTGGTCAAAGGCGGCATTGTCCGTTTCCATATCGTTGAATCGCGTTTTACCGGCGCCGTGATGGACGGGGGGAGCGACACACGTACGCGGCTTGATCTGTTGCTCAACCGGATCGAACAGGCGCTGCCGCCAGGCCGCCTCGTCAATGTCTATGATCTCGACCGCGGACTGTTGCTGATCGAGGATTTGCCGGGGGTGAGCGTCTCGGGCGGCTTGCGCGAGGGGCGCACGGACGGAGAAAGCGAATTCGTGTTGCTGGCCCGCGACAAACAGGTTTTCAAAGGCAATGTGTCTTTCGACAATGGCAGCTCGCGCTCGACCGGCTCCAAGCGGCTGAATGCCGATGTGAGCGCCGAAAGCCCGACCGGTAATGGCGAATTGCTGTCCGTTAATGCCATGCATACCGAAGGTACGGATTATGGCCGATTCAGCTTGACGGTCCCTGTCAGTGCCTCGGGCACCAAATTCACGGCCTCGGCCAGTGCGATGACCTATCAACTGGTCGCACCCGAATTCAAGGCGGCCC
>CAIYZJ010000181.1 GCA_903930675.1 uncultured Hyphomicrobiales bacterium
AGCCGCGATACATGCCCAGCGTGTTATAGGGCGCCAGCGGATCGCCCTCGGCCCCCAGCACGATCATGCCCGCCCCGATCCCGTGGCTGGCCAGTGTTTCATGGACCAGAATATCGGAAGCCTGTTGCAGACTTTGCTGGCCATAGATCATCCGTGCCGCCACATCATAGGCGGCAACGCGGCGGATAAACACTTCGCCCTGTCCGGTGCACGACACCGCGCAGACGCCGTCCCTCGCATAGGTGCCTGCCCCGATGATCGGGCTGTCGCCGACGCGGCCTTGCGGTTTGTTGTTGAAACCGCCTGTGGATGTGCCCGCGGCAAGATGGCCTTGGCTGTCGCGGGCCACAGCGCCGACGGTGCCGTGTTTTTCGGCCTCGGAGGCTTTGGCAATGGTGCCGCTCAAGGCGCGCTGCTTGAGGCTTTTGACGGCATCAATCCGGCGTTGGGTGGTGAAATAATCGGGCTTGACCATCGTCAATCCGGCCTGTTCGGCGAATTGATCGGCGGCTTGGCCTGTCAGCAAAACGGCCTTGCCGCCGTCCAGCACGGCGCGGGCCGCCTGAATAGGGTTGCGCACCCGTTTGATCGAAGTGACCGCACCCGCATCGAGCGTGGCGCCATCCATGATGGAGGCATCAAGCTCGTGATCGAAATTCTCGGTCAGCGCCGCACCATAGCCCGCATTGAAATGCGGGCTATCCTCGAGCACCATGATGGTGGCCTGCACGGCATCGATAGCGCGGCCATCGGCTTTGAGAACCGCCCAACCCGCATGCAGGGCCTGGGCGATATGCTCGCGGCTTTCCGCCCAATCGGCTTCCGACATCAGGCTGCGGTCCAATGTCCCGCAGCCCCCGTGCAAGCCCAAAGCAAGACCGGCCATGATCAGCGGGCCGGCTTGATGTTCATCGCCAGCGTATCTTCGTCGACACGCGCTTTGATGGTCACCTTGTCCTTCTGCATGGCCCAAGCCGAACCCACAGCGACAATCGGCAATCTCTGCATGTCTTTTTCGACGAGGGCGTTGACATCTTCGAGCTGCTTGCGGCGCTTGTCGTCATTCATTTCGATGGCGGCTTGCTGCAGCAATTTATCGGCTTCGTCGTTTTTGTAATTCAGCACATTGAAGGCACCCATTTTCTTGTCTTTGTCGTTGGAGTGAACCAGCGAGGACAAGGTATAATGCGCTTCGCCGGTCAGCGTCCCCCAGCCCGACATCGAGATGGAATATTCGCCGCGGGTCCGGGCCGGGAAGAACACGGCGGCCGGTTGCGCATTGGCCTGCGCGTCTATGCCGATGGCGGCGAGCATTTGCGCAATCGAAGTGCCGACCTGACGGTCACCGGGCAAGCGGTCCTGGGTGAAGGAGAATTGCAGTTTGAAGCCGTTGGGATAACCCGCATCGGCCAGCAATTTCTTGGCGGCAGCCACATCATAGCGGCGCGGCGGCAGGCTCTTGTTGAAGCCGAAGATCGACGAGGTCACAAGCTGGTTGACCGGCTGACCGAGGCCTTCCATGGCGATTTCAGCCAGTGCCTTGCGGTCGATCGCCATGTCGATGGCCTGACGCACGCGCAGATCGAGGAAGGGGTTTTTATCGAGTGCCGAACCGTCTTTGGCCGAGACATTCAAAGCCTTGTCGCGCATGTCGATTTCGACATTGAACACGTAAACCGTATCAATGGTTTTGACCGTCAGCTTGGGGTCTGTTTTGAGGCTGGCGACATCGGTGGCCGGTACGCGGGTGATCAGATCAAGCTGGCCTGCCTTGAGCTGGGCGACGCGGGCGGCGTCATTGGGGATTTCCTTGCGGACATGGCGGGCCCATGGCTCCTTCTGGCCCCAATAGCCATCAAACCGATCCATCACCAGATCGCCCTTCGGCTGCCATGACACGAATTTGTAAGGACCTGTCCCAATTGCGGCCTTGCCGGAATTGAAGGCCTCGTTGGCGGTTTCCTTGGTCAGGCCCGCGGCCGCCTTCGAGGAGACGATGAACAGACGGATAAAATCATTGGACAGGATCGGCGAAGGACCATCGGTCACGATATGGATGGTATGGGCGTCAATGATCTTGGTTTCCTTGACACGGCGCACATAGATGGTGGTGGGGTTGGGGCCGGACACAACCGGAATACGCTCGATCGAGAACTTCACATCCTCTGCCGTGAAATCCGAACCGTCATGGAATTTCACACCCTTGCGGAGCTTGAATTCCCATGTGGTGTCATTGACAGCCTTCCAGCTTTCAGCCAGACGCGGCTCGACCTCCAGCCCGTCGCCGGACCAGACCAGTGTGTCGAAAATATGCTTGAGGGATTCCGCATGGGTTCCGGTTGCCGTGAAATGCGGGTCGATGGAATCAGGACCGCCGCGCACACCGATGGTCAGCGTTTGCGCCGAAGCCGATTGCGGCAACATCATTGCGGGCGCAAGTGTGATGGTTGCCAGAGCCAGTCCCATGGCAAAGCGATGCGAAATCATACTCATGTGAATCCCCTCGTCGAACAGCAGTCTGGTCCGCCACGGACCAGAACAGGTGTCGTATTCAAATCCTTAAATTCAGGGTAGTCAATTCCTTGTGGAACTAATTTTTCGCTTTATAGTGGGATTGATCCTCGGGATGACCCGATTAAAAGAGCGGCTTATGATCAATAATTACACTCCCGAGCTCGATGCGACCACGCCGGTGGCCAATGGGACGGCACAAGCCGATATCATCCCATTTGGAACAGGTTGTGATTTGCTGTCGCGTGACAGGCTTGATGCCTTTACCCATACGCGCCTTTGGAAAAACCCCTGCGGCTTCGCCGCCCGCTTCAACTATCTCGCTTTGCGCTATAACCAGCCGCTTTACAGCTGGGTGGAACAGGAATTCGGACTCTCGCGGGTTGAATTCGTGGTCATTTACTCGCTGGCCCTGATGAATGGCGTGACAGCCAGCGAAATTGCATCCTCGACCGCTTTTCCGAAAAACACTCTGAGCCGTGCGGTCAACCGCCTGTCCAAGCTCGGCTACATTGCGCGTTCCACCCAAGCGATGGACAGGCGCATGCAATATCTTTCGCTGACACCGTTCGGTCAGGCGATCTATGATGCGGCCCTGCCGCGTTTCGTGGCTTTCGAGCAGGAAATGCTGGCACCGCTGTCACTGGTCGAACAAGAGACACTGAATGCCCTGATGGCGAAAGTCATGCTCGCCATGTTCGCCGAAGACAAGCAAGACAATCACGTCAGTGAACACGAACGCCATCCCATCATTGCAAAACACGGGGCTTGAAATGCGTATATCGGACATGAACTGGATGCAGGTGGCCGACCATGTGACCCGCGACGATCGCGCGGTTTTGCCGGTCGGCTCGACCGAACAACACGCCTATCTGAGCCTCTGCGTCGATGCCATCCTGTCCGAACGGGTGGCACTGGATGCCTGCGAGGGGCAGGACATTCCGGTGTTTCCGGTGATCAATTACGGGTTGACGCCCAACTTTGTCGAATATCCGGGCTCGGTCACTTTGAAATTGTCGACCCTGTGCGCCGTCGTGACCGATGTGCTGGACGGCATGGTCCGGTCCGGCTTCAAAAAGATCACCATTGTGAACGGCCATGGCGGCAATTCGCCCGCCCATGGCGCGGTGCTGGAATGGCTCGACCGCCATCACGGTGTGCAGGTCAAATGGCATAATTGGTGGAGCGCGCCGCAAACCATGGCGCATGTGCAAAAAGTCGATCCGGTGGCCTCGCATGCCTCGTGGATGGAAAATTTTCCGTGGACCCGCCTGCCCGGCATCGCCATGCCCGATCATCAAAAGCCGATGATGCCGATTGCCCGCTTCCAGCAGCTTGATCCGCTCGCCAAAAAGCACTTGCTCGGCGACGGCAATTACGGCGGCTTCTACCAGCGCGCCGACGAGGAGATGCTGGCCATCTGGGCGACAGCCGTCGAAGAAACCCGCCGCGTCATCATGCAGGATTGGGCTTGAGCGGCGCGATAAAGGAACGGCTTGCATGTTAGGTTTTATGATCCAACGCGTTTGTCAGGCTGTCGTGGTCATGATGATCATTTCGGCACTGGTTTTTGTCGGTGTCTATGCGGTCGGCAATCCGATCGACGTGATGATCTCGCCCGATGCAACCCAACTGATCCGCGAACAGACCATCAAGGCCTATGGACTAGACCAGCCATTGTGGAAGCAATATTTCGACTTTCTGCTGCGCTTGCTGCAGGGCGATTTCGGGCGGTCCTTTGTCTATAATATGCCGGTGCTCGAACTGATTTTTTCCAGACTGCCCGCGACCATCGAACTGACCCTGATTGCGGTTCTGGGTGCGACACTGCTGGGTGTGCCGCTCGGTATCTATGCCGGTTACCGGCCTGACCGGCTGTTGGCCAAGATGATCATGGGCCTGTCGATTTTCGGCTTTTCGGTGCCGACCTTCTGGATCGGTCTGGTGCTGATTTTCACCTTCGCCGTCACGCTCGGCTGGTTCCCTGCGGGCAATCGCGGGCCGACCGCCTCCCTGTTCGGGATCGAATGGAGCTTTCTGACCGGCGAGGGTCTGGCTTATCTGTTCCTGCCCGCGCTCAATCTGTCGCTGTTCAAATTCGCCATGATGGTCCGCCTCGCCCGGGCAGGAACGCGCGAAACCATGTTGACGGACACGGTCAAATTTGCGCGTGCGTCGGGTGAGAGCGAATTGACGATCCTCTACCGCCATGTGTTGCGGCTGATCTCGATCCCGATTGTCACGGTCTTCGGTCTGGAACTGGGCTCGACTCTGGCCTTTGCGGTGGTCACCGAAACCATCTTTTCATGGCCGGGTGTCGGCAAGCTGATCATCGATTCGATTTCGACACTCGACCGGCCCGTGATGGTGGCCTATCTGATGCTGGTGGCGTTTTTGTTCATCATGATCAACCTCACCGTCGATATTGTTTATGTCTTTCTGGACCCGCGCTTGCGGCACCGCAGGAGCTAGCCATGGCACATCCTCCGCAAGCCGATACGCCCTTCCGCCTGTTCTGGAACGAATTCCGCAGCAGCCATCTTGCCTTGGGGGCCCTGATTGTCGTGGTGCTCATCATCACGCTGGCGGTGCTGGCGCCGTGGATCACTCCGCAGGATCCCTATGAATTGTCCAAGCTGGTCTTGATGGATGCACGCCGTCCGCCCGGCTTTGTCGGCTCTGCCGGATTTGTCCACTGGCTCGGCACCGATGCACAGGGCCGCGATATTCTCTCGGCCATTCTTTACGGATTGCGGGTCTCGATTCAAATCAGCCTGACAGCCGGGTTCATTGCCTTTTCACTCGGCGCAACTTTGGGCGCGACAGCGGCCTATTTCGGCGGGCGCATCGAAACCCTGATCATGCGGATCATCGACCTGCAGCTCTCTTTCCCCGCCATCTTGCTGGCACTGGTGCTGGCGGCTTTGCTGGGGCAGGGCAAATGGCCGCTGATTACCGCTTTGGTGACAGCACAATATGCCTATTTCGCCCGCACCACCCACGGCGCGGCTGCGACAGAACGATCCAAGGATTATATCGAGGCCGCGCTCTCGACACCGCTTTCGGCCGCGCGGGTTGTGTTCCGCCATATCCTGCCCAACTGCCTGCCGCCGTTGATCGTGGTGGC
>CAIYZJ010000182.1 GCA_903930675.1 uncultured Hyphomicrobiales bacterium
AATTTCAATCTCCCAATTAATAAGAATACAAAAATTTACCCCTCCATAAACACCAGATCGGTATCATGCGGCGTTGCGCCGAAGCGGGTCAGCAGGGCGTGGATCTGGCCGCGGTGGTGGGTTTGATGGTTGAAGAAATGCGTGACGGCTTGCGTCACAGGTTGCGTCACCACCGCCTGTTTGGCCCCCGAAAACCAGGAGATTTCGGTTTCGAGCCAGGCGGGATCCAGTGCTTGAGCCCAATCCGTGATGGTTTGATCCAGCACAGTGCGGGCGGCCAGCAATTGATCCCATTCGTCATAGACGATGCGCGATTCCGCCATGCCGCCTCGGGGCTTGGGCGAGCCGGTAAAGCGGTACATCCAGTAGCGGTCCGCCCAGACCAGATGGTTGAAGGTCGCGTGGATGGAGCCGAAAAACGACCCGCTCTCCTGTTTGCGGATGTCATCGGACAAATGCGCCGCGCTGCCGGTCAGATTGAGATTCTGCCAATGGTTGTAGCGGGCCATCATGCGGACCCAATCAGGCGTGATCATCGGCTTGCTCCCTTGCCATACCATTGCAGCATTTCGGATGAGCCTGCACCGGTCAACAAAAAACCCCGCGCCGAAGGCACGGGGTTGATCACGTCGTCGGTCACAACGCCTCAGGCGTGGACGACAGAACCGGCAGCGGCCTTGGCCTTTTCAACCAGCACGGCGAAAGCCTCCGGCTGGGTGATGGCGAGATCGGACAGAACCTTGCGGTCCACCGAAATGCCGGCCTTGTTGAGACCGTCGATGAAGCGCGAATACACGATGCCATGCTCGCGCACGGCTGCATTCAGACGCTGGATCCACAAAGCGCGGATGGTGCGCTTCTTGTTCTTGCGGTCACGCGTTGCATATTGCATCGCCCGATCGACGGCCGCCTTGGCGGTCCGGATGGTATTTTTACGACGGCCGTAAAAGCCTTTTGCCGCTTTGAGGGTTTTCTTGTGTTTGGCGTGTGATGTAACGCCCCGTTTAACGCGAGCCATGGCTGATCTCCTTGATGGTTCGTCTCAAAAGCCCGGGCGATCAGCCGTTGGGCAGGAAATATTTTTTCACGTTGGCCGCATCGCCATCAAACATGACGGATGTGCCGCGGTGGTTGCGGATTTGCTTGTTGGTCCGCTTGATCATGCCGTGGCGCTTGCCGGCCTGGGCATAGAGAACCTTGCCGGTCCCCGTGATCTTGAAGCGCTTTTTAGCGCTCGATTTGGTCTTGATCTTGGGCATTTTGCTCTCCGTAGTGATGGTTTGCACCATCGTCATCAATGCTTGGCGATGTCTTGCGACACCGTTTCGACTCGTCATGAGCGAAAACGATCCGCCACGGCAGCCCTAATCAGCCGGTCGGATCGGAAGTGCGCTTTATAGGGATACAATTCAGCAAATGCAACGGCTTCGGCACAAGATTCAGCAGAATCTTGTCAAATGATCCGGCTTGATGGTCTTGCGCCGCCGCTCCCAATGGCTACCTTAGACAAATCAGGCAAACAAACAGGGGCAACGATGACGGAACGGCCTTTATTCGACGGCGATCAATTCGATTATATCATCGTGGGCGCGGGCTCTGCCGGATGCGTCCTTGCCAATCGCCTGTCGGCCGATCCGCGCAACCGTGTGCTGCTGCTCGAAGCGGGCGGCAACGACAACTGGATCTGGTTCCATATTCCTGTCGGCTATCTGTTTGCCATCGGCAATCCGCGCGCCGACTGGATGTTCAAAACCCAAGCCGAAGCGGGTCTGGGCGGACGCTCCATCGCCTATCCGCGTGGTAAAGTGCTCGGCGGCTGTTCGGCCATCAATGCCATGATCTATATGCGCGGACAGGCGCAGGATTATGACCGCTGGCGCGATCTCGGCCTCAAAGGCTGGGGCTGGGATGACCTGTTGCCCCTCTACAAGCAACAGGAAGACCATTTCAAACCCGATGGCCGCTACCATCAGGCCGGCGGCGAATGGCGCATCGAACCGCCGCGCGTGCAATGGGATCTGCTCGACCGCTTCATCGATGCCGCCGAACAGGCCGGTATTCCGCGGATCGAGGATTTCAACACCGGCAACAACCACGGCTGCGCCTATTTCCACGTCAACCAGAAAAACGGCCGCCGCTACAGCGCGGCGCGCGGCTTTCTGAAGCCCGTGCTGAACCGCCCCAACCTTGTCGTGCAGACGGGGGTTCTGGTGGAAAAAGTCATTGTCGAACAAGGCCGCGCCACCGGCGTGCGCTATCGACACCCCTCGGGTCAGGTGTTTGCTGCCAAAGCCGGAGCCGAGGTGATTGTTTCGGCGGGATCCATCGGCACGCCGCATCTGCTGCAACTGTCGGGCATCGGTCCGGCGCAGATGCTGCGCGACAACGGCGTGGATGTCGTGCTCGACAAGCCCGGTGTCGGTGCGAATTTGCAGGATCATCTGCAAATCCGGCCGATTTATAAGGTTTCCGGCGTCAAAACCATGAACAGCGAATATCAATCGCTGTTCAACCGCGCCGTGATGGGGCTGGAATATCTGTTCAAGCGCACCGGCGCGCTGACCATGGCACCCTCGCAACTGGGGGCGTTTACCACCTCCTCGCCCGCCTATGACCGGCCCAATCTGCAATTCCACATCCAGCCTTTGTCGCTCGATAAATTCGGCGATCCGCTGCATACTTTCCCGGCCTTTACCGCCAGCGTGTGCAATTTGCGGCCGAGCAGCCGCGGCACTGTGACGCTGGACGGCGCCGATCCGTCAAAACAACCCAAAATCGCCCCGAATTACCTGTCGACCGACGAAGACCGCCAAGTGGCCGCCGATGCCTTGCGGGTGATCCGCAACGTCATCAGCCAGCCCGCTCTGGCGGCTTTCAAGCCCGAGGAATACCGCCCCGGCGCGCATCTGACCTCGGACGAGGATCTGGCCATCGGCGCGGGCGCGGTCGCCTCGACCATTTTCCACCCTGTCGGCACCGCCAAGATGGGTGCGGACAGTGATCCGATGGCGGTACTGGATGACCGTTTGCGGCTGCGCGGCATGGATGGCTTGCGGGTGATCGATGCCTCCGCCATGCCGTTTATCACCTCGGGCAATACGGCTGCGCCGACGATGGTGATTGCCGAAAAGGGCGCGAAGATGATTTTCGAAGATGCGGGACGCTGAGCCGATATGATTATCCGTGCCGCGCTGACGGCTTTAAGGCAGATTTTTTCAAGCCAATTCCGCTCGCTGATGTGGCGGTGTCTTGGCCTGACCATCGTCTTGCTGGTTCTGGCCAAGCTGGGCCTGACGTTTCTGATCGATCTGTGGATCCAGCACTTGTCGCTGGCCAACGAACACAGCTGGCTGGCCAGCGCATTGAGCCTGATTGCCAGTTTCGGCCTGCTGTTCTTCTCGTTCTATCTGCTGCCAAGCATTTCGATGCTGGTGTCGGGCCTGTTTGTCGACGAGGTCGCCGAAAAAATCGAGCGTTTGAATTATACGGAGGAGCCTGTCGGCGTGCCGATGTCGCTCGGCCGTTCACTGAAAGAAGGCGTGCGCTTCGGCCTGCTGACATTGGGAGTCAATCTGGTCGCGCTGATGCTGCTGTTACTGCCCGGCGTCAATGTGCTGGTGTTTTTTGTCGCCAATGCGCTGTTATTGGGCCGAGAATATTTCGCGCTGGCCGCCGGCCGCTTCAAGGACAGCCAGGCCACGCAGACCATGCGGCGCGATCATTCGATGACCGTCACTCTGTGCGGGTTGGTGCTGGCGGGATTTGTGATGGTGCCGCTGCTCAACCTGTTCACGCCGCTCTTTGCCACCGCCATGATGGTGCATGTGCACAAAGCCCTGCACCATCGCGATCTGCGCAACAATCAGGCGTAACGGCCCGACGCGAACTGGCCGCCCTTGCGGAACCGCCAGAGATAATTCGGCACCACCGCCTCGATGGTTTCGGGTACGATGCCCAAGCCTTCCAGCGTGCGGCCATCCTTGACGGCCTTGGCCGACACGACATTGTCATGTTCGAGCAAAGCCACCTGATCGCGGGTGATCAGAAATTCTTCGGGCAACATGCCGAAGGTCGCATATTTGGCGAATTCCAGCAGGCCCGCCTGCATCCGTGCCAGTTTGAACGGCAGCGGCACCAGAGCCGGATCACGGTCGATGGTTTTCAGGATGAAGCGCAGCAACTCCTCGAAACTGCGGACCTCGCGGCCGCCCAGCTCATAGGTCGCACCGGCTTTCAAAGCCCCATCGACCGCGCGCGCCACCACTTCGGCGACATCGCCGACATACACCGGCTGGAACAGGGTTTTGCCGCCGCCGATCAACGGCAGAAACGGCAGCATGGTGGCCAGATCGGCAAAGCGGTTGAAAAACTGGTCTTCGGGACCAAACACGATCGACGGGCGCAACACGATCACATCCTTGCGGACGGCGCGCATCATGGTCTCGCCTTCGGCTTTCGAGCGGGCATAGGCGGAAGGCGACTCCGCGTCGGCCCCGATCGCCGACAGATGCACGATTCTGGCTACGCCTGCGGCCTTGGCCGCTTCGGCAATCACTTTCGCGCCCTTGGCCTGCACCGTGGCAAAGCGTTGCTTGCCGCCTTCGGCCAGCAGCCCGACCAGATTGACCACCGCATCGGCACCGGCCACCGCATGGGCGACCGAATCGGGAAAGCGCAAATTGGCCTGCACGGCATGGATTTGCCCCGCCGCCCCCAAAGGCTGGAGAAAATGCGCCAGATCGGGACGGCGCACCGCCACACGGATCCGGTAACCCCGCCGGGCCAAAGCCCTGACCACATGCCGTCCGACAAAACCGGACCCGCCAAACACTGTCACCAATTGACCGGCTGCGTTGTTCATGATCGCTCTCCACGCCTGTTCACGTCATGGGTCATAATCAATGCGCGCGCGCCTGTATAGAGGCGACACGCACGATCCCGCTTGGATAAAGGATCAATTCCCCTGAAAGAACGATGCCTTATTCTCTCTTTTCGCGGATGACAATGTTGACACAAAGCCTTCCCCCCGATACACAACCGCCCGTGCCCTTTTGTCAGGCGCATCTCATCGAGGTGTCGCCCCGCACAGGGCCCAGGTGGCGGAATTGGTAGACGCGCTGGCTTCAGGTGCCAGTGTCCGAAAGGACGTGGAGGTTCGAGTCCTCTCCTGGGCACCATCAATGAGGGCTATTGTTTCGGTGCCCCCCTAAAAATCTCTCAAATTATGGCTAAAACCTCACGCCACTTTACGCAGCGTGAAGAGTTTGCCGTCGCCGGAACTGACCAGGCCCATCCGCACCGAGGCCGCCAGCACCGCCTCGACCTTCGGTAAAACCCTGCGACCCTGTTTGAAACCCATGGCGACCGCATCGGCAGACAGGGCCTCGTTCGACATCTGCAACAGCGCGATGACCAAAGCTGTCTGCTCCATTTCATTGGGCGAGAACGACAGTCTTTCCCCTTTGGCCGCCATGTCACTGCCGCCCGACGAGCCGCCGACCAGATCGAGTTCTGCCAGCTCTTGCAGCGTGCCAAGGCGGGGAATCTGGTAATCGGGCCGCAGCCACAGCACCTTGCCGATCGCTTCTTCCTTTGCGCGTTGAGCGTTGAGCGCGACAAGGCGACCCAAAATCTCCTGCACGGTCAAATTTGCAGGCCAGCCATAGGCGTCGCACACGGCGCGGTCGATCCGGTCATGCAATTCTGCCAGAACTCCGACCAGCCCGTCATCATAGATGCGGCGGCTGACAGGCGACAGATCCGCAGGGGCCGTGCCAGCCTTCACCTCCTCAAGCACGTTGTAAAGCTTGGTCAGGGTCAGATGCTCGTGGGCGTCCAGAACCGTTTTGCGCAGGGCATCCAGTTCTTCGGCCGGAGCGCGGATGGCCTGTTTTTGCGCCTCGTCGGCTGCCGGAAAAGGGAAGGGATCGAAACAGCGGGATTTGCTGTAGCGCGGGCGATCTTCAAGCGTTCCACCGGCAAAAAGTGCCCAAGTGGTATGGATGCGCGAGGACAATATACCGAGATGCGAGGCATCATCCGTCGCAATCGCCACCAGCATGTTATCCGGCAGGATGCTGGCATCAAGAAACTGAAAAATGCGGTGCTTGGCTGTTTCCACTGTCGCAATATAGCGGGGCAGATTCTTGAGTGCTTTCCTTAAATCAGGAACATTTTCTCCAAATAACCACCAGTTATCACGGCGATATTCACGGTTATTCCAATCTCGACCAACATAATCTAGTGATCCGTCTGATTTTGTAATTATTTTTTCTTTCACTTCTAATTTGAGTTGCTGATAAACTGCCGGAAATCTGCGCCGCACTTCTTCCGCGTCCAAACCAAACAGATCGATCACCATGACACCACGCGGGCGGGCCATCAGATCGCGGCCGTTGCGATAATGGCGGATATGCTGGTCAAGTCCGGCAATACTGCCGAGACCCAGACCCTGCGCCTGCACAGGACTGATGATGAAGCCCGAACCATGCAATTTTACACCTGCAGTGCATAGATCATCGTTCGCCCTCAATCCAACGGCCTGTGTCACATCTACCCCCACAGTGAGGTCAGAATTGATGCGGCCCGACCGGTCGGTAAAAATGAGAGCCGGTGTATCGGTATCAAGCCCGACTTCACTGACCACCTCACGCAAGATCCCGTCATGCTGGCCAGCTTCTGCCACCGTCATGGCAATGCGCACGGCAGCAGCATCTCTGCTGGCCTTGGTCCAAGGATGGTCGGCAATAGCCAGAACCAGCGAGATCGGCTTTTTGGCATTCAAATGCGGCTCCATCACCCGCCGCTGGAACACCTGCGTAATGGAATTGGTGGTGACAAAGCCGAAACGCCGCAGCACGGTTCCCTTACGGGTCAGAAGTTCGGCGGCCCTGTCCCACCAATACATCACAAAATCGGCACTCTCGTTCATGTGGCCATGCACCGCCCACAGGGCTTCGGCATAGGAATCGCCAAGGCGGGCGCGCACATCCTTGCCGCCGATGAAGGGCGGATTGCCGACGATGAATTCGGCATCGGGCCAGACTGGCCGCTTTTTGTGGTCGGGCGACAGCACCGCATCCATGGTCTTGATGTTGCGGAAGGCTTTGAGAATCGGCTCGGAGGGTTCGCCGTCCCTGATCCGCGTATACCATTGCAAATGACCGATCCACAGCACCAGTTCGGCAATGGCGGCGGCGCGGGGATTGATCTCGATGCCTAAAAACTGGTGGGGGTCAACGGTGTGGCTTTCAAGACCTGTCAGCGCCTCCATTCCACCGAGATCGGCAAGGGCTTCCAGCACTTCGCCCTCCAACCGCTTGACCATTTCAAGCGCGACATACAGGAAATTACCGGTGCCGCAGGCAGGGTCCAGCACACGAATGTTGCAAAGCATGTCATGAAAGGCCTGCACCGAGGCAATGGCATCCTTGGTGCGGCCTTCGCTTTTCTGGCGTTCAACCGTCATCAACACCATACGCCAATCCGCCTGCAACGGGGCCAGCACGGTGGCTGCGACAAGCCGCTCCACATAGGTGCGCGGGGTATAATGGGCACCGAGTTTCTTGCGCTCAACGCTGTCAAGCGCGGATTCCAGCAAGGTGCCGAAAATCGAGGGGTCGACATCGCGCCAATCGGCACTTGCGGCCTCGCGCAATTCCTTCAGTGCAAACATATCCAATGCCATGACACTGCGGTTTTTGAAGAATTCGCCGTTGAATTTTTTTACCTTGGTCTTGATGGCATGGGCGAATTCGCCCTTGTCCATGGCATCCCAGAGTTGTTCGACCTGCGGCTGGAACAATTCGGGCTTTCTCTCGCATTCCTCCAGCAATGTCTTAAATGATTGGGCAGGCAGAAGGCCAATATCTTCGGCAAACATCGTGAACAGGCAGCGCATCAGAAACATCGCCACATCTTCGGTCTCGTGGTGGTTTTCCAGCGACATCGACACTTTGGCGAGACGCTCGGCAATCTCACGGGTTACCTTGGCGGTAATACGGGCAGGGTCCAGCGACATCGGTTCAAGCCAAATGGCCTTGAGGCGGTCACGGATCTCGTCTTTGCGCAGATCGTCCAGCGAGATGCGGAACGTTTGCCGGTCCGGAAACTGCGCATAATTTTTTCCCTGTCCGGAAAAGTCGGCATAGACCTCGATCACCCGCCCCACATCGCAAACGAGGATAAATGGCGGCCAACCGTGATCAGTCGGCAAAGACTGGGCATATTGCCGCGCCTGGGCATGGGCGTTGCGCATCAGGACATCCCATTTGCCGCTTGGCTCGGCTGCGAGGCTGACTTCCTTGGAAGCCCCTTTGAGGCGTGACTGCTTGGCTTCGAGGACAAAGCATCCGCGCCTGTAAAGATCGATACGACCATGGGTGACCGAGCCATCATGCTGCGACAGCTTTACCACGCGCTCCAGCACATAATCGTTGTTTTCGTGGGTCGCTCCGGCAGGATCAGGCCTCGGGACATCCAGAATGTCACACAATTCCGACAGGAACAGCGCATAATTGGCACGCTCCTGACCCCCCTCACCATCACGCCAGCGTGCTATAAATGTCTCGACAGGCAAATAATTTGTCATCACAATGCAACTTTCAATAAAAAATGAGGTCAGTACAAACGCATCAATACAATAATAGGGAGAATAGCCCAGCAAGCCTATGAATCAAGACTGATAATTGATATTCATTCCGGATATTTGAGACGATGCTTGCTGTCAGGCCCTATCGTCAACCCGCCGAATGGACAGTTTTCAGGTTTTCTTCATGCTTTGACAGCAAAATGCCCGTTAAGGCGTCTGCCTTACCCCGATCCCGTTATGAAATCTTGCTTTTCTCCGGTAAATTATGCCAATAACAGCCATCTCGGGCTTGAACGCCTGATCTTCGCGGCCACTTCAGGATACCGAATGACATTCCGTTTGCACCATGGCGATCTGCCCGATGATTTCGATGCGGGTGAGTCCATTGCCATCGATACCGAAACATTGGGGCTCAATCCGGTGCGCGACAGGCTCTGCCTTGTGCAGATGTCGCGCGGGGACGGGTCGGCCGATCTGGTGAAAATCGCGCAGGGCCAGACCAGCGCGCCCAATCTGGTGCGGATGCTGGCGGACCCCAACGTGCTGAAATTGTTCCACTTTGCCCGTTTCGACATCGCCATTTTGCAAAAAACCTTCGGCGTGGTCACCAAGCCGGTCTATTGCACCAAGATCGCCTCGCGGCTGGTGCGCACCTATACCGACCGGCACGGGCTGAAAGACCTGACCCGCGAATTGCTCGGCGTCGATCTGTCCAAACAGCAGCAATCGTCTGATTGGGGCGCGCCGGACCTGTCGGATGCGCAAATTGCCTATGCCGCGTCCGATGTGCTGCATCTGCATGCCCTGAAGGCAAAGCTCGATACGATGCTTGTGCGCGAAAACCGGATGGAGCTGGCGCAGGATTGTTTCGGCTTCCTGCCGCGCCGCGCCGAGCTGGATCTGCTGGGCTGGCCCGAAATCGATATTTTCGCCCATAGTTGATGGTCTGGCCCTTGGGCCTTGAGGGGATTTCACCATGATGGTGGTACAAGCGTCTCATCGGACAGGATCGAGCCAGTTTGCGGGCCCGACACCGCGCGAGATCGTTGCCATCCGATACGCGCAGGCCATGCGCCATAGCCGGTTTGTACGGTTTTTGCGCTGGGCGATCCCGATCGGTTCGGTGCTGGTGTTGGTCGGTATCATCGGGGTGGCGGTGTTCGATCCGTTCCGTACCATCTCTACCGGCCTCAGCGTCGCCTCCTTCAACCTGTCGGGTTCGCAAATCACCATGCAGCAACCGCATCTGACCGGTTTCCGGCAGGATTTGCGCCCCTACGAGGTCAATGCCGATCAGGCATTGCAGGACATCAAGCAGCCAACCATTATGAATTTGTCGGGATTGAAAGCCAAAATCGGTCTGGCCGATCATAAATCCGCGTTGATGACCGCGCTTCAGGGCATTTATGACAGCCAGAAAGAATACATGACGGTTGATCACCCCTTGCGCATCACGTCGGAGACCTATGATGTGCAAATGCAATCAGCAAAAGTCGATTTTAAGGCAGGCACCGTATTCACAGATCAGCCGGTCCGTGTGATCATGACCGGAGCAACAATCGAGGCTGATCAGATGCAGGTTTTGGACAGTGGCCGCCAGATCACGTTTACGGGACGTGTCAAAACCCTGATGAAGTCTGCCCAATCCTCGTCTGACAAGAGTGAGAGCACGCAATGACCGATCGCCGGAGCCAATCCTCCACAAGTCCCGTTTCGGGCACCCCTTCGCTGACCGGCCCTGGCGCGCGAATGCTGGTTCTGGCAGGCCTTGCTGCGATGCTGGCTTCAACGCCTGCACTCGCGCAAACCCCTCAGGCAGCCCGCGCGGCACCCGGCATGGGCACGTTCGGATCAGGCTCGAAAGAACCTATAGCGATTGAAGCCGACCATCTCGAAGTGTTCGATAAAGACCAAAAAGCCATCTATTCCGGCAATGTCGTGGTGGTACAGGGCGAAACAACCATGAAATCCGGCCGGATGGTGGTGTTTTATGTCCGCAATACAACCGATGCCGCAGGCGGCAAAACCGCTGCTCCGGCTCCTGCGGCAACTCCCGCCAATAGCGGCCCCGATCTGGGCGGCGGCACATCCTTGCGCAAGGTCGAAGCCTATGACGGTGTCACCATCGTCTCCAAAGACCAGATCGCCACCAGCCGCGAAGCCGTCTACGACAAGGACAGCAACCGCATGATCCTGACCGGTGATGCCTCGCTGACCCAGAACGGCAATATCACCAAGGGCGAAAAAGTGATTTATGACCTGACCACCGGTGTGGCGGTGGTTGAAGCCTCCCCCTCGTCGGGCCGTGTCAAAAGCCTGCTGGTGCCCAATTCGGGCGACAAGCCGGAAGCCAAACCCGCCAAACCGGCAGCGCCTGCCGCTGCCGCCACTCCGCCTGCCGGCAATGTCAAACCGCCACAGCGTCCGTAAGTTTTAAAAAATCCTTTTACCCACTCTCCAGCGAGCCGATCACCCTATGACGACTGACC
Organism: uncultured Hyphomicrobiales bacterium; assembly: GCA_903930675.1. GTDB lineage: Bacteria > Pseudomonadota > Alphaproteobacteria > Rhizobiales > Beijerinckiaceae > CAIYZJ01. The sequence continues at coordinate 11,080 of CAIYZJ010000182.1, forward strand.
CGACCCATCAGCATGGGGCTTTCACCTCTCCGGTATCTGCTATGGGCGAATTGATCGTCACCGGGCTTGAAAAAAGCTATCGCGGCCGCACGGTGGTGCAGGATGCCGGACTGACGGTGCGCAATGGCGAGGCCGTCGGCCTGCTCGGGCCCAATGGCGCGGGCAAAACCACCATTTTCTATATGATCACCGGACTGGTGGTGGCCGACAAAGGCCGCATCGAGCTGGACGGTTTCGACATTACACAATTGCCGATGTATCGCCGTGCCCGTCTCGGCATCGGTTATCTGCCACAGGAAGCCTCGATTTTCCGTGGCCTGTCGGTCGAAGACAATATCCGCGCCGTGCTCGAAGTCACCGAGCCCGACCGCGACAAGCGCGAGGCCGAACTCGACGCTTTGCTCGACGAATTCGACATCAAACGCCTGCGCAAAGCCCCGTCTATCGCTTTGTCGGGCGGCGAGCGCCGCCGCTGTGAAATTGCCCGCTCGCTGGCAGGCCTTCCGTCCTTCATGCTTCTCGACGAGCCTTTCGCGGGGATCGACCCGATCGCGGTCGGCGATATCCAGGATCTGGTGCGCCACCTGACCAAGCGCGGCATCGGCGTGCTGATCACCGACCACAATGTGCGTGAAACGCTCGGCCTGATCGACCGCGCCTATATCATCCATTCCGGCCGCGTGCTGATGGAAGGCCAGCCGGATGCCATCATCAACAATCCCGATGTGAGACGGTTGTATCTGGGCGAAGATTTCCGCCTGTGATTCATCATATCCGGCAAATGCCGGCTGATTTTCTTTGACGCAGAACCCGCAATCGGACTATCACTAACCCCCAAGGCAAGAAACATGCCTGATGGTGTTTATGTGCCATTTGAAGGCGTTGGTGCGTGTTTATGAAGTGTCCGCGATGAAGTTTTCGCAACGGCTGGAAATTCGCCAGGGCCAGTCTCTGGTTATGACGCCGCAATTGTTGCAGGCGATCAAGCTGCTGCAACTGCCGACACTCGACCTCGCGCAATTCATCGAGCAGGAGCTCGAAAGCAATCCCTTGCTGGAGCGAGTCAATGACGATGACGGCCCTGATAACGCCGCCGCTCCCGCCAGCAGCAATGACGGGGAACGCGAGGACTGGTTCTCGGAGTCGCTCAACGAAAACGGCGCGAGCATTGAAAGCCGCCTCGATACCTCGATGGACAATGTCTATCAGGAATCGGCTTCCGAACAGGTGACCGCGCCGGTCGAGCCGATGTCCGGCCTGTCGGCCACCAGCTGGACCGGCGTCGGCGGCACCGGCTATGACGGCGACGAGACCGATCTGGAAGCCTTTGTCGCCGAAAACATGTCCTTGCAGGATCATGTCGAAGCGCAATTCCGCATGGGGGTCGAAGATCCGGCCGACCGGATGATCGGCTTTACCCTGATCGACAGCATCGACGATGCGGGCTATCTGCTCGAACCGCTCGAAGACATTGCCGAACGGCTGTCGGTGCCGATCGAACGGGTCGAAATGGTGCTGCAACGCGTGCAGGCTTGCGATCCGACCGGCGTGGGGGCGCGCAATCTGGCCGAATGTCTGAAATTGCAACTGATCGAACGCGGGCGGTTTGACCCCGCAATGGGTTTGTTGCTCGACAATCTCGCTTTGCTGGCGCGCCGCGATTTCGTGACCCTGCGCCGCATCTGCAATGTCGACGAAGACGACATGGCCGAAATGGTCGGCGAGATCCGCAATCTCGATCCCAAGCCGGGTCTGCGCTTCGGCGGCGCGCCGATGCAGGCGGTGGCCCCCGATGTGCTGGTGCGGCGCGCACCCGACAACACATGGCTGGTCGAACTCAACAACGATATTCTGCCCAAAGTGCTGGTCAACCAGACCTATGCGATGCGGGTTTCGGCGTCGACCCGCAATGACGACGAGAAATCCTATGTCGCCGAATGTCTGCAAAACGCGACATGGCTGACCCGTTCGCTCGAACAGCGCGCCAAAACCATTCTCAAGGTCGCCAGCGAGATCGTGCGGCGGCAGGATGCGTTTTTGCTCCATGGGGTCGCGCATTTGCGCCCGCTCAACCTGAAAACGGTGGCGGATGCGATTGCCATGCACGAATCCACCGTGTCGCGCGTCACCTCGAACAAGTTCATCCACACCCCGCGCGGCCTGTTCGAGATGAAATATTTCTTCACGGCCTCGATTTCGGGCACCGATGACGGCGAATCCCATTCGGCAGAGGCCGTACGTCACCGGATCAAGCAATTGATCGACGATGAATCACCCGCCAATGTGCTGTCCGATGATGTGCTGGTGCAGAAATTGCGCGCCGATGGCATCGAGATTGCCCGCCGCACGGTCGCCAAATACCGTGAGAGCCTGCGCATCCCCTCCTCGGTCGAGCGTCGGCGCGAAAAGCAGGCCCGCATGGCCCGTTAATATTTTTTGGAATGCTCTTGTTTTCAAATACCGGTGAGAGATTATATATCTTCACAATCTCATTTTCGTGATCGCTTTTCGACTGTCTGGCAGGCTCCCGTGCGCTCCACCTATCTCGATGTGATCAGAGGTCTGGCCTGTCTGCAGGTGTTGATGCTGCATCTGGCCGAAGCCTTTTTTCCGCTGTTTGCCACCGATACGATTCACGATCACACGCTTGGCGGATATGTCCACGCCTCTCCGCTTTATCTGATCTATGACGGCTATACCGGCGTGTTCGTGTTTTTTCTGCTGTCGGGCTATGTGCTGACGCCGAGTTTCTCGAAAGACTACCAGCCTGCCCGCCAGTTCGCCGCGCGCTGGGTACGGTTGCTGATCCCTGCCTTCATGGCGTGTCTGCTGTCACTGCTCATCAAATGGCTGGTGTTTGATCTCAACCCCACCGTGCGGGCCTCCGAAATATCCGGATCGGTGTTTCTGAAAGACTGGTGGCGGCCCGATCTGACTCTGGCCAATCTGCTGCATGACAGTTTCCTCAATGCTCTTTTCATGGGTTATGCCGAAACAAGCGCGCTGTTTTCCGACGCCTATTTGCAGTCCATCGAAACCTCGTTTGTTGCCCCTTTATGGACCCTGAGCGTGGAAATGCACGGCTCGATCCTGCTGTTGGGGCTGATCAGCCTGCGCAAGCACAGCCGGTTGCTTTATATGCTCGGTCTCATCATCGCCTGTGTGCTGTTTATCCGGACCTATTATATCCTGTTCATCATCGGCCATCTGATCAATGTCAAAACGCAGAATGCGCAACATCACCAGAGCACATCCAGTGCCATCCTGTTTCTGGTGACCGGCATGACCTTGTGTTTTACCGGTGAAACCAGCACGCTGGGCTTTCTTGAAAACGTCTGCCAGGCCGGATTGCCCTTGTCGCTCGATTGCTCCGGCCATATCCAGAAAATGATCGGGGCGATCCTGATGTTTTACGGACTGCTGCACCACAAGGGCCTCAAAGATCTGCTGCAAGGCCGTATACTCGAGCAATTGGGTCGTTATTCTTTTTCGATCTATCTTGTGCATTTCCCGATTCTCTGTGGTATCGGCTCTGCCGTGGTCATCCTCACCGCGCCTCTTTACGGTGCATCGACCAGTCTGGTGATCGGGGCCCTGGTAACATTGGCAACCACTTTTGCCATCGCGCCCGCTTTCCATCATATTGACCGACTGGCCATGCGGGTCTCGTCTTACCTGCGCGGTCCTGTTGATCCCCGCCCGCTATAACCCATCATCCCCGAACCCATTATCCCCGCGACCTTTTAAAACAGGACAAAAACCATGCTGACCATCTGGGGCCGTACCAATTCCATCAATGTCCAAAAAGTCCTGTGCTGCTGCGACGAAATCGGCCTGCCCTATACGCAGATCGATGCGGGCATGGCCTTCGGCATCAACAAGACCGATGACTATCTGGCCATGAACCCGAACGGTCTGGTGCCGACCATGAGCGATGACGGCTTCATCCTGTGGGAATCGCATGCGATGATGCGCTACCTCTGCCGCAGCTATGACAGTGACCATCTGATCACCCCCAAAGACGAAAAAACCTTTGCCAAGGCCGATCAATGGACCGATTGGGCCCATACGGCCGGCTGGGTGCCGATGCGCGGCCTGTTCTGGGGCATGGTGCGTACCCCGCCCGAACAGCGCAATCAGGCCGAGATCAATGCCAGCATCGAAGGCTGCGCCAAGGTTTTCGCGCTGGTCGATCAGCAATTGAGCCACCACGCCTATATCGCAGGCGATGCGTTTACATTCGGCGATATTCCACTGGCTTTGCTGGCCCATCGGTGGTTCACCATCGGGATCGAGCGTCCCGACCTGCCGCATTTCCAGCATTGGTATGAGGGCATTATTGCGCGTCCCGGCTTCGCCAGACATGGCGGGGGTGCGCTGAGCTGATCTCCCCGTCTTGATTTTGCGGTCCGGACAATGGTCCAACCGCAGGTCTGCTGTGTATCGGCCCGCAAGGTTGATTGTTTTTGCTTGCACTTTTGGCCATTCAGCTTGTACGCGAACAGAGTATGGCGCGACTGGCCTTCCACCCCTCCTGATTGAAGAATTATAAACATGAATGATGTGACTGTCGGCTCTTTGCGTATCGCCAAACCTTTGTATGATTTTGTCGTCAATGAAGCCATTACAGGCACCGGCGTCGACCCGAACGCATTCTGGCAGGGTCTTGGCCGGATCATCGACACGCTCGGCCCGCAAAATCAGGCTTTGCTGGACAAGCGCGATGCCTTGCAAAACCGGATCGATGCCTGGCACCGCAGCCATCGGGGTCAGGCGATTGACCAGAGCGCCTATGAAGCCTTTTTGCACGAGATCGGCTATCTGCTGCCGGTGCCTGCCGGACAGGTGATCGCCAACACCCATGTCGATGCCGAAATCGGCCGGATCGCCGGACCGCAGCTGGTCGTGCCGATGTCGAATGCCCGCTATGCACTCAATGCCGCCAATGCGCGCTGGGGCAGCCTGTATGATGCGCTGTATGGCACCGACGCCGTATCGGACGAGGGCGAACTGGCCCGCGCCAAGGGCTTCAATGCCAAGCGCGGAGCGGCGGTTGTGCAAAAGGCCAAGCAATTGCTCGATCAGGCCGCCCCGCTCGCCAAGGGCCACCATGCCGATGTCACCGCATATGCGGTTCATCACGGCGCCTTGCTGGTGACTTTGGCCGATGGCAGCACCACCGGTCTGGCCGATCCTTCGGCTTTTGTCGGCTATCGCGGCGCGACGGCCCTGCCCGAAGCCATTGTGCTGGTCAACCACCAGCTGCATCTGGAAATCCGCATCGATCGTTCGACAGCAATCGGCAAGACCGATCCGGCAGGCGTGTCCGATCTGGTCATCGAATCCGCCATCACCACCATCATGGATATGGAAGACAGCGTGGCGGCCGTCGATGCGGAGGACAAGGTCGAGATCTACCGCAACTGGCTGGGTCTGATGAAAGGCACGCTGAGTGCCTCGTTCGAAAAAGGCGGTCAGGTGATCGAGCGTCATCTCAACCACGACCGCAGCTTCACCGCTGCCGATGGCGGCACGCTGGTACTGCCGGGCCGCTCTCTGATGCTGGTGCGCAATGTCGGCCATCACATGATGACCGATGTGGTCCGCGATCATGCCGGCCACGACGTGCCCGAAACCATCATCGATGCCGCGGTTTCGGTGCTGATTGCCATGCATGACCTGCAATCGAAAGGCCCGCTGCACAATTCGCGCGCCGGATCGGTCTATATCGTGAAGCCGAAAATGCACGGTCCCGATGAAGTGGCATGGGCCGACAGCCTGTTTGCCATGGTCGAGGATTTGCTGTCGCTGCCGCGCTACACCCTGAAAATGGGCATCATGGACGAGGAACGCCGCACCAGCGCCAATCTGAAGGCCTGTATTCTGGCAACCCCCCATCGGGTGGCCTTCATCAATACCGGCTTTCTCGACCGCACCGGCGATGAAATCCATACCTCGATGGAAGCCGGACCGATGGTCCGCAAAAACGACATGCGCAGCGCGGTCTGGCTACCTGCCTACGAGGATTCCAACGTCGATACCGGTCTGGCCTGCGGCCTGCCCGGCAAGGCGCAGATCGGCAAAGGCATGTGGGCGGCTCCCGACCGGATGGCCGACATGCTCGCCCAGAAAATCGGCCACCCGAAGGCCGGTGCCAACACCGCTTGGGTGCCTTCGCCGACAGCCGCAACCCTGCACGCCCTGCACTATCATCAGTTTGATGTCGCAGCACGCCAGCAGGAGCTGACCGGCCATCCGCGCGCCAGATTGAGCGATATCCTGACCATTCCGACCGCCCGATCCAACTGGTCGCCCGATGATGTGAAGCAGGAAATCGACAACAATGTCCAAGGGATTCTGGGCTATGTCGTGCGCTGGATCGATCAGGGCGTCGGCTGTTCCAAAGTGCCCGATATCCACGATATCGGCTTGATGGAAGACCGCGCCACCTTGCGCATTTCCAGCCAGCATCTGGCCAACTGGCTGGCCCATGGCGTTGTCAGCGAGGCGCAGGTGATGGAAAGCATGACGCGGATGGCCGCTGTGGTCGACCGCCAGAATGCAGGCGATCCGCTGTATCAGCCGATGGCTCCGGCCTGCAACGGCATCGCGTTTCAGGCGGCTGCCGACCTGATCTTCAAGGGCCGCAGCCAGCCCAACGGCTATACGGAATTCATCCTGCATGCCCGACGCAAAGAAGCAAAAGCGGCGGCTTCTGCCCATTAAACAAGCAAAGCGGCAGGCCGGACAAAGGCCTGCCAAAAGCCCTGTTGACGGCAGACCCCAAAGCAGGCACTGCACTGGGATCGGGTGACACTGTCACGGTTTCACCCCTCACCTGCAACGGAGACCGTGACCCGATGGACCTCGCCCGAAAGGTTCTTGCCAGCAACGATCCCGCCACCGACCGCAAGATCACGGTGTTTGATCCCGATCTGTTGCGCCGCTCGGTGATGGAGGCGGCCCGTCAGGCACCCGATATGACGCAAGGGCGCAAGGCGGTGGTGGCTGTCTTGCAAGAGACCCTGACCCATGAACGGGCCAATGCCGAAGCCATTCTGTTTTCCAAGCGCAACGGCATGGCCTGCGCGGGCCATTTGTCACGGGTGATGGACAGTTGTCTGACCGCGCTGTTCGAAGTCGCCACCCAGATTTTCTATCCTGCCGACAATCCTTCGACCGCCGAGCATCTGGTGGTGGCGGCGGTGGGCGGTTACGGGCGCGGCACGCTGGCCCCCGGCTCCGACATCGATTTGCTGTTTTTGCTGCCGTATAAAACCACGCCCTGGTCCGAAAGCGTGGTTGAAATCATTCTCTATGCCCTGTGGGATCTCAAACTCAAGGTCGGCCATTCCACCCGCACCGTCGAGGAATGTATCCGCGAGGGCAAGGCGGATATGACCATCCGCACCGCCTTGCTGGAAGCCCGCTTCATCATCGGGCAGGAAAAGCTCTATGCGGAATTCGAAAGCCGTTTCGACAAAGATATTGTCATCGGCACCGCGCCCGAATTTGTGGCCGAAAAACTGGCCGAGCGCGAACGCCGCGTCACCCGCGCCGGTACCTCGCGCTATCTGGTCGAACCCAATGTCAAAGACGGCAAAGGCGGTTTCCGCGACCTCAACACGCTGTTCTGGATCGCCAAATATGCCTATCGCGTCAAACACACGGTCGATCTGGTCGAGGCAGGCCTGTTCGAGCCCGATGAATATGCGCTGTTTCAGGCCTGCGAGGAGTTTTTGTGGCGGGTCCGCTGCCATATGCATTTTGCCACCGGACGCGCCGAGGAACGCCTGTCTTTCGATCTGCAACGGGTGATTTCCGAACGGATGGGCTATGCCGGACATGGCGGCCTGTCCGGTGTCGAACGCTTTATGAAGCGCTATTTTCTGACCGCCAAGGATGTCGGTGATCTCACGGCGATTGTCTGCGCCGCGCTCGAAGCCCGCCACACCAAGAAAAAGCCGATGCTCGACCGCGTGCTCGGCCGTCTCAAGCGCCAGCAGACCCGCATTGCCGACAATCCCGATTTCGTGCTGGTCGGCGGTCGATTGTCGGTGGCCAAGCCGGATATTTTCATCAAAAAGCCGATCAACCTGCTGAAACTGTTCTGGCTGGCCGACCGGCTGGGCCATGCCATCCACCCCGATGCCACGCGGTTGGTGACGCAATCCCTGCGGCTGGTCAATGCCCAGTTGCGCGCCGATCCCGAAGCCAACAGGCTGTTCCTCGATATTCTGACCTCCAACAACGCCCCCGAAGCGGTGTTGCGGCGGATGAACGAAACCGGCCTGTTGGGCCGTTTCATCCCGCAATTCGGCCGGATCGTCGCGCTGATGCAGTTCAACATGTATCACCATTATACGGTTGACGAACATCTGCTGCGCTCGCTCGGCGTGCTGTCGAGCCTTGAAAAAGGCCTGCTGAAAGACGAACTGCCGGTCGCCAACGAGATTCTGCCGACCATCCGCAACCACACCGTGCTGGCTGTTGCGATTTTTCTGCATGATGTCGCCAAAGGCCGACCCGAGGACCACTCCATCGCCGGTGCCAAGGTCGCACGCAGCCTGTGCCCGCGTCTCGGCCTGAACGAGGCCGAAACCGAAGCGGTGGCCTGGCTGATCGAACACCATCTGGATATGTCGACCATCGCCCAGAGCCGCGATTTGTCCGACCCGCGCACCATCGAAACCTTTTCGGCGATTGTGCAGACGCTGGAACGCCTGAAACTGCTGCTGGTGCTGACCGTCTGCGACATCATGGCGGTGGGGCCGGGGGTCTGGAACGGCTGGAAAGGGCAATTGCTGCGCACGCTGTTTTGGGAAACCGAAATCATTCTGGCCGGTGGCCACTCCACCATCGACCGTGCCCAACGGGTCGCCCATGCCCAGCATCTCACCCGCAATGCTTTGCCGGGCTGGTCCGATCCGGAAATCGACGCCTATATCAGCCGCCACTATCCCGCCTATTGGCTGAAAGTGGACCATGACCACCGCGTCCGCCATGCGCGTTTTCTGCTGGCGGCCGAAAAAGACATGCGCTCGCTGGCCACCGAAGTCGCCACCGACAAATTCAGGGGCGTGACGGAACTGACCATCACCGCCACCGACCATCCGCGCCTTTTGGCCATCATCACCGGAGCCTGTGCGGCGGCAGGCGCCAATATCGTCGATGCGCAGATTTTCACGACAACCGACGGCATGGCGCTGGATACAATCTCTGTCTCCCGCGCGTTCGATGATGATCAGGACGAGTTGCGCCGTGCCAACAAAGTGGCCTACAGTATCGAACAGGCGCTGAAAGGCGAGATCAAAATTGCCGAGGCGGTCGCAGCCAAACACGAGCGCAAGCACAGCAAGGCCTTCCATGTCGTCGCCGAAGTGGTGATCGATAATGCCCTGTCCAACCGCTATACGGTGGTCGAAGTGTCGGGGCTGGATCGTCCCGGCCTGCTCTACGAGCTGACCACCGCTCTGGGGCGGCTCAACCTCAACATCGCCTCGGCCCATATTGCGACCTTCGGTGAAAAAGTCGTCGATGTATTCTATGTCACCGATCTGACCGGATCGAAAATCATGCATGCCAGCCGCAACAAAACCATCGAAACAACCCTGCATGCCATCCTCAATCCGGCCTCCGACAGCAAAAAGAGCCCTGCGGCATCTTGATTTTTGGCTTCCCGATCCTGATATCGGGGGAAGACAGGGCACGCATAGTGGATTGTGCGGCTCGACTGACTGATTGACGCCTGAGTGAACCGAGAAACGGACCCCATGACCGATCCCCATACAGCACAGCCAGCCACACCGGAGACCGCAGACGCCGTCAACGAGGTGCACCCCGAAGCCGTCGAGACCATCGAGAAAGCCTTGCAGGCCGAGGTCGATGCGCTGAAGGACAAGCTGTTGCGCACGCTGGCCGAGATGGAAAATCTGCGCCGCCGCACCGAAAAGGAAGTGGCCGATGCCCGCGCCTATGCGACGACCGGCTTTGCCCGCGACATGCTCAATGTCACCGACAATCTGCGCCGCGCGCTTGAAAGCATGACACAGGAAGCACGTGATCAGGCTGATACCACCATCAGGCCAATGCTCGACGGGATCGAATTGACCGAGCGTGATCTGTTGAAAACGCTGGAACGCCACGGCATCCGCAAGGTCGAGCCGCTCAACGAGCGGTTTGACCCGAACCTGCATCAGGCGATGTTCGAAGCAGAAGATCCAACGGTGCCGGCGGGCACGGTCACCCAAGTCGTGCAGCCGGGTTTTGTGATCGGCGAACGCGTCTTGCGTCCCGCTTTGGTGGGTGTCGCCAAAGGCGGCCCGAAATCCGCCTGATAACCCCATCATAAGGGCAGGCTGATCAGGGCTTCGGCGTCACCCGCCGCAGCGTCAGGTTCAGCCGCCCGCCTTTGTCGAGCAGGGTCGAGCTTCCGGCATAGAGACGATCGATGCCGTGAAAGGCCAGTCGCGCCGGACCGCCGAACACCAGCACATCCCCCGATTGCAGCCTGAACGAGCGGGTCGGATCGCGCCGCTCGGTGCCGCCGATCCGGAACAGCGCGGTATCGCCCAGCGACACCGACACGACCGGCGCATCGAAGGTCTGTTCGTCGCGGTCCTGATGCAGGCCCATACGGGCGGTCGGCTCGTAATAATTGACCAGACAGGCCTCGGGCGGCAAAGCGTCTGCGGCCACATCCTGCCACAGCGCGGTCAATTCCGAAGGCATCGGCGGCCAGGGCCGGCCTGTGACCGGATGATCGGGCTGGTAGCGATAGCCCGTCCGGTCGGACACCCAGCCCAGACTGCCGCAATTGGTCATGCGGACCGAGAACGGCTTGTCGGTTTTGGGCATGGTCGGGGTAAAAAACGGCGCGGCTTCGGCAATCTTGCGCAATTGATCCACCAGCGCACGGCATGCATCGGCATCGTAATAGCCGGGATAATGGATCACGCCGGGAAGCACGGTGATGGCTTGTGTCCCGGCATGTGTCATGTGATGTTCCGAAATCGCTTGGTTCAGGCCTGACCGGCCACTTCCTTGCCGGCCAGATCATTGACCCGCTCGCGATAAAGAGCGGCAAAGTCGATCGGGTCGATGAACAAAGGCGGGAAGCCGCCATTGCGCACCGCATCGGCAACAATCTGGCGGGCGAAGGGGAACAGCAGGCGCGGACATTCGATCATCACCACCGGAGCGGAATGATCCTGCGGCACGTTCTGCAGGCGGAAAATACCGGCATAGACCAGTTCGAAATTGAACAGGATATTGGGCGCGTCACCCGCTTTGCCTTCCAGCACCAGCTCGACCTCGTAATCGGTCTCCGACAGCGCCTTGGCATTCACATTGACGGAAATCGAAATATTCGGGCCCTGTGCCTGGGGGCCGAGAGAGGCGGGCGCATTGGGGTTTTCAAAGGACAAGTCCTTGATATATTGGGCCAAAGCATTCAGCGAGGGTAAAGCCTCTGGTTCGTTGTTAGCCATATTTGGCCTGCTCCTTTGTGACAGAATCAATCAAGGTTTCATTCATACGCAATCCTGCCTTTCCGGCTAGCACGGATGGGACGGGGCGGACAAGTTGTTCTTGTTGTCCAAACGGTTCCTGCTATGTTTGCAGACGGCTTTATGCCGCAATTCTTCGTGTATGACTGGATGTTTATACCCGCCCTATCCTATATATGGATGGAGCGGTTTTCTCGGGCGACGAGCATAGGTTGGGATTATGAGCAGTTCTTTTGATTTTTCGACACTGGTTTTTATCATCATGGCGGCCTTTGTCGGCTGGCGGCTCTATTCCGTCTTGGGAATGAAGACCGGACACGAGGAAGATCGCAGCGAGCAATTCCGTCCGAAATCCGACCAGAACGACCAGAACGCATCCCATGACAATGTGGTGCCGATGCCAGGAATGCGGACCGACAATGGCGCGCCCGCTTCAAACCCCTTCGCAACCGACCGCTGGAAAGGCTTTGCCACCAAAGGCTCGCCACTGGCCGGTCATCTGGACGAGATTGCCGATTATGAAAAAGGCTTCCATCCCAAGGATTTCGTCTCGGGTGCACGTGCAGCCTACGAGATGATCGTCTTGGCCTTTGCACAGGGCGATCGCGACAGCCTCAAAAACCTGCTGTCCCATGATGTGTTCGAGGGCTTTTCGGCCGCCATTGCCGAGCGCGAAAAGCGCGGCGAAGTAATGACCACCACCTTCGTGTCACTCGACTCGGCAGAACTGGTCGATGCCCATCTGCGTGACGGCATGATCCAGCTTTCGGTGAAATTCTCGTCGAAACTGATTTCGGCCACCAAGGATTCCGCCGGAACCGTGGTGGAAGGCGCGCCCGACAAGATCGTCGATGTGATCGACATCTGGACCTTCGCCCGTCAGGCCCGCAATCCGAACCCGAACTGGCACCTGATCGCCACGGAATCGGCGGGAACACCCGATACCCAGGCATGATCAAATACTGATCATGCCGGTTTAACTTTGGTCCGATCCCGATGGCCCCTCGCCCCCGCCCTCTCCATCACAACGAGATTGCGCTGTGGCGTGAGGTCACCCGTTCGATTGTGCCCTTGCATGGCAAACGGGTGCTGAAGGCCGATCCTGTCGCCGATGAGCCGCAGGCCGTGGTGACACCGCCAACCGCCAAACCCAAAAAACCTCCGCCCAAAGCCTCCGCCGAAGCGCTCGCGCAACTGGCATCCAGCAAGCTGGCGGTTGCGCCAGCGGTGCCCGTCCGCGCCGTTGCGGCCAAGCCTTTGGCGACCATCGAGCGCAAGCTGATCAAACAGGTCTCGCGCGGGCAATACGAGATCGACGCGGTGCTTGATCTGCACGGCTTTCGCCAGCATGACGCGCATGAGCGGTTGCGGCGGTTCCTGCACCGCGCACAGGCCGATCATGCCCGTCTGGTTCTGGTGGTGACCGGCAAAGGTGCCAGCCCGACCCCGCGCCTGCAGGACGGCGAACCCCATGCCAAAGGCATTTTGCGCCGCTCGGTCCCGGAATGGCTGCGCATGCCCGATTTGCGCTCTGTCGTGATGGGTTTCGAGGAGGCCGCCCCGCATCAGGGCGGTTCGGGCGCGCTCTATGTGCGGTTGCGCCGCCGCAAGGGCGAGGCATGACCCCTTTCGGTGCCAAATTGCGCGCGATGCGCAAGGACCGTGGCGTCTTGCTCAAAGACATGGCCGAAGAGATCGGCGTCAGCCCGACCTATCTGTCCGCGCTCGAACACGGGCGGCGCGGCAGGCCCAACTGGGTGTTCGTGCAGCGGGTGATCGCCTATTTCAACGTGATCTGGGACGATGCCGAGGAATTGATGCGGCTGGCCGATCTGTCGCATCCGCGCATTGTGATCCAGACCGCCGGTCTCTCGCCCGAGGCCACCGCACTGGCCAACCGTCTGGCCAAGCGGATCGGCCAGCTCGACGAACCCGCCATCACGGCTTTGCATCAGGTGCTCGACCAGACCGGCGGGCCGGAACGGGCTTGAGCCGTCATACTTGACCTGTCTGCCGCGCAATGCGAAACGATGCCACACACCGTGAAAAAGCCGAGATTGGACCCGTTATGACCTCTGCCCGTTTTGATGTGCTTGGTATTGGCAATGCCATTATCGACGTTTTGGCCCGCACCGAAGATGATTTTCTGATCAAACGCGGTCTGGCCAAAGGCTCGATGCAGCTGATCAGCGAAGCGGATTCCGAAGCGCTCTATCACGACATGGGTCCGGCGACGCTGATTTCGGGCGGCTCTGCGGCTAATACCATTGTCGGCGTCTCCTCGTTCGGCGGCAAAGCGGCCTTTATCGGCAAGGTGCGCAATGACGCGGCGGGCGAGGCCTTTGCCCATGATATCCGCGCTGCCGGTGTGCATTTTCCGACACAGGCCGCCACCGAAGGCAAAGCCACCGCCAAATGCATGATCCTGATCACGCCCGACGGCGAGCGCACGATGAACACGTTCCTCGGCACCTGTCAGGATCTCGGCCCGCAGGATGTCGATGCCGATTGCGTCAAAGCCGCGCAGATTACCTATCTCGAAGGCTATTTGTGGGATCCGCCCGCCGCCAAACAGGCCTTTGTCAAAGCCGCCGACATTGCCCATCAGGCCGGACGCAAGGTCGCGCTGACCCTGTCCGACAGTTTTTGCGTCGACCGCTATCGCGATGAGTTTCTTGACCTGATCAATGGCGGCACCGTCGATATCCTGTTCGCCAATATGCACGAATTGCGCAGCCTCTATGCCACCGCCGATCTCGACACTGCGGTTGCCGCTTTGCGCCGCAAGGGTCTGCTGGCGGTTGTCACCTGTTCCGAACAAGGGGCGCTGGTGGTCGAGGAAGCGGGCGTGCAATCCTGCCCCGCCGTGCCGGTCGAGCGGGTGGTCGATACCACGGGCGCGGGTGATCTCTATGCCGCGGGTTTCCTGTTCGGCCTGTCGCAGGGCCGCGCCGCGCTCGATTGCGCGCGTCTGGGGGCACTGGCCGCCAGCGAGGTCATCAGCCATATCGGTGCGCGCCCCGACCGGAACTTGCGCGATCTGGCCACAGCCGAAGGGCTGTTGGGTCACTGAGAATCAGAGCTGGGACAATCAGAGTTTGCGCAAAGCCACTTGCTCGATACGGTGGCTGGCGCCTTTGGTCAGGATCAATCCGGCGCGCAGGCGCGTCGGCAGAATATTCTCGTGCAAATTCGGCAGATTGATGCGCGACCAGATGCTGTGGGCCGTGGCTTCGGCCTCTTCGTCGGACAATTCCGCATATTTTTTGAAATAGGAGCGCGGATCGCGGAACGCCGTCTGCCGCAAGCGCATGAAACGTTCGATATACCAGCGTTCGAGCTGTTCTTCCTCGGCATGCAGATAGATCGAGAAATCAAAGAAATCGGACACTACGGGAATTCCCGCATCGCCCTTGCCGCTGCGGCCCGGCAGCAGCACATTCAGCCCCTCGACAATCAGAATATCGGGCCGGTCGACCGAAATCGTCTCGTTGGGCACCACATCATAGACCAGATGCGAATAGACCGGCGCTTCGGCATGGCTTTTGCCCGCCTTGATATCCGACAAAAACCGCACCAAAGCCGTCCCGTCATAGCTTTCGGGAAAGCCCTTGCGCTCCATCAGCCCCTGCGATTCCAGAATTTTATTGGGGTGGAGAAAACCGTCGGTGGTGATCAGTTCCACCTTGGGCGTATTGGGCCAGCGCGACAGCAAGGCCCGCAACACGCGGGCAGTGGTGGATTTGCCCGCCGACACCGAACCCGCCAGCCCTATCACATAGGGCACCTTGCCGTCGGCAGCCATCAGGAACCGCTGGGTCGCCTTGAACAGGCCTTGGGTAGCCGCAACATAGAGCGACAGTAGGCGCGACAAAGGCAGATAGATTGCCACAACCTCCTCGATCGAAATCGGATCATTGACCGATTGCAACTTCACGAGATCCTCGACCGTCAGGGTCAGAGGCGTATCGGCACGCAATGCCGCCCATTCATCACGCGCAAACACGCGATAGGCGGATAAATCGCTCTCAGACAGTTGGCTGTCCATGCTCGTCTCCGGACCGGATCATCCGGTCATGCGTGATTGAAGGATCACTTTTTACCAAATGTCATTCTTTGGGACGCGATGCTTTTTCAGCCAGACCCGTCTGGGCCGTCCGCCGCTGCAACTCCCCCATCACATCCTGCACCGATACGCCGCCGATGCGAAGCACGACCAAAAGATGATAGACAAGATCGGCGGCTTCGAGGGTCAAAGCGCGGCGATCCTTTTCAACGGCGGCAATGACGGTCTCGACCGCCTCCTCGCCGAGCTTTTTGGCGGCATAGGCCTGTCCCTTGTGCACCAGCTTGGCGGTGTAGGAATCGGCAGGCGAGGCTTTGGCGCGTTCGGCCAGATAGGCATCGAGCTTTTCGAGCGAAAAATCGGTCATGCATCCATCCTCACCGGCAATCCGGCATCCGCCAGCGCCTGTTTGGCCTCGTTGATCGTATAAGTGCCGAAATGGAAGATCGACGCGGCCAGCACCGCCGAGGCATGGCCGTCGCGAATGCCTTCCACCATATGCTGCAGCGAGCCGACACCGCCCGAGGCAATCACCGGCACATGTACCGCATCGGCAATCGCCCGTGTCAGGGCCACATCATAGCCGACTTTGGTGCCGTCGCGGTCCATCGAGGTCAGCAGCAATTCGCCTGCGCCGAGATCCGTGACCTCTCTGGCATAGGCTATCGCATCCAGCCCCGTCGGTTTGCGGCCGCCATGGGTAAAAATTTCCCAGCGGGGGGGTTCGTGGTCTTGCGATACTTTTTTGGCATCAATCGCCACAACGATACATTGCGTCCCGAATTTTTCGGCCGCGCGGCTGACCAGCGACCGGTCGTGCACGGCGGCTGTCATGATCGACACCTTGTCGGCGCCTGCCAGCAGCAAGGTGCGGATATCATCGAGCGTGCGGACCCCGCCGCCGACCGTCAGCGGCATGAAACAGGCCTCCGCCGTGCGGGTGACCACATCGATCAGCGTGCCGCGATCCTCGTGGCTGGCGGTAATATCGAGAAAACACAATTCATCCGCGCCGGCCGCATCATAGGCAATCGCGCTTTCGACCGGATCACCGGCATCGCGCAATTCCAGAAACTGCACGCCTTTGACGACGCGGCCATCCTTGACATCCAGACAGGGAATGACGCGAACCTTAAGCACGGGCCTCTCCCTTGACCGAGCGGATCAGCCGCAGGGCTTCTTCGGGATCCAGACGGCCGTCATACAGCGCGCGGCCGGTAATCGCCCCTTCCAGCACCGCGCAATCGGGCTGCACCAGACGCCGGACATCATCAATCGACGCCAGACCGCCCGAGGCAATCACCGGAATCCGCAGGCTGTTGGCCAGTTCCAAAGTCGCCTCGATATTGAGGCCCTTCAAAATACCGTCGCGGGCAATATCGGTGTAAACGATTGCGGCGACACCGGCATCTTCAAACCGGTGGCCGAGTTCGACCGCCGAGATTTCCGACAATGCCGCCCAGCCATCGACCGCCACGCGGCCATCGCGCGCATCAATGCCGACAGCGACCTGACCGGGGAACAAACGCGCCGCCTCGCGCACAAAGGCCGGATCTTTCACCGCCGCCGTGCCGATGATGACACGGGCCACACCGTGGCTCAGCCAGCCTTCGACCGTTTTCATGGTGCGGATCCCGCCGCCCAGCTGCACCGGTACCTTCACGCGATCCAGAATGGACTGCACGGCGGCCGCATTCACCGGCTTTCCGGCAAAGGCGCCGTCGAGATCGACCAGATGCAGCCATTCGAACCCCTGTTGTCCGAACTCGGCGGCCTGGGCTGCAGGATCGTCATTGAACACAGTGGCCTGTTCCATGTCGCCCTGCACCAGACGCACGCAGCGTCCTTCTTTCAAATCAATCGCCGGAAACAGGATCACGGTTGCCACCTCAGGAAATTCGCAATGAAGGCCAGACCGAGTTTCTGGCTCTTTTCGGGATGGAATTGCGTGCCGACAATATTGTCGCGGCCCACAATTGCGGTAATCGGCTGACCATAATCGGTGGTCGCCAGAACATGCGAAGGATGTTCGGCCTTCAGGTGATAGGAATGGACAAAATAGGCATTCCAGCCCGCGGGTCCGGTCGGAATACCCTCGAGCAAAGCATGCGGATGCGCGTTGTTCAGCGTGTTCCAGCCCATATGCGGGATTTTCAGGGCGGGATCATCCGGCTCGATTTTCACGACTTCACCCGGAATCCAGCCCAGACCCTCGCTGGTTTCATATTCGCGGCCATGGCTGGCCAGCAATTGCATGCCGACACAAATGCCCAGAAACGGACGGCCCTGCTTCAGCACAACCTCGTCCAGCACCTCGTGCATGCCTGCCACCGCATCCAGCCCGCGGCGGCAATCGGCAAAGGCGCCGACGCCGGGCAACACGATCCGATCGGCCTTGCGTACCACTTCGGCATCCGAGGTCAGCGTGACGGTCATGCCGAGATTGTGATCGCGCACCACCCGTTCAAACGCCTTGTGGGCCGAATGGAGATTGCCCGAGCCATAGTCGATAATGACAATATTCATCGCCGTGCCTCGGGAAACAGGCCCAATATGGCCGAACGGCGATAGTTCGGGCTGGCCAGATCGGCATTGAAATTCGACATTGCGGTCTGGATATCGCCGACCGGCACCTCCGCACGCTCCTTGC
>CAIYZJ010000183.1 GCA_903930675.1 uncultured Hyphomicrobiales bacterium
GCCGCCGCATCCATTCTGACGCGGATCAGTGCCGAGGAAGAAGCGCGCAGCCATAGCGAGATCCGCGTCAGCCTGTCCCAGCCGATCCCTTCGGTACTTGACGACTTGTCGGGCCGCTTTGCCGCCACGCTGGTCGCGCAACACAGTCCCACGCAGTTTATCGTGCAATGTCCGGTCAGTGCTTTGTTCGATGCCGGCGAATATCTGGTGGCACAAGGCGCATTGCGGGTGGCTGTCAGCCAGATGGATTATGTGTTCCGACCCACCAATTCCTTGCTTGAAACATTGTTCGCCCGTATCGGTTCCGACGGCGCGCAGTGAGCGGGGTGTGTGCTATAAGGCCCCGACCGGAAACATTGCAGGCCGTAAGGCTTGCCGTTATCATGACAGCAGATGTGTTGCCCACTTCAGGAGACGATCCTTGCGCTTGACCCCTCGTTTGAAAGCCGCCGCTTTGGGAACGCTCGTGCTAGGCACGATGCTGGCAGGCGCGGTTGTCGCACAGCCTGTCTTCATGGCCCGCAAGAAATTCCCTTTCGATGCCCAGTGGATTGCCGTCAGCCTCAATGACAAGCCATTCCCCGGCGAGCGGGCCGATCGTCCGACTTTAACGCTTGACGAGACATTGCGCGTGCGCGGTTTCGGGGCCTGCAACACCTATTCTGCGACCGCCTATCCCTTGCAGCAACAGGCCTTTGCCGTGGGCCCTATTGCCTTGACACAGCGCGAGTGTCCCAAGGCGACGATGGATGTCGAAAAAGCTTTCCTGCTCGCTCTCCGCACCGCCCAGCAATGGGATACCGAGCCGGGCAAACTGGTTATTGCCGGACAGAACGGCAAATTGGTGTTTGAACGGACTTTTTGATATCCGGACGTGTCGACCGCTTGCTGATCGCGTTCAGGATGTCGGGGCCGATTTCAGCTGCATACCGGCTTCCCCTGTCGGTTCCAGAGTCAATTTGACATCGTGGAAGGCCAGCAGGGTCGAGCGGTGGCCGATTGAAATCAGCGTTGTCTGCGGCAATTGTTGTTTCAGCATGGTGTAGAGGCGGGCTTCACCCGCTTCATCAAGCGAAGCTGTCGCCTCGTCCAGAAACAACCATGCCGGCTTGGCCAATAAAGCGCGTGCCAGCGCAAGCCGTTGCTGCTCGCCGCCCGACAGGCGTTGCGACCAGACATGCTCCTCGTCCATCCCGCCAATCAGGGCCGACAGGCCAACCGCTTCAAGGGCGCGGGCCACGTCGTCCTTTGAATAGGCTTGTTCATTTGCCGGATAGGAGACGGCCATGCGCAGGCTGGCAATCGGAAGATAGGGGCGTTGCGGCACCAGCATCATGGTCTGGGTGGAGGGCGTGCGCAAACGCCCCGATCCATAGGGCCACAGGCCTGCCAAAGCACGCAGCAAGGTGGATTTGCCCGAGCCCGACGGCCCGCTGATCAGGATCGATTGGCCGGGGTGGAACAAATGATCCGCCGACAGCAAGGGCTTGCCATTGGGCAGGGTCAGGGAGAGATGCTGCAATTCCAGCGCGCCGTGATCACCCGTCTGCTCGCGGATGATGGTTTCTGGCTCATAACCCAGCTTTTTGGCCTCATCAATCGAGCGGTCGAATGTGGTCAGACGCTGGAGGATCGCGACATAGGCGGCCAGCGAGGTATAGGCATTGATGAAATAGCTCAAAGCCCCTTCCACCCGCCCGAAGGCACCGGCGGTCTGCGTCATCGCGCCCAATTGCACCTTGCCCGCGAAATAGAAGGGCGCGGCCACCACATAGGGGATGATCGGGCTGATCTGGCCATAGCTGGCGGTAAACATCATCATGCGCTTGCGCAGGGCGACGATGCCGAAGAAATTGCGGATGACTTCGGAAAACCGCTGCATCAGCGCTGATTTTTCGGTTCTCTCGCCGTTCAGCAGGGCAATCTGTTCGGTATATTCACGCAAACGCGCCAGCGAGAAACGGAAATCGGCCTCGTAGCGTTGCTGGTCAAAATCCAGTTTGACCAGCTTTCTGCCGATCATATGGGTCACGAATGTCCCAAAGGCCGCATAGAGCAAGGCGACCCAGAACAGGAAGCCCGGCACGACAATATCGGTGCCCGGCACTGTGAACTGATCTGACAACTGCCACAAAATGATCGAGAAGGAGACCAGCGAGCTCAGTTGCGCCAGCATCGAAATCGAAAAATCATAGGTGCGGTTGATGAAAGAGCCGACATCATCGGCAATACGCTGGTCCGGATTGTCGGCATCCTGCCCCATCAGTGCCATGCGGTAATGGGTGCCGTCACCCATCCACGAGGAAATATACTGATCGGTCAGCCAGCGCCGCCAGCGGATCATCAGGCTGGATTGCACCAGATATTCGATGATGGCACTGGCAATATAAATTGCCGCCCAGAATAGAAATACAGTGTAGAGCAGCGACCAGAAGGCTTCGGAATCCTTGTTCTGGATCGCGTTGAACCAGTCACGGTTGAAGAAGGATAGCCGCACCGAAATGCCGACCTGTGCCTGATTGACGACAATCAGGAAAATGATCATCAGCGTCGCCAGCAAACGCTCGTCGATGCGGGCCTGTTTGAACGGCCAGACGGTGACTTGCGTTGTTCCGGCATGGTCGAAATAACGATCCGAAATGGTGGTGACCGATTTGATGACCGGAATGAACGAGATCGCATAGATCAGAATGGCAAACACCGCGACACTGGCCGCCAGACTGAGCGGCGGCATTGCCGCAGCCAAGGCCTCGGGCCATAAATTGAGACGGCCCAGCACGATGATCGTCGTAAATGATGCATATTCGACTGCAAACAGGCCGGAAAAAATCCGCAGGAATTTTGAAATGCCCGCGGCCTGCCATGTGGCGATGCCGGCCAATAATCCGGCAAAGGCCAGCCCCCACAGACCCTTGTCCGCGAGTTGATAGGCCGCACCTGCCGCCAACAACGCGCCGATCAGGGCAACCGTCGCCAGCTTTTTCAACAAAAGGCCGGGGCGTGAAGGGGCGGTATTGGAGGGATTGTCAAGATCATGCGGCATGGCTTGTCTCTCGTGTCTAAACCGTCGTGTCACGTGCTGGATGCATTTTGGCTTGTGCACCGCACTCTGCGGGACATGTCATCGAGAGACAAGCTGCAAGTGCCGGTCGTCGTCTTATGCAAAGGCGGTGGTGTGTTCAACGGCGGGAAGCGACAGCGGCACGCTGTAAATGATCAGCGGTGCGGCGTTCGGGTCGGGGGCTTGGGCACTGCCATCCCGTGCGTGCTTGATCCGCAACTCAAAGGCATCGATGCTTTCATCGAGAAACTGTTTGATCACCAAAACCTGCGGTTGTGTATCGCTCATAAAGCCCTCGATGGTTGGTTGGCTGGAATGGCTAAAAAGCCGACCAGCAGCATTTGCAGAGAATCATCGTCAAACTGTCATGAAACTCGCCCGACCAAGCTGCAAGGGCAAGCCTAATTCATGCATCACGCTCGATAATTCATGCTTAAATTCGTCAAAGAGGTTCGGGTCGGTCTGGCAGTTGTTCCGGGAAGCAGTTTTGGGGGGCAAAGATCATTGTTCAAGTCTTGCCGCATGTAGGCTTGGATCGCGTGTGAGCTATGCGCCGGCCCGCTTGGCGCGAAAGGATTTTGGTCTTATGGATGAGAGGAGAATCATGCTCGATCCTTTGGCTCTTTTGGTATCAGGTCTGGAATGATTGTCCGTGTCCATCGTATCCCTCCGGTACGATCGTTTAAAATGGGGTTTTGCATGTCTCCTCTTTTGTTTTCTCCGCTCAAGATCGGTGCTGTTACCGTGCCCAACCGCATCGCCGTTGCGCCGATGTGCCAATATTCGGCATCGGACGGCACCGTCAATGAATGGCATCTGCAACATTGGATGAATATGGCCATGTCCGGTTCCGGTCTTGTGATGATCGAGGCCACTGGCGTCGAGCGCACCGGCCGTATCACCCATGGCTGCGTTGGCCTCTATAACGATCTCAACGAGCGCGAAATGTTCCGCACGCTGCATTCGGCCAAAGCGGTGGCTTTGCCTGGTACCGTCTTCGGGATCCAGCTGGGCCATGCCGGTCGCAAAGCCTCCTCGCGCCGGCCTTGGGAAGATGGTTCGGCTTGCCGTGAAGGCGATGATCCGTGGCAGACCGAATCTTCCGCTGCTATCCCCTTCAATGATGGCTGGCCCATTCCCGAAGTGCTCGACGACAAGGGCATTGCCCGCATCATTCAGGCCTTTGCCGATGCAACCGTGCGCGCCGTGCGTGTCGGGATCACCGTCATCGAAATCCACATGACGCATGGCTATCTGGTCCACCAGTTCCTGTCGCCTCTGACCAACCAGCGCAACGACAAATGGGGTGGTTCGGCTGAAAACCGCCAGAATTTCGCACTTGAAGTGGCCCGTGCCGTGCGTGCTGCCGCCCCTGCGCATGTCGCTGTCGGGGCCCGTATCGTCGGTTCCGATTGGGTCGAAGGCGGTCTGACCATCGATGATGCGGTCGATCTGACCAGGAAGCTCAAGGCTTTGGGCGTCGATTATGCCTGTGTGTCCTCGGGCGGGCTTGATCCCAAAGCCCGCATCACGGTCGGCCCCGGCTATCAGGTGCCGTTCGCCCGCGAGATCAAAAAGCAGACCGGCATTGTCACCCGCGCTGTCGGCATGATCGTGACGCCGCATCAGGCCGAAGAGATTTTGCAAGCCGGCGATGCCGACCAGATCGCACTGGGTCGCGGTATTCTCGACAATCCGCGCTGGGGTTGGCATGCCGCCGATGTACTCGGTGTCGACCTGCCGCGCCCGCCCCAATACGACCGCGCCCGCGCCAAACTCTGGCCCGGCTCCAAACTGGCGCGTGAAGTGGTGTGATCAGTCGGAGGCAACAGCCGACCGGATTTCGGGGTCATAAAGAATGGCAGGGATTTCCCTGCCATTTTTTTGTCAGCCCCGCGCCAAGACCTTGCGCACGCCGTCCAGCATGGCGGTTTCGGCCACAGCGAATTGCGCTTCGGCTTGCGCTTTCAGATAGGCTTCGCGATCAGGGGCCGACGAGAGTGTGGCGCCGAGCACCAGATCCTTGATCAGAACCTCGCCGCGCGCGCGTTCATCCGAGCCTTGAATCACCACGCAGCGCGCGCCGCGCCGGTCGGCATATTTCATCTGCGCTTTCATGCCGGAATCGCCCAGATACAATTCGGCCCGCAAGCCGTCCTGACGCAGCATGGTGACCAGACGCTGGTAATGGGCAATCTGGTCGCGATCCATCACCAGCACCACCACGGGGGCGGTCGCAGCCTGGTCATCGATCTTGCCCAACAGCCGCAAGGCGGCGAGCAGGCGCGAAACGCCGATGGAAAATCCGGTGGCCGGCACAGGCTCGCCCCGAAAGCGCGAGACCAACCCGTCATAGCGGCCACCGCCTGCGACAGAACCAAACCGGACCGGACGGCCATCGTCGCCCTTGACCGCAAAGGTCAGTTCGGCCTCGAACACCGGACCGGTATAATATTCCAACCCCCGCACAACAGAAGGGTCGATGACGATGCGCGAGGTGTCATAGCCTGCCGCCCCGAACAAAGCGGCCATATCGGCCAGTTCCTGACAGCCCTGTTCGCCGCGCTCGGAGCCTGCCACCGCCGATCTGAAATTGGCGAGCGTCAGGGCTATATTGCCGACAGGGCTTTGCGCGCCCGCGCCTTGATCGCCCCAACCGGTAAACTGGATGACGCGTTCGATCGCGTCCGCATCCAGTCCCGCGCCTTTGGTGAAATCGCCGCTTTCATCCTTGCGGCCGGGACCCAGCAATTTGCGGATTTCGTCAGCGGGGAATTTGTCGAGCTTGTCGATGGCGCGCAGCACGGTCAACCGCTTTCCGGCATTGTCATCACCGGCCAGCCCGATCGCTTCCATCACGCCGTCAAGCACTTTGCGGTTGTTGACCTTGATCTGGTAATCGCCGCGCGCAATGCCGACGGCTTCCAGCGTATCGGCCATCAGCATCGCCATTTCGGCATCGGCAGCGACAGAGCCCGCGCCGACAATATCGGCATCGCATTGCATGAATTGGCGGAAGCGGCCCGGACCCGGCTTTTCGTTGCGAAACACCCAGCCAGACCGCATCGAGCGGAAGGGCTTTGGCAATTTGTCGAAATTCTCGGCAACATGGCGGGCCAGCGGTGCGGTCAGGTCATAGCGCAGCGACAGCCACTGGTCGTCGTCATCCTTGAAGGAGAACACGCCTTCATTGGGCCGGTCGAGGTCGGGCAGGAATTTGCCCAGCGCCTCGGTAAATTCGATAAAAGGCGTTTCCAGCACATCGAAACCGTAAAGCACATAGGTCTCGCGGATTTTGGCCAGCATCCGTTCGGTCGCCGCCACATCCAGCGCATCGCGGTCACCAAAGCCGCGCGGCAATTTGGCATCGGGCAGGAATTTCGGTTTGTCGGACGTTGTGTCGGTGCTCATGCGCGTGATCCTGTATGTGTGACACGGGTGGTAGCGCAGGCAGACGCATGCGGCAAGTCGCGAGCTTTCCAAAGCCATAAAAAAGGGTGGCATGACCCGTGGCCAGCCACCCTTTGTGATGTTTAGCCCGCGCTTAGGCTACGCTGAGGATGGTTTTGCGCAATTTGTCGATCAATTCGTCAATTTGCGCATCCGAGATAATCAGCGGCGGGGTGACGGCCAGCGTGTCGCCGGTCGAGCGGATCATCATGCCGTGTTCCTGGAAGGCCTTGTCCATCGCGTTGAAGGCGCGCTTGCCGAAGGCATCGGGGATCGAGGCCAGATCAATCGCGGCAACCAGACCGATGGTGCGGATGTCGAGCACATTCGGCAGGCCTTTCAGCGTCATGATCGCATCCATCCAGCGCGGCTCGATCTCTTTGGTGCGCTCGAACAGTTTTTCGTCGCGATAGACATCCAGTGTGGCCAAAGCGGCGGCGCAGGCCAGCGGATGGGCCGAATAGGTGTAACCGTGGAACAGTTCGATCACATGCTCCGGACCCTTCATGAAGGCATCATAAACTCCCTTGCGGGCAATGACGCCGCCCATCGGGACGGTGCCGGAATTGACGCCTTTGGCGAAGGTGATCATGTCGGGGATCACGCCATAACGCTCGGCGGCAAACGGGGTGCCCAAACGGCCGAAACCGGTGATCACTTCGTCGAAAATCAGCAAAATGTTGTATTTGGTGCAAATCTCGCGCAACCGCTTCAGGTAGCCTTTGGGCGGTGGCAGCACGCCGGTCGAGCCTGCCATCGGCTCGACAACCACGGCGGCAATGGTGGAGGCGTCATGGAGCGCGACGATCCGTTCCAGATCGTCGGCCAGATGCGCACCCCATTCGGGTTCGCCCTTGGTAAAGGCCTGCTCGGCCCGGTTATAGGTGTGCGGCAGATGGTCGACGCCTGCCAGCAGGGTGCCGAAGAATTTGCGGTTGGCGACAATGCCGCCGACCGAAATGCCGCCGAAGCCGACCCCGTGATAGCCGCGCTCGCGGCCGATCAGGCGGGTTTTCTGGCCCTGTCCCTGAATGTTCCAGTAAGCGAGCGCGATTTTCAGCGCGGTATCGATCGATTCCGAACCGGAATTGCAGAAAAACACATGATCGAGATCACCCGGTGCCAGATCGGCAATGCGCGAGGC
>CAIYZJ010000184.1 GCA_903930675.1 uncultured Hyphomicrobiales bacterium
CCACCAGATCCTATGATAAATATATGAAAAACCGTATTTTTTACAGAAATTTTGATCTAAAAAATATTTCCTAACCTTATTTTTTGAAAAATTCATAACAGTTTTATTGATTAATCAATCAAAAGAGATTATGTGCAGTATATTGAGTGCTTCGGCACTGGTCATATTGAATAGTTTGGAGAAAAAAATGGACACCGATAACAATCATTACCAGTCGGATATCGTCGAATTGGCTGCTGAAATTGTGGCCAGCTATGTCGCGCACAACTCTGTACCAGCATCCGAATTGGCTCATCTCATTCATAACGTCCATTCGGCACTGACCTCGCTGGGTCAACCCGTGGTTGAAGAAGTGAAGAATCAGGAACCCGCTGTTTCGGTGAAGAAGTCGGTCACTCCCGACTACATCATCTGCCTCGAAGACGGCAAAAAGTTCAAGTCTCTGAAGCGCCACCTGCGCACCAAGTATGAAATGAGCCCTGAAGAATACCGCGCCAAATGGGGTCTGCCTTCCGACTATCCGATGGTCGCACCGAATTATGCCGCAGCCCGCAGCAATCTGGCACTCGCGATGGGCCTCGGCCAGAAGCGTCAGGCCAATGCAGGCCGCAAAAAAGGCTCCAAAGCCTCCTGAGTACTTGCCGGACCTGTATGGATCGGCAAAGTCACCGAAAGACACAACCCGAAGCGGTCCCGCCGTTTCGGGTTTTTTTATATGAGACGCTTTTCTGTTTGAAGCCGTGCAAATCGCGTTATGCTGCGGCAACTTGCCCGGAGGAGCACAACGTGACAGTTCAATTGCCGTCTTATGATTTGCCATCCTGCAACCGGCAGGTGCAACTGGTGCGCCGTCCGAATGGCGTGCCGCTGGCGGATGATTTCGCGCTGTCCGAGCAAGCCGTTCCAAGCCCGGGCAAGGGCGAGATGCTGATCCGCAACCTGCTGCTGTCGGTCGATCCGGCCCAACGGGGCTGGGCCTCGGCGGAAGCCAATTATGCCAGTCCTGTCGCGCTGGGCTCTCCCATGCGTGCTTTGGCGATTGGCGTGGTGGTGCAAAGCAACTGCCCCGACTATCAGGCAGGGGATTGCCTTTACGGCTTTTTCGGCTGGCAGGATTATGCGGTGGCCACGCCCGAGCAGATCATTGTCACGATCCGGCATCCGCTGCCTTTGGAGGCGCAACTGGCGCTGTTCGGCATCAGCGGCATCACGGCCTATCTGGCGCTCACTTTGTGCGGTCGCCCGCAGGCGGGTGATACGCTGGTTGTGTCGACGGCCGCCGGATCGGTTGGCAGTTTTGTCGGACAATTGGGCAAAAGCATGGGCTGCCACACCATCGGCCTGACAGGCAGCGACGAGAAAGTTGCGCGGTGCATCGCCCGATACGGCTATGATCAGGCCATCAATTACAAGACCGCCGATCTCGCTACGGCCCTGCACGCCGTCGCGGCAAAGGGGGTCGATGTCTATTTCGACAATACCGGCGGATCGATTCTCGATACGGTGTTGCGGCAGATGAATGTGGCAGGGCGGATCGTGCAATGCGGCACCGCCTCGATCGGGTCATGGTCACCCACCCCGACCGGTCCGCGCAACGAGCGCGAAATCATGACGCGGCGCCTGACATGGAGCGGCTTTATCGTGCTCGATCACCGCGCCCGCTATGCCCGAGCCGCCGATGACATGGCCCGCATGGCACTCGATGGCACGCTGGTTTACGATACCCATGTCCTGCAAGGCATGGAGCAGGCCCCGCACGCCCTGTCGCTGCTCTATAGCGGCGGCAATCACGGCAAATTGATGATCGCGCTGTAACAGGTTTCAGGGTCCGGCACATCCCGACCGATGGTTGCAAAAACCACTTGAAACTTGTCCCCGATTTTGGTCTGCTGGGGTCAGTTTTTCACAAACCAACCACGAAAAAACCATGCGCCCAGTCATTCGCACCGTTTTATGCAGTATCGTGCTGATGCTTTATGCGGGCACAACCATGGCCAGCGCGCCGCCTCCTCCCCCTGCCAAGAAGAAGGACGAGAAGGAAGGGCCGGTGCCGGGCCTGACCGGCGCAAAACTGCTCAGATGCGAGCCGGGCTTTTACCCATCGGGAAATGCCTGCAAGCCTGCCCGTCCCGGAACCTATGTACCCGGCGGCGCGACCTTCCCCGTTTTATGCCCCAAAGGCACCACCTCGGAAGCCAAGTCGCGCTCTGTAGGGGAATGTGTCCCGGTCAAATAGGGTCAATCACCCGGTTTGAAAGGCTCTTCCTTGCCTTCGGGTACAGTGGCTTCGGAAACCGACAACAGCATGGCCAAAGTCACATAGGTTCCGGTGACGGCGACCAGATCAACCACTTGCTGTTCGCCCAAAATCTGTTTGGCCTCGGCAAAACGGGCATCGGAGACCTTGTGGTCGTGGCATAGTTCCATGCAGAAATCATAGACCACCGCCTCGTCGGGCTTCATGTCGGCGGGACGACGGCCGGCTTTGAGATCAAGCGCGACGCTTTCCGGCAATCCGGCTTTCAGCGCGATCGGGAAATGGGCATACCATTCCACCTGAGACCGCCACAGCTTGCCCTGGATCAAAATCGCAAATTCGCTCAACCGCATATCGAGCGAGGAGTTCCAGCGCAGGTAATCGAGCAGATCGATCATCCGCTGGGCAAAAACCGGCGAACGCAGCATCGAATTATATGGTCCGCCAATGCTGACGCTGGACACTTTCATGATCTGGTCGGCCACCACGCGCTGTTCGGGACGCAATTCATCCAGCACGAGTTGCGGAAAACGGGGTGGTTTCTTCGTCTCGGTCATGGTCTCTTCCCTTTGATGTTTTTTGTGGTTTCAAAAGCCGATTGTGGCACGGCCGCAGCGCATGATCTTGTGGATCAGGTCGATCTGCATCAGATCCTCGCCGACCATCACCGGACCGTCATAAATCTGGCGGATCTCGCGGATCAGCGCGCTTTGGTCGGTGGCGGGCGGCACGATATGGGTCAGCAACAAGGCCCCCGCCATCCCCTCATTGGCGATACGGGCGACCTGATCGGGCGTGCAGTGATAGGATTGCACCGCGCCTACGGTTGCGGCCGAGCGCACCCCTGCCGTCACCGGCATGTCACGCGAGACAAACACCTCCTGCACCAGCAGATCGGCCCCCACCGCCGCTTTGCTCAAAGCCGGACAGGGGGCGGTATCGCCGGAAAACACCAGCACGCGGTCATAGGCATGAAAGCGCAAGCCAAAGGCAGGCATAACAGGACGATGATCAACCTCGAAGGCCTGAATGGACAGATGCGCGTCCTCCTGATCGGACGGGAAGATAACCGGACCTTCGACCAATTCGGCAAAATGCACCTTCAAACCGTCCGCCGAGGGTCTTTGCTCGTGCAGGATGCGCAGATGCACCTCGTCGGCAAAGGCTTCGATCTGCTTTTGCATGTGGTTGATGGCGGGTCGGGGCGCCATGACCCGCCAGGGTCGCTGCCGCCCCTGATGCCAGCTCGAGACAACCAACTGCCAGAAATCGATCAGGTGATCGGAATGGTAATGCGTCACGATCAACAGATCGACATCGGCCCCGCGCGTGCCTGCCGCCACCAGTTGCTGGCTGACGCCCGATCCGCAATCGATCAAAATCGTGCGCCCCGCCACCTGCACCAGATGGGCCGGCCCCAGACGCGACATTGTGGCCACGGGACAGCCCGTACCCAGACAGGTGAAACGGAAATCAGTCATAGACACGTCTTTTTATGAGCAGATCGGATCAAGAAATTGAGGTCATGCATAAGACATGACCCGATCAGGTCTGACAAGATGGCTTCCTATGCATGGCTGACACGCGAAAAAGCCCCGATTAATCTTTTTAAAGCATTGACCGTTATTATCCCGAGGATTGATCACATGAATGCCTTGAAAAGACCAAAATTCAGGCATTGATAGTCGGTCATGATGTATCGCCGGTATGAAATAGTGAAGCTGGAAATTCAAACTTGTCGCCCTCTTTGAGCAAGAGTGAAGCCGATGACACGAGAATCCTATCACGACACCGAACAGCACAGCCCCGACAATGTGGTCTGGAACTGGCAGATTTTGGCCGAAGTGGGCAATATTCAGGCCCAACTCAAGCTCGCCCTGATCTATGACCATGGCGACGAGACAGTACGCGATCCGGGCAGGGCACTGAGCTGGTATCGCAAGGCAGCAGACCACGGCAATGCAGATGCCCAGTGTATTCTGGGGCTTAAATATTACAAAGGGCGGCATGTCGAGGTGAATTATCTTGAAGCCGCGCATTATTTTCTTCTGGCTGCGGATCAGGGCAATGCCGATGCACAACTGTTTCTGGCCATGATGTTCGAGAGCGGCCAAGGCGTGACGCAAAATATCGAGGCCGCCTTCTCGCTTTATAAAAAATCATCGCTGCAAGGCAATGCTCTGGCGCAATTCAGTTTGGGGATGCTCTATGAGCAGGGCGCGCAAGCCGTGTCTGGCAGCGAGGCCATTCCGGCCGACAGGGCCCGCGCGGTGGCCTGCTACCGTATTGCCAGCGCGTCGGGCAATCTGGCGGCACGCGGCTATTGCGAGGCTCTGGCAGACCAGCTTTCGCCCGGGGATCAGATACTGGCCGAAAGCTTTGCGACCATGCTCGATATTACCGGCGCTGAAGACATCGATCACTTTGTCTCCCACAGCAGCATTCTGACCCCGCTTTTGAAGAAGAAGGCCAAATTGGTCTATTGCGCCACAATGGGCTGATCGCTTTCATTCCGGCAGGATCTGTTCGCCTGCATTACGGCAGGGCCTGCCCGTCTGTTTCTGCAATAGACAGTCAAGACCGCCCCTTCTAGGGTATCGCCTGACAAAAGCAGGTAACAGGGTGGCCAACGTGTCCGATAATCGTCAAGGCTGGGTGCCCAGCGGCATGATCCTGCCCTTGGTGATTGCCAGCGCCCTGTTTCTCGAAAACATCGACGGCACTGTGCTGGCCACCTCGCTGCCCGCCATTGCCGTCGATTTGAATGTCGATCCGATCATCCTGAAACTGACCTTCACCTCCTACCTGCTGTCGCTGGCGATTTTTATTCCGGTCAGTGGCTGGGTGGCCGACAGGTTCGGCGCGCGAAAAGTGTTTTGTGTCGCCATTACGGTGTTTACCGTGGCCTCGCTGTGCTGTGCCTTTACCAGCAGTCTGGCGGGTTTTGTCGCCGCCCGCTTTCTGCAAGGCATCGGCGGGGCGATGATGATGCCGGTGGGACGGTTGGTGCTGGTGCGCTCGGTGCCCAAGCACCAATTGGTGACGGCCCTGTCCTATCTGACACTGCCTGCTTTGATCGGTCCGGTGATCGGTCCGGTGATCGGCGGCTTCATCACGACCTTCTGGCAATGGCGCTGGATTTTCTTTGTCAATGTGCCGATCGGCCTGATCGGGCTGGTGCTGGCCTGGATCTATGTGCCAGACATCAAGCTGGAACGCACAAGCCCGCTTGATCTGAAGGGTTTTTTCCTGTCGGGCGGCGGGCTGGCCTTTCTGGTCGGCGGCTTTACCGTACTGGGTGTCGAGGTCTTGCCCCTGCCTGCGGCCTGCGGTTTCATTGCCTTCGGCGCTTTGCTGATCTGGGCCTATATCCGCCATGCGCGACAGATCAGCACGCCGATTCTCGATCTGTCTTTGATGAACTATCCGACCTTCCGAACCAGCATGGTGGGCGGCTTGTGGTTCCGCATCGGTTCGGGGTCGATCCCGTTTCTGCTGCCATTGATGCTGCAAGTCGGCTTCGGGCTGACGGCGTTTGAAACGGGCTTGCTGACTTTCGCCTCGGCGATCGGTGCCTTGCTGATGAAAATAACCGCCCCGCGCATTTTGAAGCGGTTCGGCTTTCGCACCATTTTGATGGTCAATTCCTTGCTGAGTGCGGTGTTCTTCGCGCTGATCGCGCTGTTTACCGCCCAGACCTCGCATGTGCTGATTTTTATCGCGCTGTTTGTCGGTGGGTTTTTCCGCTCGCTGCAATTCACCTGCCTCAATGCCATCGCCTTTGCCGAAGTCTCGCAAGAGGAGCTCAGCGGCGCATCGAGCTTTGCCAGCGTGGTGCAACAGGTGTCGGGCTCGGTCGGTGTCGCGCTCGCCGCCCTGATTCTGGAAAGCCTGCGCGCCATCCATGGCGACAACAGCCTGTCGGTGGGCGATTTTCATATCGCCTTCGGTCTGATCAGTCTGGTGATTGCCAGCTCCCTGCTGTTTCACTGGTCACTGCCGCAACATGCCGGCGCGGAAGTATCGGGCCATCGCAAACCCGATAGCCCGGCTTAAGGCAAGACGCCGCGAAACAAGGGGGCCAGCAGCGCGCTGCCCGATGTGCTCAGATGGTTGTTGTCGGTATAGAGCACCTGTCCGGTTTTCTGCCCTGTCTCCCGCCGGTAGAGCAGGCATTGCCACTGCTCGCATAAACCGTCACGCAGCCTGATCCGCTCGAAACGGTGGCGGGCCTGCATCCGGTCAAACACCTGTTCCACGCCCAGAAACCGCTCGCGATAGGCCGAAATATCCTTTGAAATCTGCGCAGTCGCGGGATCGTGCAACAGGGTTTTGAACACCAGATGCGGCACGTCTTGTGGCAGATCGATGATGGTTTCAACCACCACCACCTCTTTACCCGCTTGCGTCAAAGCATCAATGGTGCGGCCCAAATGCAACGAGAAGGCCCCGATGGCCTGTGCCTCGTCCAGAGAAGTGGCGGGTCGCAAAGCCAGCGAGCCCAGCCCGTCGCCTTTGCCTGTCGCGCGCACATCGCCGAACAGCGCAATCGGCCAGCGAGACACCAGCACCACCTTGCGTTCCGGCCCCTTCAGCAGATAGGCCAGCACCGCCTGATTGTGGTCATGGCAGGCCGTGCTCGCCTCATAGGCCAGATAGACATCGGCAACCGGACGGCACCCGCCCAGCGCAAACACGCTGATTGCCGGAACCTTGTCGGGCTGAGCCGCCCCGACCACCCCGTTCAGGATCGCGCCGACATGGGAATCGCCCCAGACGGCAATCTGCGGCTGTTGTCCTGCCGCGCCGACCACGAAACCGCCGTCTGGCAGGCCTTCGCGCTTTTGCCCGCCCACGGTGGCTTGCAGACCGATAAAGCCCTTGGTTTGCTGCTCGTGGATCCGCAACAGGCTTTGCAAGGCGGCGGGATAGCGGCTGACAAAGCCGTTGTGCCAGAACAGACCTCCGATCCCGATACACAGAAGTGCCGCACCGCCCGCCAGCCCGAAAATTTTGATGCGCGACAGGCCGAGCGCATGGCGGCGCGCCGGTTTTTCCACCAGTTCGAACGAGGCATAGGCCACCAGCACCGAAGCCAGAACCAGCAGGAGCTTGCCTGCCAAATCCGGCTTATCAAGCATCCAGTGATGGCTGAACACCATGATCGGCCAATGCCAGAGATAGAGCGAATAGGACATCAGCCCGATCAGCACCACAGGCCGCAACATCAACAAGCGGGCGACCCGTGTGGGGGACAGTTGCGTCCCGCCCGTCCAGATGATCAGGGCCGTGCCCAGACAGGGCCACAAAGCCGACAGACCCGGAAACGGGGTTTGACTGTTGTAAACAAGCACCGGCACGAGGATCAGCCCCAGCCCCAACGCTGCCAACATCTCCCGCACCGTGTGGTTCTTGATCGCGGGCACGGCATTGAGCGCGAGCACCGAACCGATCAGCAATTCCCATGCACGGGTCGGGATCAGATAGAATGTCGCATCGGGATTGCGGCTGACGCCGAAGAGGCTCAGGGCGAAAGACAGCAAAAGGATGATCCACACGATCAGACGCGGATCGCGGTTTTTACGGTTCGCGAGCATGAGAACCAGCGGGAAGAACAGATAAAACTGCTCCTCCACCGCCAGCGACCATGTATGCAGCAAGGGTTTGAGATCGGATGACGTATCGAAATAGCCGCTTTTCAGCCAGAAACTGATATTGGCGACAAATCCGGTCGAGGCCACCAGACTTTCGCCAAAGGCCTGCAAATCGAGCGGGAACAGCAACACCCATCCCGCCACGCTGCAAACAAGCAGCATCACGATCAGCGCGGGGAAAATCCGTCTGATCCGCCGTTCGTAAAACCGCCACAGATCAAATTGCCCGCCGCCGATCTCTTTGGCAATGATCGAGGTGATCAGATAGCCCGAAATCACGAAAAAGATATCGACACCGACAAAACCGCCGGAAAACAGCGAAAAACCGGCATGAAACAGCACAATCGGCACAATCGCCAGCGATCTCAGCCCGTCAATATCGGCTCTGTACTGCATCGCCCGCGTCATCCGATCCTGTTGTCGTCTCCCTAACCAGCGGGAAGGCTTATTTTGCCTCACGGGTGTTAAAAGAATGAAAACGGCCCGAAACTTGCTAGTTGCCCGATGAAAGCCTGCGGTGTTGCAAGGGCTGCGGATTAAGGGTTTCGGCAAGGGATTGTTGAGTGGCGACGACCACGTCCACAACGACCACGACCAATCTGGTTGGTTCCCCCGCGGGATCGACAACGACGGCGGCTGCCAAAAAAGCCGAAAGCCTGTTTTCGACCATCGACAGTTCCGGCCGCGGCTATCTGCTGCAGGCCGATTTCAATACGCTTTATGCCGGCATGGCCGCCCAGCAGGAAAGCCAGCATGCCGACAATTCGATGCTGCAGCAGACCAGCTATCCATCGGTGCAGCCCACAGTTTTTGCGCTGACACAGCGCAGCGTCTTCATCGCCGATTATGTCGGCACGATGATGAAAGCCGCCAATACGTTTAATACCATGGATACGGACCATTCGGGCCGTATCACCCATGCCGAATTTATGACGGCACTGACCGGTACCACGCCGGAAAGCGATCTGACGCCCAACAACAAAGATGCGCTGGCCATTCTCAAGCAAGCGCAGACTGATGCCCAGACTGCGCTCGATACCTATGACAAGGCCGGAAAAGGCTATGTCACAGAAGCCGATATTGCCGCCGTCTGGACCGCCGACCCGAGCAAAGGCGATGCGGCAGGCGCGGCCGATGCCTTCAAGAGCCTTGATCTGAATGGTGACGGCCAGACCAATTTCAACGAATTGACTGTCAATAATTTCGCCCTCAAAATTTCCGAACAGTTGTCGACCCTGCTTGATCCGTCCGGTCAGGGCGCGATTTCCGTTGCCGCCCTCAAAGCCGACACCCGCACCGATCTGCCTTTTGCAATGGAACAGATCAGTGCATGGGACAGCAACAAGGATGGCTGGCTCAGCCAGCAGGATGTGGTGACCGGTGTCCTGCAAATGGCGCAGGGACTTATCAAAACCTATGACAAGAATGGCAAAAACTATTTCGATCTTGCCGACATCAAAGCCGCAATGGCGGCCAATCCTTCCCCCACCCCGACACAGACCGCCGATGATGTGCTCAAGCAGTGGGATGTGAACGGCGACGGCAAAGTCACCTCCCACGAGGCTTTGGCGATGACGGTGTTCTCGCTCAAAGGCCTGCCGCCTTCGGCCCTGCCCGTGACGCCCACCGAACCTGACACGCCGCCAAGCGAACAGATCAAAATGGCCGCTGCCACGCTGGCGGCTGCCACCGATACCGCCAAACAGATCATGGCGACCTTCGATGTGACCGGCAAAGGCTTTATCGAACTTGGCGATATCGCCAATGCCTTCATCAAAAATCCGTCGCTGGGCGATGTCGGCTCGGCGATTGACCGGCTTGCGGCATGGGATGTGGACAATGACGGCCATGTGACGCTGGATGAACTGGTGGTCAACCAGTCGGCCCATCAGGTCACCAAGCAAATCCTGGCCATTCTGGATCCGCAAAGCACCGGCTCTGTCAGCATCAATGCGATGGACAGCCACAACACCGCCGCGCTGCCCTATGATCTGGCCACGCTGAAAAGCTGGGACACAAGCGGCGATGGTTCGCTGTCGGCCGACGAGATCAATGCAGGCATCCTGAAAGACGCCAAAGGAATCATGGCGCAATATGACAGCAGCGCGAAAGGCTATTTCGATCAGGCCGATATCCAGTCCGTGCTCGATGCCCATCCCGATACCAATGGCGGGCTGACCGCCAAAGGCGTTGTGACCTATTGGGACACCAACAGCGACGGCCATGTACAGCTGTCCGATATTGTCTCCGGCATGTCCGGCTATATTGCCGTCAACCAAAGCGCGCCGGTGACGGCTTCGACCATCTATCAGGATGCGCTGGCCAAGGCACAGGCGACACTCGATACATTCGATACCGCCAGGAAGGGCTTTATCACCCAGGCCGACGTGGCGGCCGCCTATCGCGCCAATGCCCAATTGGGCAATCCCGATGACGCCGCCGGCACCATTGCCACGTGGGATCAATCCAATGACGGCGAGGTCTCGCTGTCCGAATTGACCAGCGGAATCGAGTTAAGCGGCCTTGCCAACCAGTTCATGGCCCAGCTCGACCCGACAAATCAGGGCTTTATCAGCACCGCAAGCCTCGATGGCGTGGTGATTTCCATGCCCTCGATCCCCGATGCCGCCCGCGTCATTGCCGGATGGGACAGCAATCAGGATGGGCAGATCGGGCAGGACGAGATCGTCACCGGCTTGCGCGAACAGGCCAAATCCTATCTGGCGCGCTTTGATACCGCCAACAAGGGCTATTTCACGCTAGATGATGTGCAAGCTGGTTTTGCAATCACCCCGCCATCCGACGCCGCCCTCACCCCCTCCGGCGTCATGAGCCAATGGGATGCCAACCGGGACAGCAAGGTCGATCTCGCCGATATCCTGGCAGGCATAGCCGCCGGTGTCGCTGTTGATCCGACATGGACAACCCCCGCGGCCTGATCTAGCCTGTCATCGAACCTTTGCATTTAGGGGTTTTAGTCTCGGGAGAATCATCCCAGTCTGACGGAATTGGGATTAGCCAGAGGAGACACTCTTTATGGCCAGAGATTGCAAGATCGAGTTTCTGATCCAGAACCCGCCCGATGATCCGCATGCGCGCACCGAAAAACTTGTCGAGACGCTGATCGACCAGCTGATCCCGCGGATTGCCGAGACGATGGAGATCAAAGAGGACGAGCTTGTCGCCCGGCTGATCGTGGAACTGGCCCATGTGATCGGCGTCACCCACACGCCCGACTCGGCGCTGAGCATGATCTCGATGCTGAGTGACGCCATGGTCAGCGGCCAGCAAGCCGTGCTGAACCCCGATGACGGGACCGGCGAAGAGACAGATTCAAATGAATACGAGCACGGGGACTGGATTGACCAGTGCTCCTCCGTCCGTCATTAATGGCCTTTCAAAAGGCCTGTCCGCCTGTCGGAGTTGAAATTGCGTGATGGCTGTCTGTTGTAAGCGTTTTGTATCTTTGGCCATGGCGGGAGCAATCGCGCTGATGCTTTCGGCCTGTGTCGGAATCCCCGCACCGCTTAACCCATCACATCCGCAGACGATCCCCGCCGAAGACCTGACTGCCAGTGTGATGCGGGTCGGCTACCGCTTCAAACGAGCCGGCGAGGCCGACCAGTTCATCATGCCGCCGGAACGCTTCGTGATTACCGCCATCGACGACGTTCCAGTGACCATGACCACCACAAGCAATGTAGCCTTGCCGGTCAGTGCGGGAAAGCACAGCATCACGATTGCCGCAAGCGGCGGTTTGCTGGCGGCCGAGAACAGTGTGAATGCGACAATTGGCAAGAACAAAACATATCAAGTGACCGGCTGGCTCAACAATCATGGCCCGCCCGTTTTTGTCGTGTGGGTGGAAGACAGTGAAACAGGTCGTCCGGTTTCCCCCAAAACCCCGATGTCTGCGCGGCATCGTTAAAAAATCACCGCGCCTGCCACTCCGGATCGCCGATCATAAATCGGCCTGTTCAGTCTCCTGA
>CAIYZJ010000185.1 GCA_903930675.1 uncultured Hyphomicrobiales bacterium
AACCCGCCGGTCTGCTGCGCCTCCCACAAGGCCGCTTGCAGCGCGGGGCCCCAGCCGATCTGATCCTGTTTGATCCGGATGAACCCTTCGTGCTTGATCCGTCGTATTTGCATTCTTTGTGCCGCAACACCGCCTTTGACGGGGCGCGGTTGCAAGGTGTCGTGCATCTGACCACGGTGGCTGGCGCCATCGTGCATCGGTTGGAGGCCTGAGAATGGGCGCGCTGACGGAGCTGGTTCCACCCGACGTCCTTCGGACTGTGTTGACGGTGATGCTCGGGTCCTATCTGCTCGGCTCGATCCCGTTCGGCGTGGTGCTGACCAAAGCGGCAGGATTGGGCGATATCCGCGCCATCGGCTCGGGCAATATCGGGGCCACCAATGTGCTGCGTACCGGCAAAAAGGGGCTGGCTTTTGCAACCCTCGTGCTCGACGGTCTCAAAGGCACCGCCGCCATTGTGATCGTGCGCTGGCTGGTTGATCCGGATTTGGAAATGCTTGCCGGTGTCAGTGCCTTTTTCGGCCATCTCTACCCTGTCTGGCTGCGCTTCAAAGGCGGCAAGGGTGTGGCCACTTTGCTGGGGATTCTGGCAGCGGTGTGCTGGCCTGCCGCCCTTGGCTTTATTGCCATCTGGATGTCGACCGCCTATTTCTTCCGCTATTCGTCACTGGCCGCTTTGTTGGCCAGTCTGGCTGTTCCTGTCATGGTTTATTATCTCTCCCCTGATGGTTCCGAGGCTTTTGTTTTTGCGTTCCTCGTTGCGTTGCTGTGGCTCAAGCACAGTGCCAACATTGCCCGTTTATGGGCTGGAACCGAGGGCAAAATCGGAGCCAAAGGGTGAATGAAGACACGACCGGCGACCTGTTTCAGCTCAAACTGACCGACAATCAACGGCTCGATTGGCTGAGGCTGATCAGAACCGACGGGGTTGGACCGCGCATGTTCCAATCCCTGATCAACCGCTTCGGCGGGGCAGGACCGGCGCTGGACGCCCTGCCGGAACTGGCCAAACGCGGCGGCCGTCAACTCGTCCCCTATTCGCGCGCCAAAGCTGAGGACGAACTGGAACGACTGACCCGCTCGGGCGGCCAATTGCTGATGCGCGGAGATGCGCAATATCCCGACTTGCTCTCGATGATTGAGGCCGCTCCGCCGATCATCACCGCGAAAGGCGACCTGTCATTGCTGAAGCGGCGACTGGTCGCGATTGTCGGTTCGCGCAATGCCTCGGCTGTCGGGCTCAAAATGGCCGATCAGCTGGCACAGGATCTGGGCCGGATGGGCTATGTGCTGGTCTCGGGACTGGCGCGCGGCATCGACGGCAAGGTGCATCAGCGGTCTCTCGCCACCGGCACGATAGCCGTGCTGGCGGGGGGCATCGACCACATCTACCCTTCCGAACATGCGGAGC
This sequence comes from uncultured Hyphomicrobiales bacterium, assembly GCA_903930675.1. Lineage (GTDB taxonomy): Bacteria > Pseudomonadota > Alphaproteobacteria > Rhizobiales > Beijerinckiaceae > CAIYZJ01. Next base: position 1,412 of record CAIYZJ010000185.1, read on the forward strand.
TGCACCGGATCATCGGCGAACAGGGACTTTTGGTAACCGAAATGCCGTTTGGCTGGGAACCGCGCGGACAGGACTTTCCCCGCCGCAACCGGATCATTTCCGGCCTGTCCTGCGCCGTGATCGTGGTGGAGGCGGCCGAACGCTCCGGCTCGCTGATCACAGCCCGCTTTGCCACCGAACAGGGCCGCGAGGTGATGGCCGTGCCCGGTTCGCCGCTCGATCCGCGCGCGACAGGCACCAATGGCCTGATCCGCGAGGGAGCAACCCTTATTACCAATGCCGAACAGGTCGACGAAGCCATCAAGGTGATGTCCGGCGAGGACCGCTGGCATCCCCACCAGATGCGCGAGGCACTGGCCATCGACGAACCCTTGTGGGACGAGATCGATTATCTGGCTGGGGAAGTCTCCGCCCCGACGATGATACGCGAAACCCCAGAAACACCGTATCGGGGCGGAGTGCCTGTGCAGTCTGCCGGATCTCCCCTGATCGACATTCAGGCAGGCCTGTTATCGCTGTTGGGGCCAGCCCCGATTGCGATTGATGATCTCGTGCGCCTGTCGGGCTGTTCGGCCCGCCAGACCAGCCAGATATTGCTTGATCTGGAACTCGAAGGCCGGCTGATCCGCCATGGCGGACAGCTAGTTTCGCTGCGCGGCGAGGCTGATTGACCGCTTGCCGCTTCCCTTTTACGCCTGACGTTTCGGGGCGCAAGGGGGAGAGTGCAAGGCCGGTCGGGCCGTCTTTGCCGCATCGGGCCGCGCGGGATTCGGGCGGGTATCGGGATGACCCAAAGCGGCTCGGGCCACCCCAATTCTTTCCTCAAGCACTTTGCAGGCTCGAACCGTTGCGCATACGGGCTTCAAGCTCGGCCATTTCGAGAAAATAGGCGAGCAGATCGAGATTGGACGCCCGTGCCATCTGCGCCAATTCCTGCGTCATATGTGCAATGTAACTGCTGACATCCGCCGTGCGGGACGGGTCCGCAATTGCTGCCCCCTCTTTCGAAGAGTCACGTTCACTGTGACCCATCGGGCCCTGACCGAAGCCGGATTGACCCGGATCGCTTTGGGCGACAGCAACCAGACGGGCGGCGGCCGCTTTGCGCAGCATCTCGGATCCGCCCTCTGGCGAAGCCGTTGCGGCTGAATGGGCAGGGGATGAACGAGATTGTCTATCGGGAACCATCTGTGAACCTGCCACGGCATGATCCATGACCGCGGAGGACGACAGCGGCAATCTGGCAGACCGTTGACCCGATTTGCTTTGACCGACTTGGAATTGCTGCACAATCAAATTTTGAACGGCAAAATTCCGGAGATCGGCATCCTGCTCGAGGCCTTGGTCTGCTTGCTTATAAGCCATACCAAGCCTGTTACGGTCTAGCCGAAGGGAGGATACGGCAGACGGATTGGCAGAGACTTCGGGCAGAGATGTGCTTGATGTCGACCCACGAATGGCAATTGTTTTTTCACGGGGAAAAGCAATGACACAGCCATTGTCGATACCGGTGGCAGAGCCCACAGATGATTTACGCATAATCTACTCCACAACTCTAGTTCATGGGATTTTGACTGGTAATATTGGTTTTTTTGGTTTTTTTAAGCACGCAATACTCAACGCAGGAACAATTCACGCAACACAACAACGCCGGAAAACACACAAACCCGATACAATAGGGAACGCTTCACGCAACGCGATACACGACAAGACCCGCCATGACACAGAAGAAAGCCGGCACACGGGAACGGATCAACACAACGAAAAATACTTACGCAACGCAACACAGACAAATCAAACGTAAACGCTTACTCAACAAAACCCTGCGGGTGAACATCACCGAACGCAAACACACCAGACACAATACATACTGACGCAACACTTACAAATTCATCAATCACTTGCTTTACGCATGGCCTCATCAAACAGATCACCGGATTGTTTGTAACCTGACCGAACGACCAAGCTGTCCGAACGACCACTGGAACAAAATGGTTGCAACGCGATCAACAAGAACCGTTTGCCCCATCCGGTTACTCTTCTGCCATATCGACGGCAGCTAGAAGAGCGCACCAGCATCATGCCGACTGAAAAAGTTGGTCACTTACAGACCCCCCTATTGCGCCAGTCGACCTGACTACACTTAGAGCAGAATCCTATCAGGTTGCATCGTAGCCTGCGGCGCTGAAGTAGTTTGCACATTCGGCGGGCGGGAAGAGATCGATGATGCGACCGATCGCGGCCCACAGACCGTTGACGGTGCGCTCGGAGGCCTTTCGGAG
>CAIYZJ010000186.1 GCA_903930675.1 uncultured Hyphomicrobiales bacterium
GCCCCCGCCGCCACAGCGGGCCAATCCTTGCCGCCGGTGCCGATGATGGTGGGAATAAACGGCGGCGCGGTTTGCGCATCGCCTGAGGTCAGCAGCACCGCAAAGGCGTATTCGTTCCACGCAAAGATCAGGCAGAAGATAGCGGTTGACGCGATGCCTGTGGCGGCCTGGGGCAGAACCACTTTATAAAAGGCCTGAAAGCGGGTGTAGCCGTCGATCAGGGCGGCTTCTTCATATTCAATCGGAATTTCGTCGATAAATCCCTTCAGCAGCCACACCGACAGCGACAGGTTGACGGCTGTATACAGCAAGATCATGCCCAAATGCGTGTCGTTTAGACCTAACTGACGGTACATCAGGAAGATCGGGATGGCCACCGCGATGGGGGGCATCATGCGGGTTGATAGGATGAAGAACAACAAATCATCCTTCAGCGGCACTTTGAAGCGGCTGAACGCATAGGCCGCAATCGTGCCCAAGAACACCGACAGAAAGGTTGACCCAAAGCCGATGATGACAGAATTCAAGAACCGCTCGCCGTAGCGGCTGGGGCCGGTGATCACCATGTCATATTGCCGCACAATGGCGTCATACCACGTGGTGGGCGGGCCAAGGGCTGCCAGATCTTCGGGCGTCACGCGACTGCGCGAGGTGAACAGGTTCACATAGCCCTCTAGCGAGGGGGAGAAGAACACTTTGGGCGGATAGGCGATGGAATCGGGCGGGGTTTTGAAGCCTGTGGCGATGATCCAGACCAAGGGCAGCAGCGTGACGATGGCATAGGTCACAACCAAAATGCCCGCGATCCACTTTTGCCGGCGCGAAGGGTCGGTGATGGAAAAACTCATCTGTCTTTCACCTTATTCAGCGCCTTGACGTAGATAGAGGCCAGCCCAAATACGGTGACAAACAAGATCACCGCATAGGCCGAGGCATAGCCGGTGCGCCATTTTTCAAACGCTTCGCGCTTCAGGTCTATTGACACAAGCTGTGTGGTCGCTCCCGGCCCGCCGCCTGTAAGCTGCACCACAAGATCGAACATCTTGAAATTCTCGATACCGCGAAACAGCACGGCCAGCATCAAGAAGGGCAGCACCATGGGAATGGTGATCGTCCAGAACTGCCGCCATTTTGACGCACGGTCGCATTCGGCGGCTTCATAAATTGACGGCGGAATAGACCGCAGTCCCGCAAGGCAGATCAGCATCACAAAAGGCGTCCACATCCATGTGTCGACAATCACAATTGCCCAAGGGGCCAAGCCCACCTCGCCGATCATCGAAAAGCTGGACGGGTCAGCGCCGGTGAAAAAGGCGATCACATAGTTGAACAGGCCGATTTGCGGTTGGTACAGAAAGGTCCAAAAGTTGCCCACCACGGCGGGCGATAGCATCATGGGCAGCACGATCAGGGTCGTCCACAGATCGTTGCCACGGAATTTCTTGTTGATCAAATAGGCCAGCGCAAAACCAATCACCACCTGCAACACGATGGTCCAGATCAAAAAGTGCGCTGTGGCCTGCAACGACAGCCATGTGTCGGCATCGGTCAGGATCTTGCGGTAATTTTCAATACCGACAAACTTGACAGGATTGTTCGGCCGGTTGGTCCGAAAATCGGTCAACGAAAGGCGGATCGTCCAGATCAGCGGAAAGATATTGACCGCCAATAGCAGAAAAATTGTGGGCGCAA
>CAIYZJ010000187.1 GCA_903930675.1 uncultured Hyphomicrobiales bacterium
CATAATTATACCAAAAATGGTCAATTTATCAATGGTCCACGGGATTATTTCTGCTCAATTTCGACACAAATTGTTTCGAGACTGGGATTGATATTCTTGCTTTGCTGTATAAATTCTCATTTTAGATACAGCATAGTGGGTATTTATTATGAATGAGATGGTCTCATCCGGACAAAATGGAGTGATCCGCTATCAATCCTTCGTTTGCGATCACTATATGCCCCATGCTCTGGCGACACGGCGGGCCGCGCATCAGGATTGGGGGTTGTTTATCAACCATCTGTTCCCTGTCTTCGGCGATATGCTGCTCGCAGACATCAACCGACCCGCCATCAGTGCCTTTTTACTTGAAAAGCGGCAGGCCGGTTATATGGCGTCGACCTGCAACAGGCTTTTGGCGCGGTTGAAGGCGACTTTGTCTTATGCGTTCGAGATGGAAATTCCCGGTTTTGACAAAAATCCGGCGCGCGGGTTTCGCCAGTTTCGCGAGCCGCCGCATCGGGACCGCTTTCTGACCCCCGATGAAGCACGCCGTTTGTTGCACTCGATCGACCAGAGCGAGAGCCCGATGCTGAAATTCATCATCCCGTTTCTGTTGATGACAGGTGCGCGCAAGAGCGAGGCGTTGAATGCCGAATGGGCGCATGTGGATTTTGCCACCCGCCAATGGGTGGTTCCGGTGTCCAAATCCGGCAAACCGCGCTTTATTCCGCTGTCGCAGGGGGCAATCAATATACTTATTGAAGCCAAAAAATTTACTATAAAAAATATCGGAGAGTGTAAATTTATATTTCCGAATATTTCAACTGGAAAACCCTATACACAAATATTCTATCCGTGGGACATTGCCCGCAAACGGGCCGGACTGGGGGATGTGCGTATCCATGATTTGCGCCATTCCTTCGCCTCCGCGCTCGTCAACGAGGGCATGACACTTTATGATGTCAAGGAACTGCTCGGCCATGCCAATATTGCCACGACACAACGTTACGCGCATTTGTCGCAACAACGGTTGATGGAAGCCGCCTCCAAGGCCGATCTGCATTATAACCGCGTGACTGCCGAGGTTTAAGCACGGACCGGGGCAGAGTTTTACCCGAATCGACCCGAAAATGCTGTTATGAAATGCCCTCGATAGGGGCAGGCATATATCAATCGGATTTCGGGATCCATGACGGGCATTCAGGCGACAGGCAGCACTTTTTTGAAAGTGTCGCGCTCTTTGACAGGGCAGCGCTGGCGTGACCGGCTGGATGACGGGGCGCATGCGGTTGCGCTGTCGATGGTGCAGGAACTGGGTCTGTCGGATGCGCTGTCGCGGGTTTTGGCAGGGCGCGGGGTACAGGTGGAACAGGCCGAAGGGTTTTTGCTGCCGCGCTTGCGCGATTTGATGCCCGATCCGCTGGTGTTGCGCGATATGGACAAAGCGGTGGAACGGCTGGCACAGGCAGTGACACGCGGGCAGATGGTCGGCGTGTTCGGCGATTATGATGTCGACGGGGCCTGTTCGGTGGCCTTGCTGGTCGAGGGATTGCAGGCGGCGGGTGTGCCTTGTCTGTTCCACATTCCGGACCGGATGACCGAGGGCTATGGCCCGAATGTCGAGGCCCTGCAGAATCTGCATGCGCAGGGAGCGGCTCTGATTGTCACTGTGGATTGCGGCGTCACCAGCCATGAGGTGATTGCCCAGATCCGCACAGCGGGCTGTGATGTGGTGGTGCTTGACCACCATCAGGCCCCCGAAATTTTACCTGTAGCCCATGCGGTGGTGGACCCGAACCGGCTGGATGATCTGTCCGGTCTCGGCCATCTGTGCGCAGCGGGCGTTGTGTTTCTGACGCTGGTGGCGCTCAACCGCCGCTTGCGGCAACTGGGACATTGGACGGCGCAGCGTCCCGAACCCGATCTGTTGGGCCAGCTCGATCTGGTGGCGCTGGCAACGGTGGCCGATGTGGTGCCGCTGAAAGGGTTGAACCGCGCCTTTGTGCGGCAGGGCTTGCAGATCATCCGCCAGCGGCAACGGCCCGGCTTGAGGGCTTTGGCCGATGCCTCGCGGCTCGACGGACCGGCGGAGGCGTGGCATTTGGGGTTTCTGCTCGGTCCGCGCATCAATGCGGGCGGGCGGATCGGCGACGCCGCTTTGGGCGCGCGGTTGTTGCTGGAACCCGACGAGGAAGCCGCCAAGGCCATGGCCGCGCAGCTCGATGCGCTCAACCGCGACCGGCAGGTGATCGAGGCCGGTATGGTGGAAGCAGGCGAGGCCGAAGCCCTGCGCCAAGTCGGGATGGATGAGAGCCAGGGCTCGGTGCTGCTCACATCCGCGAGTGACTGGCACCCAGGTGTGGTCGGGCTTGTTGCCTCGCGGCTGAAAGAACGGTTCGGCCGTCCGGCCTTTGCGCTGGCACTGGACGGGCAGGGCCAAGCCACAGGCTCCGGCCGCTCGATCCTTGGCGTCGATCTCGGCAAAGCGGTGCGGCTGGCTGTCGAGCAGGGCTTGGCGGTCAAAGGCGGCGGCCATGCGATGGCGGCTGGCGTGACGCTGCTGGCCGAGCAAATTGCTCCCTTCCATGCCTTTCTGGAAAGCCGGTTGGCAGCGGCTGTGGCTGCGGCGCGGCAAGACCCGAGCTTGATGGTGGATGCCGCCGTAACAGCGGCCGGTGCGACGCCGGCTTTGCTGGCCGATATTGAAAAGGCGGGTCCGTTCGGTTCCGGCCACGCCGATCCGGTATTTGTTTTGCCTTCCCATCGCTTGATCCAGCTGGCACCAGTCGGGGACAGCCATTTGCGGATGCAGTTCAAAGCCGGAGATGGCCGCACCATCAAGGGCATTGCCTTCCGCTGCATCGGTAAACCTTTGGGAGATGCCTTGTTGTCGCGCCGCGACCAGACGGTGCATGTGGCCGGACGCCTGACACCCGACCGTTGGGGCGGGGCCGATCGGGTGCAAATTCAGGTGATGGATCTGGCCGATCCGCAATAAAACCATGCGCGGCTGGACATTGCCTGCCGCGGCTTTTATGATTTTGTGATTGTCGCGTTCGTTTTTTAATCATCCCTTTTGACTGGGCAGAGTCGATTGCCATGCATGCGATTACCACGCTGTTTTTCTTTTTCGGGCAGGATATCCCCGCTTTATTGATTGTGGCTATGTCGGCAGCGTTTTTGCTGATTTCGTTGCGCAAATCCGGTCGCTTGGCCACTGTGGGCCTGCCTTTTGCCGATGATCTCTGCGAGGCCGACAAGGCGCGCCGCCTCATGCTCGCTTATGCCGCAGGGGCGGGTGTCGTGAGCCTGCTGATCGGCGTGCTGGTGTTGCGGTCGTTTCCGCTCAGCATCGATGAGAAGATGGTGTTTTACGATGCCAAAATTTTCTCGCAGGGCGTGCTGGCCGCTCCCGTGCCCGAGATGTTCCGCGATCTGATCGGGGTATTCGAGCGGCTGTATGTGAAGGCCACGCCGGATCATGCGCTGCATCATTCCATGTATCTGCCGCTCAATGCCTTGCTGCATCTGCCCTTCATCGCGCTGGGATTGCCGACTTTGATGGATGCGCTGATGGTGGCGGGTACCGTGGTGGTGACCTATGACATCATCCGCAAATTGCTGCCCGACCGGCCCGATGCCGCTTTGTTCGGTGCAGTGATGCTGGCAACCTCGCCGCAAATCCTGCTGACGGGCGCCACCGTTTACGCGATGACGGCGCATCTGTTCATCGACATGCTCTGGCTCAGGCTGATGATGGCGGATCGCCGATTGGCCTGGGTGTTGGCTGTTGTTCTGGGTTTTATCGCTTCCGGCCTGCATCAATGGGCCTATTTCCCGTTTTTCGCGCTTGGCTTTGTCTGGGAATGGTGGCGGGGCCGCGATTATCCGCGCCTGTTCGCCGCCGCACTGCCTGCAGTGGTCGGTGTCGTGGTGTGGAGCCGTTACCGCCATTACAGCCTTCCCGATTTCTGGACGGCCGCCATGCCAACGCAGGGCGACCAGACTCTGATGGCGCAAGCCCAAGCTTTTGGCAGCGCATTGGCCCCCAGCATCGCGCTGGTGCTGGAGCATCTGACAGCCCCCGCCGAGCACGAGCACCAAGCCTCGCTGATGCCCTACAATCTGTTCCGTTTCGTGATCTGGCAAAACCCCGCGCTATGGTTTGCCGTGGTGGCGGGTTATCCACTGTGGAAAAAGGTTGCGCTGGTGCGCGGGATCATGTTGTCGATGCTGGCGATGGGGCTGGTTGTGACGCTGTTCGTGCCGTTTCAGGGGCATGGCTGGGGCTATCGCTATCTGCACCACTTTTTGGGCGGATTGAGCCTGTGTGCGGCTTATGGCTATCAGCGGTTGCAACAAGACAGTGTGGCTTGGCCCGCGATGTTGCTCGATCTGGCCAGAAGCGTGCGGGTCTGGTGCGGTATCACCATGCTGGTCGTCCTGCCGTTGCTGGTGGCGGTATCGGGTTTTTACAGCTGGAATTATTGGCGGATCGACCGTGAATTGTCGGCCATCAGGGCCGACTTGATACTCGTCGATACGATCGACATGCCCTATGCGTTCAATTTCATCGACAATGATCCGTTCTACCGCGAGCGGCCACTGCGGATGCTGGTTGCCAAAATCGAATTGCCGATGCTCGACAAGCTCTGTGCGATCGGCACTGTGCATCTCTATCGCGCCAAAACGCCGTTCGACACATCCGAAGCCCAGCGCGCGGCGGAACTGCCCGCATTGATCCAGCAACTGCTTGATCCGCAGACATGGCGGCAAAGGGGCTGTCGATTGGTTGATGCCCGAGGCCAGCCGCTGCCGTGAGGCGTCAGGCTTTTCGCATCACGCTTCGGTTTTTTGTTCCAGCATCAGCAAAGCGAGGCCACTTGAAATGATCATCACGCAACCGATCACCAAAGCCAGATCGGGAATATCGCCGAAGATCACATAGCCGAAAAACACACCCCAGACGATTTGCGTGTAAAGATAGGGCGACACCACGGCGGCGGGAGCCAGTTTGAGCGAGCGGTTGACGCACAGATGCGCAATCGCCGCCACCACGCCCAACAGCGCCAGCAAAGCGCCATCGAGCAGGCCAGGGGCGATCCATGCGAATGGGGCGGCAAAAATGCCGAACACCAGCGCGCCAAGCGTCTGGCCCGATACCAGCACCAGATCGGGCGTGCCGCGCAGCATCCGTGACAGGATGATCATCAGTGCAAAGGTGAAACTGCCCAAGAGGGCGATCAAGCCGCCGAATCCGAATTCTCCATTGGTCGGTTGCAAGGCGACAAGCACGCCGGCAAAACCGCCGATCACCAGCAGCCAGCGTTTGGCATCGACCTTCTCACCCAACATCGGCACCGACAAAGCCGTCACAAAAATCGGTCCGGCCAGATAGAAGCAGATCACATTGGCCAGCGGCAAATCGGTGACGGCCCAATAAAAGCAGGCCACTTCCAGCGTCGAACAGACAATCCGCGCCAGCTGTACAAGGGGGCGGTTGACCTGCATGAACGGCGCAAACCCCTCGCGCCTCACCATCGGCCAGACCATCGGCACCAGCAAGATCACGGCGGCCAGCGAGCGGATCAGCAAAACCTCGCCGACCGAATAGGTGGCGACAAGCCATTTGCCCAGCACATCATTGACCACAAACAAGAAGATCCCGAGCATCATCATGCCTATGCCTGCCAGAACAGCAGGCGGGTGGGTGGCGGCGGTTTGGTCGGGCCCGGCTTGATCGCTCACGTTGTCTATCCATAAAAGGTGGCGCATTGATACGGCCGTGCTTTAACACGAATGGCCGCGCTGCACACAGCGAAGCTGACACAATGACAGCCAGTTCGGGCATATTTTTCAATAAGGCTGTTGACCTTGGGACCATTCTGACTGGACCACGTGAAGGCTTGTTGCGCGACAGCGGCTTTAACCGGCATCAAAATCAAGTGGTTGACGCGCAGGATCTCCGGATCAGCGAAGTGCGACAGCGGCTTCGGATATAAAAAAAGCAGATTTTTAAAAGAGTTGTAAAAAAAACGCTCAAGACCCCCAACTGGTGCTTGTCGAACGCCTCGCAAGCCCCTATAGACAGTTCATCGCAAGCGCCCTTCGTCTAGCGGTTAGGACGTCGCCCTTTCACGGCGAAAACAGGGGTTCGATTCCCCTAGGGCGCGCCAGCGATTTCAATGGGTTAGCTCCCGACAATCCACGAAGTAAACTTTTATTCAAAATATATACGGAAAAGTGCTGCGGGCTATCCACGCATGCAAGCCTTCGCTGTGGCGCTTCCTCTGCGTCTGCTTACAAAAATGGGGCTGTCGATTGGGGTGTAATCGTCATGACCCGGCTTGAGGGCTGTGTCTGCGACCGGGACAATTCACAATCTGCCCCTTATTTTGCCCCCTGTGCCTAAATTTCCGTTTGACGGTGTAAGATTTCCGCAGCAGTTTGTTTTGCATTTGCAGTCCGCATCTTAAAATTGGCATGATTTTTGCTAGTTTAATAAAATCTTAATATGCGGGTACTGAAATGACCACCATTAACGGCAACATTAATATTTTTCAGGCGGTTACCCCCAAGCCGGGCACATCGGTTGTGGGTAATGACGCCCTGTCAAATAGTACCGGAGCCGATAAAGCCTCTTTGATTTCAACTAAAAACAGCTCAACGGTCACGATTTCCCCGCTTGCGAATGCCCGATTGGATGAAGCGGTTCTGGCTGGTCCCGTTTCGATGACCGTTGCAGACGCGATTGAAGCGGCCAATGGCAACCCCGCCGATCTGAATGTGGCCATTCATGATATAGCGGCCAATGTGTCGGGGAATTTGAAATCTCTGGGCGGCTTGCTGTCTCTCGGTCATCTCGACGGCATCAATCTGACCGATGCCTCAAGTCCTGTATTCAGCTTTTCAAAGGACGTGCTCGGAGACGATCTATCCGGCAATTCAAATCCAGGTCTGGCTGTTCTCGGTAAGATCACTACTCCGTACAATCTTGTTGTAACAGGTTTGACTGTTCAGGATGGTTTGACGCTCAAGCCGCCTTCCAATGCTGCCACTCTCTCATTGTCATTGAGTGATCGTGTTGAAAGCTTTGGAAACAATCTGTCAACACTGGACACTCTGTCCCGGACCGTATCGATCAAAGACATCAATCTGGTCAATTCAACCGCCAATCTGTCCAAGCCGCTGGTTTCGGTGAGCGCGGCGGCGTTTGAACAACACAATGTCATTCTTTCAAAGATCACAAGCGATTATGATCTGACCATTACGGATGTGCCTGCCAAGGATGCGATTTCGACTGTGGGGGCGGCAGACAAAATCCTGAAATCATCGGGGTCGCTTTCGACTATGTCGACGATTGCGGTGCGGGATAGCTTGGATCAGGTGCTGCAAAATATATCGATTGTCGCGCTGTCGGAGACTGCGGGTCGCCTGAAAGGCGTGACCTTGTCCGACAAGGGCAATGTAACATTAAGCTATCCGCAACTGGATGCCAGCCAAGATATTCTATCCTCCCTGCAGGTTGCTGCCGATAACACTTCAACTCTTCTGCACCCCGATCAGGCGATCGCTTTTGTTGATGCGCATCTTGATGATGCCGGAACTTTGTTGCGTGATCTCGCCGGGCGTGGTGTCACCGCTTATTTGATCGACCCCGATCAGGATGGCCTTGGCCAAATTGCCTCCGTGTTGAGCGGATATCACGATCTTTCGGCAGTTCACATTTTCTCGCATGGTCAATCGGGATTGCTTCAACTCGGCTCCACCACCCTTGGCCAAGCCGATCTCGGTGGTTATGCAGCCCAGATGCAGAGCATTGGTCGGGCTATGAGCCAGATTGGTGATATTCTCCTTTATGGCTGCGATGTTGCTTCGGGCAGTGCGGGCCAGGCCTTTGTTTCGGCTCTGGCGAAAGCAACCGATGCAGATATCGCTGCCTCACTCGACCAAACCGGTGCCCGCAAACTCGGGGGCAATTGGACGCTCGAGGTCAATGCAGGTGCAGTCGAGGCCAGCACGTTTGAATTTACAGACTATCACAGCCTCATGGCCCTGCCGACAGGCAATATCAGCAGCTGGACGGCCGTCCAGATTGCGGCGCTCGGGACTGCCGATGTTGCCACCATCACATCGGACCAGATTGCAGCGTTCAATACGCAGCAAATCGCCGCTTTGACGCCTGCTTCACTATCAGCGCTTGATTCAGCAATCATGTCAGCGATCCCTTCGCAAGACATTGTGGCATTGAAGCCGGCGCAAATTGGCGCTTTGACCACCCAGCAGCTGAATGGGTTGGCCACTGACCAGATTACGGTTCTGACGACGGCCCAGCTTGCAGCAATCACGACAAGCCAGATCAGCGGTTTCGATATCGCCCATTTCGGGGCCCTGCAGTCAAACCAGTTGCCAGCTCTGACGGTGAACGTATTTGGCAAATTATCCAGTGACCAGTTGTCGCTGATTGCTCCCGATGTCATCAGCGTTCTGAAGCCAGTGCAAATTGCGGCCATCGGAACGGCGCAGTTTTCCAAACTGACGACCGGCCAGATTGCGGCTCTCACCGTCTCTCAAATGGCTGCCTTGTCGACGGGGCAAACGACACAACTGACATCGGATCAGATTGCAACCCTTAACCCGGACCAGATTACCGGCCTGTCACCGCTGGTCATCGGCAAATTGTTGACCGAGCAGCTCTCGGCACTGTCAGCGGAAAATTTCCAGGCACTGACTGCAACGCAACTGGCTTCCCTGACGACAGTGCAGCTCTCGACTCTATCCGTTCAGCATATATCGGATCTGACTGCCGATCAGATTGCGTTATTGAGTGCCCCCCAGATTGCGGGTTTGACCACACAACAGCTGACCGCCTTATCCGCTGACCAGTTTTCCGCGATTTCGAAAAATGCAATTGCTGCGCTCACGACAGATCAAATCAGCGCGTTGACCGGCGCCAATATTAATGCGCTCACAGCCATTCAAATCGGCGCTTTGACATCATCCCAGCTGGTTGCTCTGACAACAGACCAATTGCCCCAGTTTTCGGGTGACCAATTTGCAGCACTGGGTGCTTTGCAGGTTTCCAGATTGACCACGGACCAGATCGTGGTGCTGAACCCGGAACAGGTCTCTGCGCTTGCAACAGCGGCGATAGCCGCATTGACAACAGGCCAATTGGTCAATCTTTCCAGCCAGGACCTGCAGGCATTGACACAGGACCAGATCAAGGCCCTGACAACCGCCCAGATTCAGAAATTAACAACCGATCAAATGGTCACGCTGACAGCGGATCAAATCTCGGCTCTGTCGAAGCCCGCTATTTCCGCTCTCACTTCAAGTCAGATCCAGGCGATTGAAGTAGCCGACATCGAGGCTATCACCTCTGATCAGATTTCAGCACTGACAACTGTGCAAATCGGTTCGTTGACAGTGCCGCAAGTTCAAGCACTGTCGGTCGAGCAGGTGGGTAGCTTGAATGCGGGCCAAATTCAGAAATTCACGACCGCCCAGATTGATGCCTTGAGCCCGGAACAGATTGTTGCGATTCAATCAGGCAGCATTTCTTCTTTGACAACAACGCAATTATCAACACTGGCAACCAAAATTGCTGGTTTCAGTATTGATCAAATTGCATCCCTGAGCACCGCACAAGTTACCAAATTCAATCAGCTCCAGATCCAGTCTCTTTCAGAGGATCAGACTGCGGCCTTGTCAAATGCTGTGATTGCATCCTTGTCCACGGCGCAATTGGGCTATTTCGAGACCGCTGATCTGGCGGCATTGACCGGCTCACAAATCAAATCACTGACGTCGACACAATTGCGGTCTCTCAATGCCGGCCAGTTGGGTGTTTTGACCGGAGAGCAAATTTCGGCACTGACCGGTTTGCAGGTGCAAAAATTAACAACGGGTCAAATCCGTGATTTGTCAGCCGACCAGATGTCGTCCCTGTCAACACAGGCGATCGCGGCACTGACAGCAGCCCAGATCGCATCGATTGAAACAGTGGATGTCCAGGCTCTGACGGCGTCCCAAATTGCAACGTTTTCATCGAGCCAGACCCAGAAGCTGACAACAGACCAGATTGTATCGCTGCAAGAGCAGCAAATCTCTTCACTGTCACTGTCTGCGGTGGCAGCGCTCTCGACCAGCCAGATCAGGGCCATGGCGCTTGTCGATCTCAAGGCCTTGACGGCTCAGCAAGTCGGAGTTTTGACACCCAAGCAATTGCTCGCCCTGAAAAGCGATCAACTGCAATCCTTGACAAAGGATCAATTGAGCGGATTGACGGCGGTTCAGGCGCAAAAATTATCCTCTGGGCAGCTTGCTTTGTTGAGTGGTGACCAGTTGTCCGCTTTGTCGACGGCAGCGGTCTCGGTTCTGACCGCCGCCCAATTGGCAGGAATTGAATCTGTCGATATTCCTGCCTTGACCTCCATGCAAATCGGGGCACTGTCGGCAGCCCAATTGTCGAAATTGTCCACAACGCAAATCAGTGCGCTGACAACAAGCCAGGTTCCTTCGCTGTCAAGAGCGGCTTTGGCGGCCCTCGGTTCCGCGCAGATCGATGCGATCAATGCAGATGCCTTCAAATCCCTGACATTTAGCCAGATCGGGGCTTTGACGGCCTCCCAGATTTCAAAAATGTCCACCGATAAAGTGGCGTTGCTGCAGCCAAACCAGATCTCCGGTCTGTTTCTGGCGCAGTTGCAAAAGCTGACAACCACCCAGATTGCTTCGCTGACAAGCGCGCAAGTCGTGTCTGTTTCACCGCCCTCGATAGCGGCACTCTCGCAAAGCCAGATCGGTGCTTTGTCATCGGATAATTTCAAGGCTTTGACGCCTGCGCAGATCAGCGCGTTGACGCCATTGCAGGTTCAGAATTTGACAACGGATATGGTTGCCAATCTGACGACCAAGCAGGTTGCCGCCCTCACCACAATCCAGATTCAAAAGTTTGGCAGCCAGTTGTCGGCTCTGAGCAGCGGTCAGGCAGGAGCTTTGTCGACCGGTGCTGTTTCGGCTTTGACAACAGCCCAAATCAACCGTTTGACCAGCACGCAAATATCCGGTTTCAGTTCCGGCCAGATGTCAGTGTTGACAGCCCCGCAATTTGCCAAATTGACAACGGATCTGATTGCCGTTCTGACAAGCACCCAGATCGCGGGTTTGTCACTGCCGGTGATCTCCGGCATTTCGGGAAGCCAGTTTTCCGCCCTGATCAATACAAATCTGACATCTTTGTCCGGCGTTCAGTTTGCGGCTCTTTCTCCATCGCTGTTGACTGTACTGGGCACGGATCAAATCGGCCAGTTGTCTTCGCAGGAAGTGGCAGCTTTGACGCCATCGCAAATCCAGAAACTGGGCACTGACCAGATCGCTGCTTTGTCGACTTCACAGCTGTCGGTATTGAAGAATGCAACTCTGGCTGCGTTCAATACAGCCCAGGTCCAGGCATTGACCACGGGTGATGTGGCCAGCCTGTCTGCCAGTCAAATGTCATCTCTGACAGGCGCGCAGTTGCAGGCTCTCACGACAGACCAGCTTGCTGTGCTCAATACACTGCAGATTTCGACCCTGTCTCCAGCCCAAATCAAATCACTTTCAAATGACTGGTTGCAGAAATTGTCGCCGGAGCAATTTGCAAGTCTGTCTTCAACGGCTCTCTCCGGCATGACATCTGACCAGTTGGGTTCATTGGCGACAGAAAACATTGCAAATTTAAGAAAAGACCAGCTTTCGGCCCTTTCAAACAGCTCGATCAAAGGGCTGACGACAAGCCAGATCACTGCCTTGTCTACCGATCAGTTGCGCGCCTTGAACCGGACCTCCATTGCGGCGATGACAACCGACCAAATCACGGCCCTGACATCAGAGCAGTTGGCCGGTTTGTCTGGCCCCCAGATTTCGTCATTCACCCAGTCCCAGTTTGCTGCTCTTGCCCCCGAGAACAAGCGTAGTTTGCTGGATATGCAACGCGTCGCCTACCAGATTACGCAGGCCAAGCCCTCTGTCGTTTCAACGTGGACAACACAGAAGATCGCAAGCCTGACCATCAACGAAATCCAGCTGCTCAGTTCGGCGCAACTTGCCGCTTTCACAACAGCGCAGATCGGGTCTTTGAGCGCGATGGAAATCGGCCAGCTTTTGACCTCGCAGGTTGCTGCGCTTACGATCAATGGTCTGGGTGCTTTGACGTCTTCGCAAATCCAGGGTTTTGAAAACGAAGATCTGGCTGCACTGAAAACATCTCAGTTGACGGCGTTGAAAACGGCGCAAATTGCCGCCCTGACAGAAAGCCAGATCAGCAGCCTGACACCCTCACAGGTTGGTGCCTTGACGGCGTCACAGATTGCGGCAATAGAAACACAAGATCTTGCTGCAATGAAAGCCTCGCAAATCGCCGGTATGACACCGGCCCAGCTGTCCGGTCTGACGACGGCACAGATTGTGGCTCTGACCGCGGAGCAGGTTGCTGCACTCAGCACACAAGCTGTCGCCAAATTGAAAACCAGTCAGCTCGCAGTTCTTGAAACGGCTGACTTTGCGGCTATGACTGCGGCACAAATTGCGGCTTTCTCGTCCGACCAAATCCAGGCTCTGACATCCGGCCAGATCATTGCATTCACAACGGATCAAATGTCCGGTCTGTCCACGGCGGCTGTGTCCGCGCTGACGACCAGCCAAATGGTCAATCTTGAAACGGCCGATCTTCAGGCTTTGACACCAGTCCAGATCGGGGCTTTGACAACAGATCTGATTGCCTGCCTGACGACAGACCAAATTGCGGCTTTGACGCAAACACAAATCATGGCCCTGACCGGCCCGCAAATCGCAGCCTTGACGTCCGATCAGATGGATATTCTAAGCCAAAGCAATTACTATGACCTTCTCAATAAAATGTCTGTGTAGAAAATTGCAATAATTTATTGATGTCTCAATTCTGTTTTAGCTTTCAAGTCAGAGTATTTCTGTTGTAGATAATTGCTATATTGCCAGGTAATTTTACCCCGCAATATTGCAACACGGGTTGTGGCATAAGCTGCTTGATGCGCCGTCAATGATGACAGTCCTTGACAACGAAATTCCATTTTTTGGATATTTATCTTGTAAATTTTCTGAAATAAATTGAATTCAACGATTTCAAAGTCGCTTTGAACAATATTTCTGTTCAAAACACAGTAAACCATTTCAAATATAATTGACTCAGCACTGCCCGTGCAATCAGATTGTTTTGCCTGAAATAGATGTGGTGATGCGGGGGCATTATGGTTGGTGTGGTTAGGCGGAGCCTCGTGCTTGGGGGGGCGGCCGGATTTGTGAGTTTGGCTTGTCCGCAAATCATCAGGGCTCAAACAGACCAGCAGTCCCATTTTTTTGCCGGATGCTATTATGACACGGCCTTGTCCGAAGCCAGTCATGCCGCCAAGTTTTTATTGGCTCCGGTCAGAAGCGGTTTCAATCTGGACAAATCGGGGGCCGAACTGACGCCGTTTGCCAAGGATATTGTTTTTAAAAACAATGATTTTTGCAAACAAGCCAATTTGAATACGAAAGAGGATTTGGGCAATCCGGTTGCCATTTCGCTCACCCGTGCCCAGCATGAAATCATCACTGTTGCGACCCCGGGCCTGCCGACCGAATATCTGACAGTGATCAGCGTCACAGCCGCTCTTGATGTGATGACGGACAAGGCCGCCTTCAGAAACAACAGCCGGTTTGAATCGCTCTATTGCAACATGATTGTCGTTAATCAGGTGGTCCAGACCCGCAATAAATTATCCGATGCCGATCTGCAGAAATACTATCAAAAGGTTTTTGCCGCCGGTGTCGATGAATTGCTGCTGCGCGCGGGCAAGAAGCTGGTTGATAAGCGCGAACGCGCCAAAGCAGTGTTTCAGGTCAAAAACATGGTCTTGCCTGACCCTTTGCCCGAAGATTTGGCGAACCTGATCACCAATGGTATTGAAGCCAGCTCGGACAACAGCCAAGAGGCCAAAGCCAACGAGCTGAAAAAGCTCAGCCGCGAATTGCAGCATATTTACAGCTTGATGATCCTCGATGCGCTCGACAAGCAGAACATCAAGGATATTGCCATTCTTCCTCCCGAATCCCCGTGGACCGAGGGCAGGGTGGTCCGCCTGTTGCGTGAACGGCTCGGCATGAGTGTCGATCTGGTCTCGCAGGCCGATGCCTCCAAGATGAACGGCTATGAAATTCGTGCCGGTGTGACCAAAGTCAGCCGCACCAAGGCGGGGGCGAATTCGCAGGTCGATGTGACCATGGCGTCCCGCATTGTCCGCAATGCCGACGGCAAGCTGGAGCACACACCGGCCTCGATCAAGGATCCGTTGAAAAAAGTGGCGGCAGCCAGTGGGGCGCGCCGTTACGTCGAATTGCCGGATTTCAAACGCGGTGTGACGCGTGACATAACCATGGGCAGTATCAGAGAAGCCGCGCGCGGAACCGCTTTGGCTCTTGTGCCGTTTATCAAAGCCACAGCGTCAGAATTTTAGGAGTGCAGGTATCATGTCACATCAACAAACCATGAATTTGGCATCCGTCATGTCTCGCATTCTCGCTGTCACGGCTTGCGCCGCCATTGTGTGCTGGTCAGCCCCCGTGCAGGCGCAAGCGGTCAATGTCGAAACAAAAGTCGAGACCAAGGTCGAAACAAAAGTGATCGTCAATACAACGACCAACGGAGCCGGCCCGTCATCCGGCTCTGTCGATATCACCAAGGACGAAGTGCAGTTTTCAAGCGTCGGCAATGCCAAGGCTGAAAAGGACGCGGCGATCGAGGCTTATTATACCGGTTTCAACAAGGTGCTGCGGAGCCTTGCCGGTGCACAGGCCGAGGACGAGATCGGCAAAAAATTCCGCGAGGATATGGAACGCGATTTCGAGGTGTTCCGTAAACGTTATTTCACATCCGATACGGGGCATGTCTGCAAAGCGCTGGATAAAGACAAGCAGGTCATCAACGACAAGGACAAAGCCAAAAAGCCGGTGAATGAATTCACATGCCGTGCGGATGGCATGATCAAAATGCTCGCCGTCCGGACTGAATTCACGAAAGTGATGAAATCCAAAGAACGGACTTTGTCCAACCAGCTCACTTTTGTTGTCAGTGCGGCCGATGTCAAAGACCCGAGAGGCCCTTACGTCGTTGATAAATTGAAGGAAGCCTTCACTTCTTCGGGCTTCCGCGTGCTTTCGGCCAGTGCAGCCGAGGACGAAATCAGCAAATGCATCGAAAGCACCAAGGCTTGCAAAATCGACTTCTCGCTCGGGATCAAGGCGATTGAATACAACACTCCCGATTATGATCCGGCCGATCAGCGCATGCGCGGAACCATCACGGTGCGGTTTGATCTCAATGACGTCAAAGGCAAGACACAGGTGACGTCTGTTCCGGTCTCGCTCAATCTGACCGTCAGCGGTCCCAAGACCGACAGCGTGAAAAACGAATTGCAGGAGAAACTGGCCAATGCCGCGGCAACCGAAATCGGCCGTAAAACAAGCGCCAGTGTCGTATCATTCCAGGTGAACCGCGATGATGACGAAGCCGCAGCAAGCCGTGCCAAAGCCGGAGAGCGGCAATATATTCTGCGGATTGTCGGCATCACCCCGAGTGATCGCCGCAAGGTGGCCGTATGGCGCAAGGCCATCCGCGATGCCGTGCCGGATGCGACACCGGAGATGAATACAGCCGAGTCCAATGACACCCGTGTCACAATCATGTTTTCGACAGCCGACAAGCTGCAGCCCGATGACGTGCTTGATAAATTGTTCGAGACCAATGATCAAACCGACAAGCTGAAATCATTCGATGCCAAATATGATTCCGGCAGCCGCACATTCACAATCACATTCTAAGTCAAAAAGAGGCGGGTTTGACCAAGCCCGGAGGTGGTTCAATGATGCGGACAAAACAGGCCTTGTTTCTCGTGCTGGCAGCCTCGTTGGGCATGGTGGTATCGTCGCATTCGGCTTTTGCGCAAAGCGTGACTGTCGAAACCCGCTCGGCTGCCGAAAGCCAGACGAATGTGCGGGTGCAGGGCGGGCAGGGTGTGGAGGTTGATACCAAAACCAAAGCCCAATCGGGCACAAAGACACAGGTGCAAGGCGGAGCGGCAGGGGTGAGCGTTGAAAGCGGAGCGGCTGCAGCAAACCAGACCCGTGTCAGAACCGGCGAGCCGCCAACTCCCCAAGCCATGCCTTCACAAGCCGTGTCTCCACAAGCCGTGTCTCCACAAGCCATGCCTCCACAAGTCATGCCCTCAAGCGGATATCCGGCTTCCCAGCCCGAACAGCCAATCGCCATTCCGGCTGCTCCACCCGTTGCGGTTCCTTCTGAAGCCCCAGCAGCCAATGCCTCTGTGAAGGTGGGCACAACCGTGCCCGGCAATGGCCGCCCCGCCAGTTGCGAGAAAATCGAAGAGATCAGCATTGATGATATGAACATCAAAATCGTCAATAAAAGTTGCCGTGGCAAAATCACCGGCTTGCAGGCCTGGCGCGAGAACGGAAAAACCAAGGTGCAATTTTTCTTC
The DNA here is from genome assembly GCA_903930675.1 of uncultured Hyphomicrobiales bacterium. Taxonomy (GTDB): domain Bacteria; phylum Pseudomonadota; class Alphaproteobacteria; order Rhizobiales; family Beijerinckiaceae; genus CAIYZJ01. The sequence continues at coordinate 16,539 of CAIYZJ010000187.1, forward strand.
GACAACAAAGGTTTTTCAAACACCACGATCAAAATGTCCGAAACGTGGTTTGACCGGCGCGGGCGGGCCATCAACGAAAGCATCGACGAGCAGAAATTCGCCATCGAGGCCGGACACAACAAGGCTGTGGTTCTGACCGGACCCATTCCGCAAGCGATGACAGCCGTCATCAATTTTTACCGTTAAACAACTGCGCTTTGCCCCCGGCAGGCGAGGCAACAGGGCGATGGAGAAACCAATGACGTCTCAATTTTTTATGGTCATGACGGCCCGCTTGCGTGGCCTTGTCATCCCCACCATGCTGGGTCTTGCCGTGTTGGGGGTTGGTGTCGATGCCAAGGCCAAAGATGCGCCGTTGCTGGCTGTCTATCCCATTCTCATCTCCAACAATGCCACGTTGAAATCGGTCATCCAGACCCATGATCTCGATCTCAATGCTTTGGCATTGGGCACCGAGGAGGCCTTGAAGAAATCGAAGAAATTCAAGATTTTCGAGCGCGACAATAAAATCCTGACCGATACGGTACTCAAAGAACAGGAGCTTGCGGCTTGCGGCAATGACGGCAAGGTCAATACGACCAAAAATGCCGATGGCTCTTTGACCGAAACCTCTTGCAAGAAGTTGTTCGAAGGCAATGCCGCCAAAACCGGTGCGCTCAAGAATGTTGAATTCATCGTTCAAATTCTCTTGAAAGACATTGATCTGCGCGAGCCAACCTATGCCCCGATCGAAGAGTTTCCCGGCAAGTTCAAAAAGACCACGCAGGGGGCTTTGGATGTCTCGGTGAAGGTGATTGATACCACATCGGGAGAAATCAAATTCCAGGATACGATCCTTGTCAAAATGGGTGGCAAGGCCGAAGTCGTCAGCGAGAAAAAAGCCATTCCGGCGCGTGACATGTGGAAAACCATGTCCAATCGCGGCGGCAAGGAGGTCGGTGAACGGATCATTTCAAGCATCTATCCGACCTTCGAGGTGGTCAAAGTCACCGGCAAGCAAATTATCATCAAAGGCGGCATCACCAACGGGATCGATGTCGATCAGGAATATGAAATCTATTCCGTGACCGAAGACATTATCGATCAAAAGACCAATGAAAATTTGGGATCCGAAGAGGTTTTGCTGGGCGAGGTGGTTGTGAAGCGGGTGACCGAAAAGGTCAGCTATGCGGAAGCCATCGACAAGCTCGAGGACAAGCCCAAGGCCGGCGATATTATCCGGCGCAAGTGACACCACCATCAGCCCGCGTTTTGCCGCTCCATTTGAAAGGAAATAAGCCATGAGAAAATCAGCCACTCTGATAGCCGCTCTTGCAACCGTCACCTTGATCGGCTTGTCACCGGCATCCGCCCAATTCGGCCTGCCCAATATTCCGGGCGCGGGAGCCATTCCGGGGCTTGGCGGCGGCGGCGGCAGTGGTTTTTCGGCGGCTGCAGCCTCCTTGGCTACCAATTTGAAAACAGCCCTGTATAATCAGGTGATGGCGATTGCACTGATCCAGGAAGCGCAAGGCGACAAGGTCAAGGCCGGTCGTTTGCGGGCCACGGCAGCTGCCATGCAGGCGATGAAGCAGCCCAGCAAAGACCAGATGGAAAAATCCCTGAAAGCGGTCGAGGAAAACCCCGTCAATCGCGAAGGCCTTGCCAAGGTGAAGGATGCCGAAGGGCAGAAAAAAATCTCGCAGGCTTCGGCCCATATGAGCGTGGTGCTGGTTTATGATGGTCTGGCCATTGCCTCGGCAACCGCCATGCTGGCGCAAAAGCCCGGCCCGTCGGATATTGCCAATGCACCGGCCATTCTTGAAACGGCCCAATTGGCTTTGACATCCTTGCCCACCCAAACCGCCAATTTCCAAAAATACAACGAAATGACCGAAGCCTATATGAAGGAAAACAACGTGGCCAAGCCAACGGCAGCCGAGAAGCAGGCCATTGCCAAAAAGACCGACCCTGCCGCAAAGGCAATCGGGGCGGGCCTCTAAGCCACGGATTGTATCCGCGAACAGACAGAACCAAAGACAGGACTTGGAGATATCATGATGGCTATGACACGCTTGATCCATAGGATTGTGATATCGTCCTGTCTGCTGTTTCCGGTGCTCGCCCAAGCCGAACTGGTCAAAGTCGAGGCCACCGGCATTGGCGACAGCAGGCCCGAAGCCATCACCCATGCCCTTGTCGAAGGCATCCAGCGCGCCACCGGTGTGTCGATTGATCAATCAATGGTGTCGGGGCTGGTGGTGGGTGTCAGCAAACTGGATGGCAAGGCCAATCAGTCCAACGATGCGTCCAAATCCTCCCAGGAAGCCCATATCGTGCAAACCGATTCCATCGGGCAGGATCTGATCAAAACGCGCAGCGGCGGCAGCGTGAAGACCTTTACGGTTCTCTCCTCCGAGAATGACAATCTCGGCCGCTATGTGGTCAAGGTGAATGTCGAGGTCGACAAGTTCAAATCCGTGTCACCGGAAACCGCCAACCGGATGCGGATCATTGTTGCGCCATTCCAGACCCAGAATGCGGCTTTGGCCGCCCAATTGCGCGATCAATTGATTGTCTATCTGACCCAGAGCAAACGCTTCTCTGTGCTGGACCGGACTGAAAACAGCCAGTACCAGAAAGAAATGGCCCTGGTGACCAGCACCGATGCCAATATGAGCGAGCGCGTCAGATATGGTCAGGTTCTGGGGGCCGATTTTATTTTAACCGGTAAAATCAACATCAAGACCATCAAGCAGGAAGAAATCAATCCGGTCACAAACCAAAAATCGGTGACCTATTCCGCGACGGCGGATGTGATTTTCAACATGATCGAAATCGCCACACGGCAAATCCAGTTTTCCAATCAATTCAAATTGCGGGTGTCGGGTGACACCGATCAATTGGTCGAGCCGATGGTGCAAAAAATCGGATCCTATGCCACCGAATCCCTGTTTCCGTTGCGGGTGATTACGCGTGAAAATCCGAGTGCCTTGACCATCAACCGTGGCGGGCAATCGCTTGCGGTGGGACAAAAATTCACACTGGTGTCGCTGGGTGCCGAACTGACCGATCCTGATACCAAAGAAAAACTGGGCCGCAGTGAAAACGAGATCGGCGTGGTTGAAATCAGCAAGGTGGACAGCTCGGTCTCTTTGGCCAAATTGCTGTCGGGCGCGGTCAACAAAACCGATGATCTGATTCTGCGCCGTCAGGCCGACGCGCCGCAAGGCAGCCAGCGTCCCGCGGCAACTCCCAATCCGGGCACAAAATCAAAAGCGTTTGACTGATCCTGTTTGGTCGTTTTCCATCCAATGCGCGAGTGCGAGATGTCCGAGGATGCCGCGTCAAATCCTGTCAAAACCCTGAATATCAGTGGTAAGACCCGACTTTGCTTCATTGTGGGTGATCCGATTGCCCAGGTGAAATCGCCGGCCAGTGTATCGCAGGCCTTTCATGATGCGGGGCTTGATGCTCTGTGCGTCCCTGCCCATGTGACGCCGGCCGATCTGGCGGGTTGGGTCGAACACATGTCCAAGGCCAAAAATGTCGATGGTCTGATTGCCACTGTCCCGCATAAATTTGCCTGTCTCGCGCATTGCGCGACGGCCTCGGATCGGGCGGTCTTTCTGGGTGCGGTCAACACCATGCGCCGCAATCAAGATGGCACATGGCATGGCGATATGTTCGACGGCATGGGCTATGTCGAGGCGTTGACATCGAAAGGATGCAATCCGGAAGGCCAGCGGGCCCTCATTGTGGGAGCAGGCGGAGCCGGATCGGCGATTGCCTATTCGCTGATGACGGCAGGCGTGGCCGAACTGGCGATCCATGACGAAGATCATGTACGCCGCGATTCACTGGCCGGACGGCTGGCGGGTTTGGATCTGGGCAAAGTGTCGATCGGCAGCCCCGATCCGCGCGGGTTCGGCATCGTCATCAATGCCACTCCGCTCGGCATGAAGCCGGATGACCCGCATCCGGTTGTGTCCGGTCATTTCACCCCCGATCAATTTGTCGGTTGCGTGATTACCGTGCCTGCGGTGCCGCCGATGATCGGGGTCGCTCGCGCCAAGGGATGCAACACCATGACCGGCGCGGATATGTTCGCCCGTGTGTGCGATTTGATGGTTCAGTTTTTGATTGGGGCATCATGAGACGCGCGAGCTGAAGCCGGAACTTTAAACGCCTGTTGGTTCATTCGTGCTCCAGCATCATGCGGATCATAAAAAAGGGTGGCTCGCGCCACCCTTTTTCTGTGTTGGATCTTGGATGTGCTGCTTACTTCATCAAATTGGGCAGATAGGTGGCCATTTCGGGGAAGAGCAGCATCGCTCCCAGCATGACGGCGGAAGCGCCGAGGAAGGGCCAGATGCCGGCAAACACTTCTTCCAGTGTCACCAGCCCGTTGGACGCGCCTTTGACCACGAAGCAGTTCATGCCGACCGGCGGGGTAATCGCCCCGATTTCGGCAAGGATGATGACATAGACACCGAACCACACCGGATCAAAGCCCAGACCCATCATCACCGGATGGGTGATCGGCAAGGAAATGGCGAGCAATGAGGGCGAGTCCATCAGCATGCCGAAGATCAGGTAGATTACTGTCACGATGGATACAACGAACCAGACAGGGAAACCATTATTGGTCAGGAAGTCCTGAATGGTCTGCGACACACCGCTGAGTGCCAGAAAACGCGCAAAGATCAAACCGCCGACCACAATCGCAAAGATCATGGCGGTCAGCTTCACGGTTTCCAGCAGGGTATCGGTCAGCAGTTTGATCTTCAGCCCGCGATTGCGGACAATCGTCATGCCGAAGGTCACCAGAGCACCGATGCCGCCGCCCTCGGTAGGGGTGAAGTAGCCGTTATAGATGCCGCCCATCATCACGACGATGACCACCAGCAGCGGGGCGACCAGACGCAGCGACCACATCTTTTCGGCGAAGGTATAAACCTCGGTCGGACGCGGGGCTTTTTCGGGATGGATCATCGAGGTCACGATGATGAACACGCCGAGAATAGTCGCAAAGACCAGGCCGGGGATAATCCCGCCGATCAGCAATTCGCCGATGCTCGAATTGGTCAGAATCCCGTAAACGACCATCAGGGCGCTGGGAGGGATCAGCACTGCCAGCGTGCCCGCAATAGCGATACAGGCGCTGGCAAAGCTCTTGTCATAGCCGCGCGCCACCATTTCCGGCAAAGCCAGTTTGGTAAACAGCATGGCCGAGCCGACCGAGGAGCCCGACGCTGCTCCGAAAGCCGCTGCCGCTCCGGTTGTCGCCACCGCAAGACCGCCCGGCAGGCGACCCAGCCACTTGGTGCAGGCATCATAGAGATCGTCACCGATCCCCGCATGCATGGCGAAATAGCCCATCAGCAGAAACATCGGAATGACGCTGAAGTGGAAGCTGTTGGTGACATCGAAATAGATCGTGCCGAGGATGGACAGAGCCGCGTTGAAATTGGTGATCAGAGCAAGGCCCACAAAACCGACCGTGGTCATGGCGATCATGATCTGCGCGCCAAAGAAGATCGAGCCGAGCAGCATGCCGATCCCGATAAAACCAATGGTAATGGATGACATGTCAATGAACCTTATAGTGGTCGGCAGCAGCTTCCGACAAAGGCGAGCCACCGATGATGATGGCATGCAGGGCTTCCATCAGGAATTGGAACGAAATCAGGGCGGCACCAATCGCCACAGCGGCTTTGGCCGGATAGACGGCAAAACGGATGGTGGCACCCCAGACCTGCTCGTTCA
>CAIYZJ010000188.1 GCA_903930675.1 uncultured Hyphomicrobiales bacterium
CTACCATCAATACCACGCTGCGGATGGTTGTTTTGATGATCGCAGGCTTCGGCGCGGCCGGTCTTGCTTTTTCTGTGCCTGCCCAGGCGCAAAATCCGCTGATTGATCTTGGTAAAACCATTCTGGGTATCGAGGACGAGAAGCCGGAGCTGGATTACCGCCCGCGTCCGCCTCTGGTGATCCCGCCGAAAATGGAGTTGCCCAAGCCGATCGACAAAACAGTCGCCAAGTCGCCGCAATGGCCCAATGATCCCGATGTCGCCGCCCAGCGGGCAGCCGCAGAGGCACGCAGAAAGCCCGTCGAGAAAACCATCGATGGCCGTCCTTTGAGCATCGATGAGATGCGGGCCGGTCGTGTCGCAGGCGCAGGCGTGCCCACTGCTCCCGCCGAGCCTGTCGCGCCCAAGAACATGTCGGCATGGATTCCTCCGACCGAGATGAAGCTGATCGAGGAAAAACTCAAAATGGCCAAGGCCGCCGAATACGGGCCGGGTCAGGAACCCCCGCGGCAATGGCTGACCGATCCGCCCAAGGGCTATCGCAAGGCAGTTGAAGGCGTGGCCGTCAGCAAGCCGAAAATGGCTCCGCAGATCAGGGACGAACGCGAAGAAAACAGCCCGCTGGCTGTCTTCCGCAAGCCCAAACAGAACGACGACGATTGATCCTGTCCGTTTGCTGGTGATTTGAGCTATTCAATCGACCATGATCGAGAGATCATGGTCGATTTTGTTTGTGAGCCTCTATAATCTGGCAGAATGGGCCCAAAGGATTCGCCCGCCTGCCGGACTGCTCCCCCTTTCTGCTATTGTGTGAACGAGGATTGATCATCAATGCCCCATTCGACCGGAACCTCCTCTGACAAGCCTTCGCTGGTGCCAGGCGTCAAGATAGCCCATCACACACTGGCCAATGGCATGGATGTCGTGGTGATCCCCGATCACCGCACGCCGGTGGTCACGCATATGGTGTGGTATCGCAACGGCTCGGCGGATGATCCTGTCGGCCAGTCGGGCATTGCGCATTTTCTCGAACATCTGATGTTCAAGGGCACGGCGAAACACCCGCAAGGCGAGTTTTCCGATGTGGTGACCGAGTTGGGCGGCGAGGAAAACGCCTTCACCTCGATGGATTACACGGCCTATTACCAGCGCGTTGCCCGCGAGCATCTGGGCACCATGATGGCAATGGAATCCGACCGGATGAAGGGGCTGGTGCTGACCGACGATGTCGTGATCCCCGAACGCGATGTGGTGATGGAAGAACGCCGCATGCGCACCGAAACCGATCCCGGTGCCCAGCTCTCGGAGTCCATCGCCGCAGCGCTCTATGCCCATCATCCCTATGGCACGCCGATCATCGGCTGGATGCACGAGATCGAACAGCTGGGACGACAGGAGGCCTTGGCCTATTACCACCGTTTCTATACGCCCGAAAACGCCATTCTGGTGATTGCGGGCGATGTGACATCCGATGAGGTGCTGGCGCTGGCCGAACAGACCTATGGCACCATTCCCGCCTCGGGCGAGCCGCCCAAGCGCAAACGCCCGCAAGAACCGGAATTGCGCGGGGCCAAAAAGGTCACTCTGGCCGATCCCAAGGTGGAACAGCCCTCATTGCAACGCTCCTTCCTCGTGCCCTCGGCCACCACTGCCGGTGCGGGTGAATCGGAAGCCATCGAGGTGATGATCCAGATTCTGGCAGGCGGACAAACCAGTGCTTTGCACCGGCAATTGGTGGTCGAGCAAAAAGTCGCGGTGGCGGCGGGGGGCTGGTATCACTCGACCTCGCTCGATAAGACGCGCATGCTGGTCTATGCCGTGCCCAATGCCGGTGTGACGCTGGATGAGCTCGAAGTTGCGATGGATCGGGCGATTGCCGATTTTATCGCAACGGGTGTCAGTGACAAGGAATTGGCGCGTGCCAAAACCCGCCTGATTGCCGATGCCTTTTATGCCCAAGACAGCCAAACCGCGATGGCGCGCATGTATGGCTCGGCGCTGGCGACCGGTGCCAGCATCGACGATGTCAGCCATTGGCCCGATGCGATCGACGCGGTCACAGCCGATGATGTGATGAAAGCCACACGCTGGCTCGATGCCCGCACATCGGTGACCGGTTTCCTGATCAAAGACGAGGCAGCCTGAGATGAATAAACCGACCAAGGTTGCCCACAAGGCCACTGTCGCCACAACCAATCATGCCGACCGGATCCGCGCGGTGGTGTCTCCGCTGGGGATCGAGGCGTGGCTGGTGGAGGATTACACCGTGCCGATTATTGCCGTCGAAGGGCTGATCGAAGGCGGCACCTCGCAGGATCCGGCAGACAGGCCCGGCCTGTTGCATTGCCTGATGGGCACGCTGGATGAAGGGGCTGGCCCCTATGATTCCACCGCTTTTCAGGAGCGGCTGGATGATTTTGCCATCGAATTGAGTTTCGGCGCCGATCGCGACCATGCCTCGTTCCATTTGCGCACGCTGGCGCGCCACCGCGACGAGGCGTTCGACATGCTGCGTCTGGCCTTGACCGAAGCGCGGCTCGATTCCGATTCCGTCGAGCGGGTGCGCGCGCAGATCATCGCCGGATTGCGCCATGAATCGACCGATCCCGATGTGATGGCGCATCGGGCGTGGTTTGCCACTGCCTTTGCCGGACATCCCTATGGACGCTCCTCGAAAGGCACGCTGGACTCGGTTCCCGAGATCACCCGCGCCGATCTCGACCATACCCGCACGACATTGCTGACCCGTTCGAAGCTGCATCTGGTGGTGGTCGGGGCGATTGATCCTGACAGTCTTGCCAGCATGCTTGACGAGGTCTTCGGCCCGCTGCCTGCGCTGTCGGGTGTCAAGCCTGTGGCATCGATGCTGCCGGAAGCCGTCGGCACCCGCAAGGTGATCGATCTCGATGTGCCGCAAGCCTCGATCCGCTTCGGCGCGGCGGGACTGGCGCGCACCGATCCCGATTTTGTCGCGGCCACCGTGGTCAACCATATTCTGGGCGGCGGCGTGTTCTCCTCCCGCCTGTTCCGCGAAGTGCGCGAAAAACGCGGCTTGGCCTATTCGGTCTCCTCGCATCTCGCACCCTTTGCCCATGGTCCGTTGCACATGGGCGGCACCTCGACCAAAAACGAACGGGCGGCGGAATCGATTGCCATCATCGAACAGGAGCTCACCAGTCTGGCCCATGACGGACCAAACGAGCAGGAATTGGCGACCGCCAAAAACTATCTGATCGGCTCCTATGCGTTGCGGCTCGATACGTCTGCCAAACTGGCCAGCCAGTTGGTGCATATCAAGGCGCATGGTCTGGGCCGCTCCTATCTCGACGAGCGCAATGGTCTGGTGGCCGCCGTGTCGCTTGACGATGCTGTGCGCACCGCCAAGCGGCTCTATGGCGCGGGCGACTTGCTGACTGTCGTGGTGGGCCGTCCTGTCGGGCTTTAAGGCGATAAAGGGTTCGGACCGATGAGCGTCAGACGACTGGATCCCGTATTGATCGACCGTATAGCGGCGGGAGAGGTGGTCGAGCGTCCGGCCTCTGCCGTCAAGGAACTGGTCGAAAACGCACTGGATGCCGGTGCCACCGAGATCGAGGTGGTGATCGCGGGCGGTGGCCGAAACCTGATCCGCGTCACCGACAATGGCTCGGGCATGGGACCGGATGATCTGGCTTTGTGTATCGAACGCCATGCGACCTCCAAACTGCCGGATGGCAATCTGTTCGCGATTGACACTTTGGGCTTTCGCGGCGAGGCGCTGCCGTCGATCGGCTCGGTCGCGCGCCTGACCATTACCTCGCGGCGGAGCGGGGACCGCGAGGCTTCGATGATCACGGTCGATGGCGGGCAGGTGCAAGCGCTGCGCCCGACCGCCTTCGGCAAGGGCACGCGGGTCGAGGTCGCGGATCTGTTTTATGCGACACCCGCGCGTCTCAAATTTCTCAAGACCGACCGCGCCGAGGCGCAGGCCGTTGCCGATCTGATCAAGCGGCTGGCACTGGCCCATCCGCGCGTCAAATTCGTGCTGCGCGGCGATGATGCGCCGATGCTCGACTATCCCGAAGCGCGCGGCGACACCGAGGCCGAAGCCGCCATCGAGCGGATCGGGCAGGTGCTGGGCCGCACATTTATCGCCAATGCCGTGCCGCTCGATGTCTATTATGAAGATGTCGGCCTTGGCGGGCTGGCGGGGCTGGCCACCGCACACCGGCCTTCGGCCAATGGATTGTTTCTGTTCGTCAATGGCCGTCCGGTGCGCGACAAGCTGTTGATGGGCGCGGTCAAAGGCGCCTATGCCGATTTGCTGCCTGCGGGGCGGCATCCGGCCGCCGTGTTGTTCGTGCATGTCTCGCCCGCTCTGGTGGATGTGAACGTGCATCCGGCCAAAAGCGAGGTGCGGTTCCGCGATGCGGGGCAGGTGCGCGCGCTGGTGGTCGGCACGATCAAACGCGCTTTGGGCGAGGCCGGACATCGGGCTTCGGCCACGGTCGCCACCCGCACGCTGGATGCGATCCGCACCCAATCAAGCCTGTTCGCCGGTTCGGCCTATCGTCCGCCGATGCCGCCGGCGGGAGGCTGGGATTGGCGGCAATCGCCTGCTGCACCGGAGGGCGCGACCGTTCCGCCACAGGGCTTTGGAGAAAGCCGCCAGTCCGATTACACCTTGCCGCCGATGGCCGATATGCGGACGGCACCGGACGGGGCCGATGCCGCGCTGGTCGAGCATCCCCTTGGTGCGGCGCGCACGCAATTGCATGACACCTATATTGTCGCCCAGACCCATGACGGCATTGTCATTGTCGACCAGCACGCCGCCCATGAGCGGCTGGTCTATGAGCGGCTGAAGCGCGAGCGGGCCGAGCGCGGCATTGCCAGACAGATGCTGCTGATCCCCGCGATTGTCGAGCTCGATCCGGTCGAGGCGGCGCGGTTGCTCGACAAGGCCGCAGTGCTGGCCGAACTGGGACTGGTGATCGAGGGGTTCGGCCCCGGTGCGGTGGCGGTGGCGGAAGTGCCTGCCGCTTTGATTCAGGCCGATATCTCGGGTCTGGTGCGTGATCTGGCCGAGACGCTGGAAGATTGGGGCTCGGCGCTCGCGCTCGAGGACCGGCTTGATCATGTGTTGGCGACCTTTGCCTGCCACCATTCGGTGCGGGCGGGTCGCCGTTTGCGGCCCGAGGAAATGAACGCCTTGTTGCGCGATATGGAGGCGACGCCGTTTTCGGGTCAGTGCAATCATGGCCGTCCGACCTATGTCGAACTCAAACTGTCCGATATCGAACGCCTATTCGGCCGCCGCTGAGTCCAGCCCGATAAACAGCACTTTGGTGTCGCGGTAATCGCGCTGCTCGTGCAGCACCAAACCGGCAGGCAGGGTGATGTCGGCCTCGATGCTTTCTTCCAGCATGATCAGCGCGTCGGGGGTAAACCAGCCGCCCGCAAGGCCCGAGGCCAGAGCCTGTTCGCCCAATCCTTTGCCGTAGGGCGGATCGCAAAAAATCAGCGAGAATGGTTTGTTGGGATGGATCGGGCCCAATGTGGTGGCATCGCGGCGGAACACTTTTGTCAGCCCTGCCACACCCAATTGCTCGATATTGGCGCGCAACAGCCCGCGCCCTTCGGCAGAATCATCGACAAATTGCACATGCGCCGCACCGCGCGACAGCGCTTCGAAGCCCATCGCGCCGGTGCCCGCAAACAGATCGAGCACCCGCGCATCGGTTACGGGATCGTCATAGGCATGTGCCAGAATATTGAACAGCGTTTCACGCAGCCGGTCGGACGTGGGCCGGACGGCCCACGAGGTCGGTGTTTTCAGAGGACGGCCTTTGAACCGTCCGGCGACAATCCGCATGTCGCTGATCCCTGCTTAAGAATCACGCCGTGGCGGACGAGAACCACCCGAGGGGCGGCCTCCGCCTGATGGTCTGCCACCCCCCGCAGGTCTGCCACCCCCACCGGACGGTCTGCCGCCAAACGGCTTGCCGCTACCCGATTTGAAGGGCGGACGACCACCGCCCGAAGGCCGGTCCCCGTCACGACGCGGTGGACGATCCCCGCTTGGGCGATCCGAACGCGGTGTGAAGGGACGATCCCCGTCACGACGCGGTGGACGGTCCCCGCTTGGGCGATCCGAGCGCGGTGTGAAGGGACGGTCCCCGTCACGCCGTGGCGGACGGTCCCCGCTTGGGCGATCCGAACGCGGTGTGAAGGGACGGTCCCCGTCACGCCGTGGCGGACGGTCGCCGTAAGCGGGTCTGTCGCCATCGCGCGAGCGGCTTGGACGTTCCAGTTCGCTGCGGGCGGGTCTGACACCGGGTGGCCGTTCACGCCGTGGACGCTCGCCCCGTTCGCCCTGATCGGGGCGGGAGGAAAACACGCGGTCCTCGGTGATCCGTGGTGTGCGGACAATGCGGGTTTCTTCAACCCTTGGTGCTTTGACGACTTTTTCGACCAGCACATCGCGGCCTTTGCGGTTTTTCACCGTGCCCTGCCGGACATGCGGGCGATTGCCGCTTTCCAAACGGGTTTCGGCGGCATCGGCACCACGGCGCGGTTTGAACCCGCGCGAGGCAGCATTGTCGGGCTTGGGTTCCTCGTCGCTCGCGCGCCAGACAGAGCGCAACGGCTCGGTCGGGTGGCGGCGCTTGGGCCGTGCCGGGGCTTCCGCATCGGGGGCGGCATCCTGCGGTTTGAAGTCGCGTTCGGATCCGCGCTCCTTCTTGCCCGGAATATGCTCGCGATAGACGGTTTCGCGCTTGCGGGGATGGAAATCCTCTTCTTCATAGATGAAGACCGGTGCATCGAAATCCGCTTCCGCCTGTGCGGTCAGGGCATCGCCGAGCTGGTCTTTCAGAACCGCCGTACGAATTTCCTCGACCGCCCCTTCGGGCAGATCATTGAGTTGGAACGGTCCGAACGACAGCCGGATCAGACGGTTCACCTGCAAGCCGAAATGATCGAGGATCTTTTTAACTTCGCGGTTCTTGCCTTCGCGCAGTCCCAAAGTCAGCCAGACATTGTCGCCCTGTTCGCGTTCCAGTTCGGCTTCCACCGGACCGTAATGCATGCCGTCGATGGTGATGCCGTCGCGCAGCGTATCGAGATCGGCCTGTGTGATTTCGCCATAGGCGCGCACACGGTAACGACGCAGCCAGCCGGTATCGGGCAGTTCGATCACCCGCGACAGTCCGCCGTCATTGGTCAGCAGCAACAGGCCTTCGGTGTTGATGTCGAGACGGCCGACAGTGACCACGCGCGGCAAGCCTTGCGGCAGGGCACTGAACACGGTCGGACGGCCTTCGGGATCCCAAGCCGTGGTCACCAGACCGCGCGGCTTGTGATAGAGGAACAGCCGTGTGCGCTCGCGCTTGGGCAACGGATTGCCGTCGACCAGAATGATATCGCGTTCGGTCACATCCAGTGCCGGACTGGTCAATACCACGCCATTGACGGTGACGCGGCCTTCCTCGATCCACACTTCGGCATCGCGGCGCGAGCACAGGCCCGCACGCGCCATCACTTTGGCAATGCGGTCCTTGAAGCCCTGACGCGGGGCGGGGCCACGGTCTTTCCACTCTTTGCCGCCGGTGCTGCCTTCGCCGCGACCGCGATCCTCAAAACGCGGACGTGCGGAGGCTACGCCCTCGCGGCGCGGCGGGCGCGCCCCGAAAGAAGGACGTTCGCCACGCGGTGTATAGGGACGATCACCGTCCGAGCCTGGCGGACGGTCGCCGTAAGAGGGTCTGTCACCACGCGGGGTGAACGGACGGTCGCCGTCGCGGCGTGGCGGGCGGTCACCGGTCGGGCGATCTCCCGAAGGTCTTGAACGGAAAGGGCGGTCACCTTCGGAACGGGCTGGCCTGTCGCCATAAGAGGGACGATCCCCGCGCGGTGTGAACGGACGGTCACCGTCGCGGCGTGGCGGGCGATCACCGGTCGGGCGATCTCCCGAAGGACGATCACCAGAAGGTCTTGCACGGAAGGGACGGTCGCCTTCGGAACGGGCTGGCCTGTCGCCATAAGAGGGACGATCCCCGCGCGGGGTGAACGGACGGTCGCCGTCGCGGCGTGGCGGGCGATCCCCTGTCGGACGGTCACCGGAAGGTCTTGCGCGGAAAGGACGATCCCCCTCTGTGCGGGCTGGCCTGTCGCCATATGAGGGCCTGTCACCGCGCGGGGTAAACGGACGGTCTCCGTCACGGCGTGGCGGGCGATCCCCTGTCGGGCGGTCACCGGTCGGGCGTGCGCGGAACGGGCGGTCGCCGTCCTTGCGCGCAGGCCTGTCGCCGTCGCGTCCTTTATAGGGCGGGCGTGGGGTTGAGGAGGAGGAGCGGGGTGTGCGGTCACGCGGAGGGCGATCGCCCCCACGTCCATCGCCTTTTTTGTTGTCATCGGTCATGCCCTGCTGATAGCAGACTGTGACACGGATGACGAGCGGGCAGGCGCAAGATGAGTCAAAAAAGCGACATATCAGCCATGAATTCTCCCATGGAGCTGGCATTTGCCGAAGCGAGGGCTGCGGCAGAGCGCGGGGAAGTGCCTGTCGGGGCGGTGATTATGCGCGGATCGGAGGTTTTGGCGCGTGGTTCCAACCGGATCATGGAGCTGAAAGACCCGACGGCCCATGCCGAAATCATCGCCATTCAGGCCGCATCTGCCGTTTTGGGGTCCGAGCGTCTGACCGGCTGCGATCTCTATGTCACGCTTGAGCCCTGCGCCATGTGCGCGGGGGCCCTGTCGCTGGCGCGCATCCGGCGGCTGTATTTTGCCGCTTCCGACCCCAAAGGCGGGGCGGTGGAACACGGTGCGCGCTTTTTCAGCCAACCGACCTGCCACCACGCCCCCGATGTCTATGGGGGCCTGCGCGAGAGCGAGGCGGCGCAGATGTTGCGGGATTTTTTTGCCGACAAACGGGTGTGAACGCTTTCAGCGCCCCGATTTGAGCGCATAGGCCCAGCCCGCTTGGGCCAGCGGGCGCACTTGGGCGGCCATGGCCGCGGCGTTCTCGTTGCTGGCGGTGCCATCCCTGACGCGGCCGACAATGCCTTGCAGGATCGCCGCAAGCCGGAAAAAATTATAGGCCAGATAGGTTTCGAGATGCGGGATCTCGCTCAATCCGGCTTTTTTCGCGTAATGTTCGGCGTGTTGTTCCAGACTTGGCAGGCCCAGACCCTCAAGATCCAGCCCCGACAGACTGCCCGTGCCCGCGCCGGATTCCGATCGCGGCATCACCCATGTCATCAGATGATAGACCAGATCGGCCAGCGGATCGCCCAAGGTCGCCAGCTCCCAATCCAGCACCGCCAGAATCTGCGGACTGTCGGGGGCGAGGATCAGATTGTCGAGCCGGTAATCGCCATGCACAATCGCCACGCGCGACGACGTTGGCAGATGATCGGGCAACCATGCCATCAACCGGTCCATATCGCCGATTTCCTCGGTGGCAGAGAGTTTGTAATTCTCGCTCCAGCGGCGGGTCTGGCGGGCGACATAGCCCTCGGCTTTGCCGAAATCGCCCAAACCAAGCGCGGCCGGATCATAGGAATGCAGCTGCGCCAGCGTTTCGGCCATGGATTTGAACGTGTCATGGCGGTCTTGCGGGCTGGCATCGGGCATGTCCGGTTCCCAGATCACCCGCCCTTTGACGAGGTCCATCAGATAGAATTCGGTGCCGATGATGTTTGTGTCGGTGCAAAAAGCCAGCGGGCGGGCGACCGGAAAGCCCTGTGCGGACAAGGCCGACAGAACGCGGAATTCGCGGTCGATTGCATGGGCCGAGGCCAGCAATTTGCCCGGCGGTTTGCGCCTGAGCACATAATCGCCGCTTCGGGCGGCAACGGCATAAGTGGGGTTGGATTGACCGCCTTTGAATTGCGAGACGGTCAGCGGACCGCTGAACCCGTCAATCGCCTGTTCGCACCATTGCGCCAGCACCTCGACCGGCAGGGCCAAGGCACCCGAGACGGGTTTGGTGCCGGAAAAGGCCTGCTGGCGGTCGATCCGGCTCATGATCAGCGGTCCTGTTCGCGTTTGATTTCGCGCCAGCCGATATCGGTGCGGTGGAAGCCGCCCGGCCAGTCGATCACATCGAGTGCGGCGGTGGCGCGTGCCTTGGCCTCGGTGACGGTTGTGCCGAAGCCGGTCACTGCCAGCACCCGCCCGCCATTGGCGACAATGCGGCCGTCACTGGTTTGGGCGGTGCCCGCATGGAAAATCAGGCTGTCGGGCTGCTGGCCGGCTTGATCCAGATTTCTGATCTCGCTGCCCTTTTCGGGCGTGGCGGGATAGCCTTTGGCGGCATAGACCACGGTCAGTGCGGTGGTATCATGCCATTCGAGGTTGATGCTGTGCAGGTTTTGGGTCGCGGCGGCTTCCAGCACGGCCAAAAGATCGCTTTTGAGGCGCGGCATCATCACCTCGCATTCGGGATCACCGAAGCGCACATTGTATTCGATCAGTTTCGGGCCCGACGCGGTCAGCATCAAACCGGCAAACAGCACGCCCTGAAACGGGGTGCCGCGTGCCTTCATGGTGCGGATCGAGGGCAGAATGATCTCGTCCATCACCTGTCGGGTCAAAGCGGGTGTCAATACGGTTGCGGGCGAATAGGCACCCATGCCGCCGGTATTGGGGCCGGTATCGCCGTCGCCCACGGCTTTGTGGTCTTGGGCGGAGGCAAACGGCAAAGCGGTTTCGCCGTCCGACAGCACGAAAAACGAGACTTCCTCGCCGAACAGACATTCTTCGACAACAATCTGTGCACCCGCCTCGCCCAAGCCGCCCGAAGCCATCATGGTGATCGCTTCTTCGGCCTCGGCGACGCTTTGGGCAACCACCACGCCTTTTCCGGCAGCAAGACCATCGGCCTTGATGACAATCGGCGCGCCTCGGGCGCGGACATAGGCCATCGCCTCTGCAGGATCGGTGAAACGGCCATAGGCAGCAGTCGGCACGGCGGCTTCGTCGCACAGCGCTTTGGTGAAGGCCTTCGAGCCTTCGAGCTGCGCGGCAATGCGCGAGGGGCCGAATACGGCACAACCGGCCTGCCGCAGGCTGTCGGCCAATCCGTCGACCAGCGGTGCTTCGGGGCCGATCACGACCAGATCAATGCCATGGCTTTGGCAAAATCGGGTGACAGCGGCGTGGTCGGTGACATCCAGAGCCACATTCTCGCCGATTTGCGCGGTGCCGGGATTGCCCGGTGCGATAAACAGCGCATCCAGCCGCGGGCTTTTGGCCAAAGCCCAGGCCAGAGCATGTTCACGACCGCCCGAGCCGATCAATAAAAGTTTCATGGCGAATCCCGCTCCGGTTTGACTGGACTGCCTTACGCATAAAGCCTGAAGCGCGTGACGCAAAGGGCTGGCGGTGATTATTCCCCATCTCTCTCGCTGCGGGGAGCGGGTTGCCGGTTTGGCGATCCCCGAATCTGGCCTATGATGGAGCCATGGAACAGCAAGCAAGCGGCAATATCCCCGAATGGAGCGTCAGCGAATTGTCGGGCGCGCTCAAGCGCACGCTCGAAGATGCCTATGGGCAGGTGCGGGTGCGCGGCGAATTGGGCAAGGTCACGGTGCATGCCAGCGGCCATGTCTATCTCGATATCAAGGATGAAAAATCCAGCCTCTCGTCGGTGATCTGGCGCGGCAATGTCAGCCGTCTGCGCTTCCGGCCCGAAATGGGGCTGGAGGTGATCGCCACCGGAAAAATCACCACCTTTGCCGGACAATCGCGCTATCAGCTGGTCATCGATACGATGGAACCGGCCGGCGAGGGCGCGTTGCTCGCCCAACTCGAGGAGCGCAAGCGGCGTCTGGCGGCCGAGGGTCTGTTTGACGAGGACCGCAAGCAATTGCTGCCGTTTCTGCCGCAAGTCATCGGGGTCGTGACCTCGCCGACCGGCGCGGTGATCCGCGATATTTTACACCGTCTGGCCGACCGCTTTCCGCGCCATGTGCTGGTCTGGCCGGTGCGGGTGCAGGGCGAAACCTGCGCCGAGGAGGTCACGCGGGCCATCGAGGGCTTCAACGCGCTGCCCGATCACGGCCCGATCCCGCGTCCCGATGTGCTGATTATCGCGCGCGGCGGCGGGTCGATCGAGGACCTGTGGGGCTTCAATGACGAGCGGGTGGTGCGCGCGGCCAGCCAATCGATGATTCCGCTGATTGCTGCCATCGGCCACGAAACCGACTGGTCTTTGCTCGATCTCGCGGCCGACCGGCGCGCGCCGACCCCGACAGGGGCTGCCGAAATGGTGGTGCCGGTGCGTTCGGAATTGATGATGCGGGTGGGTGATGATGCGCGCAGGCTGCAGGCCTCGGTGTTGCGCCTGCTCGAGCGCCGCCGCGCCGATCTGCGCTCGGTCAGCCGCGCTTTGCCCGATCCGTCCGACCTGCTGGCGGGGGCGCGCCAAAGGCTCGATCTGGCTGCCACGCGTCTGAATGGCGGGCTGTCGCGCGGGGCGCAACGCCACCGCAACCGTCTGGTGGAAGTGTCACGCCGTCTGGCGCGGCATGCGCCGCTGGCGCGTGTGCAGGCCACCCGTGCCCGTCTTGACGGGCTGGTACAGCGGCTGGCAGCCGCCAAAGCCGCGCAATTGCGGGCCGAGCGCAAGCTGATTGTCGATCACCAACTCCGCCTCAACGATATGATGGCCCGCACCCGCCAGACCCTGCGGCTGCAAGTGCAGCGGCGGCAGGACAGGCTCGACCATGCCGGCCAATTGCTGACCTCGCTGTCCTATCAGGGCGCGCTGGCACGCGGCTATGTGCTGGTGCTGGACGAGGCCGGACAGCCGCTCAACAGCGCGGCCCAAGTCCGTCCTGCGGCCGGTTACCGCTTGCGCTTTGCCGACGGCGAGGCACAGGTGGTCGGCAAAGCCACTTCCTGACATCCGATTTGACGGCAGCCAGACAGACACGGTAAAGCAGAAGAATGATGAACCGTTTTGAACGCAGCCAGCCCGATGAAGAAGCCGTGATCGAATTTCTCGATGGCGATTACACGGTTGTGC
>CAIYZJ010000189.1 GCA_903930675.1 uncultured Hyphomicrobiales bacterium
AGGACACAATCAAAGCACCTATAATCGGGCCCCAGGTGGTACCGACCCCGCCGAGGTAGAGCATCGTAAAGCTCAGGATCACCATCGAGGCCCCGAACACTTCGGGGCTGATAAAGCCAACGAAATGGGCAAACAGCGAACCCGCCACCGAGGCATAGACGGCAGCCACCACAAAGGCCGCCAATTTATAGCGCGCTACGTTGATGCCCAAGGCATTTGCCGCCGCCTCGCTTCCCGCAATGGCGCGCAAGGCGCGACCAAATCGAGAATCCCGCAAGCGCACCGACACCCACACACCCAACAACATCATCAGTGTCAGGACAATCAGCTGGTGCTTTTCGTTGACCAGTTCGTATTTGCCCATTCCCAAAGGCGGAATACCCGAGAGGCCCATATAGCCCTGTGTCAGACTGTTCCATTCGATCGAGATTTCATAGGTAATGAGGCCCAGAGCAAAAGTCGCCATGGCCAGATAATGACCGCGCAGCCGCAAGGTTGGGTATCCGACAGCAGCCGCAATCACGCCTGACAGCACCATAGACACCAGCAAGGCCAATACCGGATCCCAGTAATAATTGGCCGTCAGTACCGCCGAGCCATAACCGCCCAGAGCGGCAAAGGCGTTTTGTCCGAATGAGGCTTGCCCCGTATAGCCCATGAAAAAATTCAGGCCCGTGCAGAACACCCCATAAATAGCTGCAAAACCGATCAGCGTCACGACATAGCCGCTGGACGTCAGGGCAATGCCGAGCACGGCAAACACCACAGCCACTGGAACAACCACCTTGCGCACTGCATCCATCAACTTGGAATTAGTGGAGGTAATATTGAGCGAGGTCATGATGAGATGTAATCTCCTTTGCAGACAATTCGGCAACGATCCGCCCGAGTGACAACACATAGACACGCTGGGCCAGCTTGAGAGCAAGAGGTGCTTTCTGCTCGACCAATAAAATGCCCAAACCCTGATTGTTGAGATTGCCCAGTGTCGTGAGAATTTCCAGCGCGACACGCGGTGCCAGTCCCAAAGAAGGCTCGTCAAGCATCAGTAATTTAGGCTCGGCCATCAAAGCGCGTCCGATGGCCAGCATCTGCTGCTCGCCACCTGACAGGGAAGACGAGATCTGGTTCAACCGTTCTTTCAAACGTGGAAACAGGACGAACACGCGGTCAAGACTACTGTCAATGCCGCTTGCACTCCGTCCGGTATAGGCTCCCAGCACAAGATTTTCGCGCACCGACATCTGGCCAAACAGCCCACGGCCTTCCTGCACCATAATCATGCCCAACTCGGCCAATTCGTGGGTTGACAGGGTACTGACATCCTGCCCGTCAAACATCACCTTACCTTCGGCTTTGTTGAGCCGCATCAATGCCCGCAGCAGGGTGGATTTGCCGGCCCCGTTGGGGCCAAGCATGGTCACAAGCTCGCCCTGCCGCACCGTGAAACTGGTCGGCTTCAAAGCATGCATCCGGCCATAGAAAGATGAAAGGCCTTCGGCACTTAGAAGCGCGGGAGAGCTTGTATCCGCCATGGTTATTTCACCGCAACCATCTGGCCATTGCGCACCACACCAATCATGAAAGGATTTTGCGTGATACCCATGTGCTGGTCAGCGGAAAAATTGAAAGTGGTGAATGCGCCCTGATAATTGTTGATGGTTTCGAGCGCATCGCGCACAGCGGGCCCCTCAAAGCTCTTGGCTTTTTCGACAGCCGTAAAAATCAGCATCATCGAATCCCAAGCGCGCGTCGCCGCGTTGGCATCACGATCACCATGTTTTTCACGCCATAGTTTCAGGAACTGGTCCATCGCATCCTTGGCGGGACCAGCAGGCACAGCTTCTGGAATTTGCACGCCGGGAGCGACATAGATGAAGCGTTCTCCCAACGCTTCGCCTGCCTGTTTGAACACAGCACCGTCATCAAGGCTGGCCATCAGCAAAATATCGTCAAGCCCAAGCTGTTTAATGTTTTTGGCGGCAGTCACAGTCGAACCACCCTGCCCCATCTTGATAATTGCACCGGCACCCGAGGATTTGATGCGGTTGATCTGGATGCTCATATCGGCATCGTCGGGCTTGTAGCTTTCAACCACCATCACCTCGATACCGAAATCAGCGGCTATCTTGACGCCCAGATCCTTCATCATATTCGCATAGGGGGTGGGATCATGGATGATACCCACCTTACGGATTGCTGTTTTTTCTTTCAGGTAGCGATAGCGCGTTTCAATCTCGAAGCGCGGCGGCGGCAGCACGCTGAAAGCCCATTTCTGCTCTTCGGGCCTCTGCGGCAAAATCGAGCAGAGCATCATTGGAATGCTGGCGCGTGTCACCGCACCGGCGGCGGCAAAATTGCCGGCAGAGACACATCCACTATCGAAAATCTGGACATTGTCATTCGACATCATCTTGCGATAGCCGACCACCGCCTCTTGCGGCTCGGAGCGATTGTCTTCGATAAACAATTCGACCTTCTTGCCGAGCACGCCGCCTCTGGCATTAATATAGTCGGCTGCAATCTGCATGCCGTCGCGCCATGCGCGGTCATTGGTGGCGGCGTAACCCGTCAAACCCAATGAACCACCGATTTTATAGGTTTGGGCATCGGCATCGGCCGTTGCAAGCATAAGCGTTCCACCGGCAACTGCCAGCGTCAAAAGGCATTTCAGCATCCTATCCTCCCCGATTGTGTCTCTGGCACCCTGCAGGCGGCTCTTTTTGTCCGCCCGTCATTTTGATCTTCATTATTATCATGTATCGATAGACAGAACATTGTTCTATTTTAATAATCATGCGATTGGTAATCCGCCTTGTCAAGCACCCTTGCGCACGCCGCTTGCACACAACAAGCCGCGCTGTCAGTCCTGATGGGCTTTTTCGAAGCCCATCAAGGCCGAAATCCGCGCGGCGGCGTCTACAATGCGGCTGATCTGGTCATCGGAAGGCACGGCTTCGATAAATTGGATGGAATCGACAATCGCAATCGTACCGATGCACCGCCCGCCCGCCATGAAAATGGGAGCAGCCAGCGCATTCAACCCGATCAGTGCCTCGTTGGGAGCAGTGCCCCACCCTTGTGCCTCGATCAGGTTTAATTCGTTTTGAAGGACCGTTGGGCTGACCATAGTGTGCGGGGTCAGCATTTCCAACCGTTGCGCCAAGACCCGGTGGCGCAAGGCGGGCGGGCCGAATGCCAAAGCCACCTTGCCCTGTGCAGATGTATGGAATTTAAGCAGGGAGCCGAATTTGACTCCGATTTCGATCGGTGATTTGCCCGACACGGTTTCGATGACCAAGATGCCGTCATCGGCAATCTGCGCTACAACGCATGAGTGACCTAGACTGTTGCGCATCTCGTGCAGGATCGGCGCAGCAATTGCCGCCAAATTAAGGTTACCACTCATACCCCGACCCAGTGCCACCAGACGCGGGCCGATCATATAGCGCTCCAACTCCGGTTCTTGCAGCAGGTAATGATGGTGTACCATTGTCTGCAAATGGCGATAGATTCGGCTTTTCGTTGTGCCAAGTGCCTGCGCAATCGCCGTCACACCCATCGGTTTACCGGCTGCCGTTAAAAATTCTACCAATTTGAGAGCAAGAACAACGGATTGCACCCCTTCTTCCTGTTGGCCTGATATTTTGGGCATTGGTCCTCCTGCATCTGTGCTCTTGACAAGTGCAGCTTGCACTCGCCAATCTGTATCGGCAGATAATATAATGTATCGTTTATCGAAACAACAAAAAGGTTGCCACCATGAGCGATGCCTATCAACGTCCCCATCCAAACCAGTTTCGCAAACGCTTCATGAGTGGAGAGACCCTGCTGGGCACCTTCATCAAAACGCCGACCGGTCACGCCACCGAAATTCTCGGCGGCTTGGGTTTCGATTTCGTAGTGATCGACGAGGAACATGCTCCCTTCGACCGTGTTACCATTGACCAAACCCTGTTGGCAGCGCGCGCGGCGGGCACGGCGGGCATTGTGCGGGTATCAGATCCCACCCCGTCCAAATTGCTGTCCGTGCTGGATGACGGCGCCATCGGTGTGTTGGTGCCGCATGTCTCGAGTGCCGAACGTGCCCGTGCCGTGGTGGATGCCTGCCGCTATCGCGGCGGTCATCGCGGCTTTTCCAACTCCCCGCGCGCAGGCGGTTATGGCGAATTGGGCATCTGGCCGCATGTCGACCATGCCGACGCCACAGTCACTGTGATTGCGATGATTGAAGATCCTGAAGCGCTGGATCAACTCGGCGAGATTTTGGCAACACCAGGCCTCGACGGTGTGTTTA
>CAIYZJ010000190.1 GCA_903930675.1 uncultured Hyphomicrobiales bacterium
CTTTGACCGAACCTGACCATCCCCGAAACGGAATATCATGCCCCGCGCGCGCTTCAATCTTGTGATGATTGCCACTCTGGTGGGAGCCATTCTCGTCGCTCTTGTTCTACACGAGAGAAAGGGAGATTGGAACAACCCCGCGCAGACACCATCAGCCGCGCCGCAAACAGCCCTGACAGATCCCTGCTTCAATTCGGCCAGCCTTGCCGCAGCGATCGAACCGCTGGCCAAAGGCGACATTGCCGCCCTGCAGCGCACCAAAAAACCGGTGCTGCTGCCGGATATCAGGCTGGAAGTGGCCAAACAATCGCAACCGCTCTCGAATATGCAGGGCCGTGTGACCCTGCTCAATCTGTGGGCGACATGGTGCGTGCCCTGCCGCGAGGAAATGCCCTCGCTCGACAGGCTGCAAGCACGACTCGGCGGCGACAATTTCGAGGTTGTGGCGTTGAATATGGATACGCGCAATCTGGAGCGGGTGCCGCAATGGCTCGATGCCAATGGCATTACCTCGCTGGTGCGCTACATGGACCCGGGCGGCAAGGCCTTCCAGAATCTGCGTGCAATCGGCAAGGTTTCGGGTCTGCCGACCACATTTCTCCTCGACCGCAAAGGCTGCCTGATCGCAGAAATGGCGGGGCCAGCAGATTGGTCGTCCGAAGACGCCATCGCTTTGTTGAGCCATGTCATCCGCAATCGCTGACATCACCGACCAGACACTTCAATGAAGGATTTTTTTATGACAAGACAGCTGATTTCAACAGGATCTCCGTTTGAAACCGATTTCGGCTATTCCCGCGCCGTAATCGAGCCGCCCTTTGTCTTCATCTCCGGCACCACCGGATATGACTATGCCAATATGACCATGCCCGAGAATGTGGCAGAGCAGACCCGCAACATTTTTAAAACAGTGACATCTGTCCTGGACAAGGCCGGCAGCGGCCTCGAAAACATCTCGCGCATCCAGATTTTCGTAACCCGCCATGCCGATTGCGAGGCGGTTTTGACCGTCTGCGGCGAGGTTTTGCATGCCATCCGCCCGGCATCGGGTATCTATGTGGTCGCGGGTCTGCTGAAACCGGAAATGAAAGTCGAAATCGAGGTCACGGCAAAGATTGGATAATCACCGGCAAAAACAAACCCCGCCCGACCGCAAGGGTCAGGGCGGGGTTGAATGTCAAAGCCCGATATTGATCGAGCCGACCGGCTCAAATCCCTGTCAGGCCTGCGCGGGTGCTTTGACGGCAATGCCGTGATCGGCCAGATGCGTCTGCAATTCGCCCGACTGGAACATTTCGCGCACGATATCGCAACCGCCGATAAATTCACCCTTGATATAGAGCTGCGGAATGGTCGGCCAGTTGGCGAATTCCTTGATGCCTTCGCGGATCCCCTGATCTTCGAGCACATTGATGCCCTTGAACGGCACACCGACATAATCGAGGATTTGTACGACCTGTCCGGAAAAACCGCACATCGGGAATTGCGGCGTGCCCTTCATGAACAGCACGACATCCTGGGAAGAGATTTCTGTTTTGATTTGGTCCTGAACGCTCATGGTCTTGTCCTTTTCATTTTTGCACGGTCAAGGCGCGCAACAAGAGTTGGAATTACATACTTATCGGGGATCTTTGACAACCGTTGTCAGGGCCAATGCGTGCAGCACACCGCCCATCCGGCCCTGCAAAGCGGCATAGACCATCTGGTGCTGGCGCACGCGGGGCAAGCCCTTGAAGGCACTGGACGCCACGGTTGCGGCATAGTGGTCACCGTCACCGGCCAGATCTTTGATCTCGACATCCGCATCGGGCAGTGCCTCGCGGATCATCGCTTCGATTTCAGAGGCTTGCATCGCCATCGCAGTGTCCTGTCAGTTGTGCTTGCCGGCCATATAGTCGGGCAGCCAGCGGTCATTGGTCTCGGTCAATTCTGCGACTGATATGGGCGCTTCACCGGGCAAAATCAATGTTTCGCCGCCTGTTTTGCCGATTTCCAGCAGACTGACACCGGCAGACGCAAAACCCGCTTTCACGGTGGCGAGATGGTCGGGGGCAACAGCCAGCAGATAGCGGGCCTGATCCTCGCCGAACAAAGCCGCATGGGCGGGGACACCGGCAGGCAAAGCGGTGATGGTTGCCCCGATGCCCGAGGCCATCGCCATTTCGGCGAGTGCGACCGCCAGACCGCCATCGGACAGATCATGTACCGTCGATACAAGTCCCGACACGATCAAAGGCCGCAACGCATCGCCGACCTTGCGCTCCTGCGCCAGATCGACAGGAGGCGGTGCCCCTTCCTCGCGGCCCAGAATGTCTTTCAGCCAGATCGACTGGCCCAAATGCCCTTTGGTGTCGCCGACCAGCACAATCACCTCGCCCGCCTGTTTGAAGGCAAGGCTGGCAAAGCGTGTGACATCCGGCAGCACACCGACGCCACCGATGGTCGGCGTCGGCAGAATGCCGCGGCCATTGGTTTCGTTGTACAGGGACACATTGCCGGAGACGACCGGAAAATCGAGTGCCAGACAGGCCTCGCCGATGCCCTTCAGGCAACCGACAAACTGGCCCATCGCATCGGGACGTTCGGGGTTGCCGAAATTGAGATTGTCGGTGATCGCCAAGGGCTGGCCGCCGACAGCGGTAATATTGCGCCATGCTTCGGCCACCGCCTGCTTGCCGCCCTCGAAAGGGTCGGCCTCGCAATAGCGGGGGGTAACGTCCGAGGTCAGCGCCAGACCTTTGGGGCCATCCTGCACGCGCACAATGGCGGCATCTCCGCCCGGTTGCTGGACGGAATTGCCGAGGATCAAATGGTCATACTGCTCCCAAACCCAGCGTTTGGAGCACAATTCGGACGAGCCGACCAGCTTCAGCAAAGCCTCGCGGTTGGAGACAGGCGAGGCCAGCGCGCCGGCTTCGAGCACCGGCTTGGCCGGGGTAGGCACATGCGGACGGTCATAGAGGGGAGCCTCGTCGCCCAACTCCTTGATCGGCAGATCGGCCATGACCTTGCCGTGATGCTTGACCACAAAGCGCAATGTGTCGGTGGTGTAACCGACAATCGCGAAATCAAGCCCCCATTTGCGGAAAATCGCTTCGGCCTGCGCTTCCTTTTCGGGGTCGAGCACCATCAGCATGCGCTCCTGGCTTTCCGACAGCATCATCTCGTAAGCCGTCATGCCCTCTTCGCGGCACGGGACTTTTTCCAGATGCAGTTCGACGCCGAGATTGCCCTTGGCGCCCATTTCGACCGCCGAGCAGGTCAGACCCGCCGCGCCCATATCCTGAATGGCGATGACCGAACCCGTCTTCATCAGTTCCAGACAGGCTTCGAGCAGCAGTTTTTCGGCAAAGGGATCACCGACCTGCACGGTCGGACGTTTTTCCTCGGACGAGTCATCGAATTCGGCCGAGGCCATTGTCGCACCATGGATGCCGTCGCGGCCGGTTTTGGAGCCCAGATAGACAATCGGATTGCCGATGCCGGTGGCCGCCGCATAGAAAATCTCGTCGGTCTTGGCGATCCCCACCGCCATGGCATTGACCAGAATATTGCCGTCATAACGGGTGTGGAAACCGAATTGGCCGCCCACCGTCGGCACGCCGAAAGAGTTGCCATAGCCGCCGACACCCGCCACCACGCCCGCCACCAGATGGCGGGTGCGCGGATGGGCCGGATCACCGAAGCGCAGGGCATTCAGGCAGGCAATCGGCCGCGCGCCCATGGTAAACACATCGCGCAAAATGCCGCCGACACCGGTTGTCGCGCCCTGATAGGGCTCGATAAAGGAGGGGTGGTTGTGGCTTTCCATCTTGAACACGCAGGCCAGTCCATCGCCGATATCGATCACACCGGCATTTTCGCCCGGCCCCTGAATCACCCACGGCGCGGAGGTCGGCAGGCCCTTCAAATGCAGACGCGAGGATTTGTAGGAACAATGCTCGTTCCACATCGCCGAGAAAATCCCCAATTCGGTAAAGCTGGGCGTGCGGCCGATCAGCGACAGGATGCGCTGGTATTCATCCGGCTTCAAACCATGCTGGGCAATCAGCTCCGGCGTAATGGCGGGCTCGACAGCCTGTGCAGCAGATGGTGGTGCGCTCACATTCGCTTGCATATTATCCTCGGCATCAATTGAACGGCAGAATATCTGCCATCCGGATTCCAAAAACCAGTTTCCGGCAATCCGTTTTGTCTGCCTTCTGCACCTGTTTGACAGGTTTGGAGACAACGGACAAACCGCCGATACCCATCTTAGACCGGAATTGCAATTGATTCGACTCTTTCCACCCGACACGGCTTGTTCGACCCGCGTGACAGGTCGGATAGCAACCTATGATTTCATTTTATCAATTATTGCAACTATAAGTAATATTATTGTCACTTAACAAGCAATCCCGTTTCAAATGGCTTGTATAAAAGTCCTAAATTTATATAATGGCACTTTATTAAGTGATTGCGTTCATTGATCATCCATTTTGAATGACAGGATTCCATCATGCTTTGGCGTTTGTTGGGACATTTTTCATATGATAAACAGGCTGGCATTGCGCTCACGACTGCTTTATCAATTTTATCCTTGATACTTTTGATTTATACGGGGCTGGATCTGGCCCGCTACCATATGATCAACCGCGGCCTGTCCTCTGCAGCGCAACAGACTGTGGAATGGATGGCCAATCGCGGTGCGAGTGCCACCGAGGATCCCAATGTTTTGACCCGTGACGCAATTGTCGGC
>CAIYZJ010000191.1 GCA_903930675.1 uncultured Hyphomicrobiales bacterium
CAGGGAATCGCCTTCTGGCTCCTGCATGACTCTTACGAACCAAATCATACAGTTCCCGGATGTTTCTATCTATCTGCGCGTCATCCTTTTGGGCGACAGGAATATGGGCGTTCCCCGAAACCACAGTGAAACAATAATGGAAGCGATCGGCATTTTGATCAAATGAGGAAGCCATCACCCATCGATTTGGTCCTCTCATTGGCCGCAAAATCCGGGTAAAATGTTCATTCCAATCACTTCAGCAAAATGGAAACTAAAATTTGATCATCAATTAAATGATAAAACGGCTTTTTGTTATTGTTCAATGTATCGCTGGGATGACTGGTCATTGTCTATCCGCATCGGAGGCATGAATGACCTTGCGGTCCCCCTCTTTCCTCGTTTTTTCAACTTCGGAATGATGGCTATCACGCTGATAGACAAAAAACTGCAGACTGCGAAAGGCGGCTTGAGCCCAGTGTTGTTATCCACAGGCGCGGGGTAGTTTCGGAGCTGTTTGCACGGCAATAAACGTCAAATCCTGCTAAAGAACAGGCTTGGGGCTGTTTATCTGCCGGTTTTGTCCTATTTAAGAGTGACAGTCGCGCTGACTGTTTCACCCCGATGACATGACTTTACAAAAAGGGATGCGCTATGGCGTCCGTTGACGAGCTGTTTGACCGTTCCCGCAAAGCCGCTGCCGACCAGCGGGTCATCGCCATTCGCGGTGCGCGCGAGCACAACCTCAAAAATGTCGATCTGGTGATCCCGCGGGACAAGCTGGTGGTGTTTACCGGCCTGTCGGGCTCGGGCAAATCCTCGCTGGCCTTTGATACGATCTATGCCGAAGGCCAGCGCCGCTATGTCGAAAGCCTGTCGGCCTATGCCCGCCAATTCCTCGAAATGATGCAGAAGCCCGATGTCGACCAGATCGACGGCCTGTCGCCTGCCATTTCCATCGAGCAGAAAACCACCTCCAAAAATCCGCGCTCCACCGTCGGCACCGTCACCGAAATCCACGATTATATGCGCCTGTTGTGGGCGCGTGCGGGCATCCCCTATTCGCCCGCCACCGGCCTGCCGATCGAAAGCCAGACGGTCAGCCAGATGGTTGATAAAGTGCTGGCTTTGCCGGAAAAAACCCGCCTTTACCTGTTGGCCCCCGTGGTGCGTGGCCGCAAGGGTGAATACCGCAAGGAACTGGCCGATTTCCAGAAACGCGGTTTCCAGCGCGCCAAGATCGACGGCGAATTTTTCGAGATTGCCGAGGCTCCCGCTCTCGACAAAAAGCTCAAGCACGACATCGATATCGTGATCGACCGTCTGGTGGTGCGCGCCGACATTGCCGCGCGGCTGGCCGAAAGCTTTGAAACCGCTCTCGATCTGGCCGACGGCATTGCCATCATCGAATATGCCGACGAGAAGGACGAAAAGGGTCAGGCCAAGCGGCTGATCATGAGCCAGAAATTCGCCTGTCCGGTGTCCGGCTTCACCATTCCCGAGATCGAGCCACGGCTGTTCTCCTTCAACAATCCGTTCGGCGCCTGCCCGTCCTGCGACGGTCTCGGCCATGCCATGAGCATGGATGCCGATCTGGTAATCCCCGACCCGACCTTGACACTGCGCAACGGTGCTGTGGCCCCTTGGGCCAAATCGGCCTCGCCCTATTACGGCCAGACACTTGAGGCCCTGGGCCGGCATTTCGGTTTCAAACTGTCGCAAGCGTGGAAAGACCTGCCCCCCGATGCCCAGATTGCCATTCTCTACGGCACCGGCAAGGAAGAGGTGCGGTTTTCCTATGATGACGGCATGCGCGCTTACGAGGTCAAAAAGGCCTTTGAAGGCGTGGTTCCCAATCTGGAGCGTCGCTGGAAAGAGACCGACAGCGATTGGGCGCGCGAGGAAATCGGCAAATACATGTCCGAAACCCCGTGCCCCGCCTGCAAGGGCTTCCGCCTGAAGCCCGAGGCACTGGCCGTCAAAATCGCCCATGAGCATATCGGCGAGGTCTCGCAGCTCTCGGTGCGCGATGCGCAGATCTGGGCGCAGAACCTGCCTGCCCGCCTCACCCCCAAACAGAACGAAATCGCCGGACGCGTGCTGAAGGAAATCCGCGACCGTCTGGCCTTTCTGATGGATGTGGGGCTGGATTATCTGACTTTGGCGCGCGGTTCGGCCAGCCTGTCGGGCGGCGAAAGCCAGCGCATCCGGCTGGCCTCGCAGATCGGTTCGGGCCTCACCGGCGTGCTTTATGTGCTGGACGAGCCCTCGATCGGCCTGCACCAGCGCGACAATGAACGCCTGCTCAAAACCCTGCGCCGCCTGCGTGATATCGGCAATACCGTGATCGTGGTCGAGCATGACGAGGATGCGATCTTGCAGGCCGACTGGGTGGTCGATGTCGGTCCCGGTGCGGGCATCCATGGCGGGCAAATCGTTGCCCAAGGCACGCCGAAGGACATTCTGGCTGCCAAAAACTCGCTGACCGCCGATTATCTGACAGGCGCCAAATCGGTGCCCGTGCCGCAAAAACGCCGCGCCATCAACAAAGCCCGCATGCTGAAACTGATCGGCGCACGCGGCAACAACCTCAAAAACGTCACCGCCGAAATCCCGCTCGGCACCTTCTGCTGCATCACGGGCGTATCGGGCGGCGGCAAATCGACGCTGATCATCGACACGCTCTACAAAGCCGCCGCGCGCCGCCTGAATGGTGCGGGCGAGCATCCCGCCCCGTTCGACAAGATCGAGGGGCTGGAACTGCTCGACAAGGTGATCGACATCGACCAGTCACCGATCGGCCGCACGCCGCGCTCCAATCCCGCCACCTATACCGGGGCCTTCACCCCGATCCGCGAATGGTTTGCCGGCCTGCCCGAAGCCAAAGCGCGCGGCTATGCGCCCGGCCGCTTCTCCTTCAACGTCAAGGGCGGCCGCTGCGAGGCCTGTCAGGGCGACGGCGTCATCAAGATCGAGATGCACTTTCTGCCCGATGTCTATGTCACCTGCGATGTCTGCAAGGGCAAGCGCTATGACCGCGAGACGCTGGAAGTGAAATACCGCGACCATTCCATCGCGCAAGTGCTGGATTCCACCGTCGAGGAGGCGTTGCAGCTGTTCAAGGCCGTCCCCTCGATCCGCGACAAGATGGAAACCCTGAAGCGCGTCGGCCTCGATTATGTCAAGGTCGGCCAACAGGCCACCACCCTGTCGGGCGGCGAGGCGCAGCGCGTCAAATTGTCGAAGGAACTCTCCAAACGCGCCACCGGCCGCACGCTGTATATTCTCGACGAGCCGACCACCGGCCTGCATTTCCACGATGTCGCCAAGCTGATGGAAGTGCTGCATGAATTGGTGGATCAGGGCAATACGGTGGTGGTGATCGAACACAATCTGGAAGTGGTGAAAACCGCCGACTGGGTGATCGACATGGGCCCCGAAGGCGGAGACGGCGGCGGCGTCATCGTCGCCCAGGGCCGCCCCGAAGACATCGCCGCCTCCGAATCCAGCCATACCGGCCGCTTCCTGCGCGAAGTGCTGGCGAGACGGCCGCTGGGGGGTGAGAAGGTGGCGAAGGCAAAGACGGCCAAGACCAGTAAAAACTAACAAGATCCCGAAAAAACAAACCGTGGATGGCCGGAACAAGTCCGGCTATGACAGCCTTTAGAAATTTAACCCCAAAAACACGCTGTCATGCCCGCCCTTGTGGCGGGTATCCACGTCTTTGCTGCCACGCCATAGGTCGCAGAGGGACACCCCTCACACAGGCGCGCGAAACAACGGTGTCCCCGGCTTGCGCGGCGCGGGTTCGCCGTGTTCCAGCTCGTACAAATACCCGTCGGGCAGGCCGAGCGCGCGGGCGGCCGACAGCACCTGTTCGAGATAGCCCGGCTTCGGTTTGCCGGTCTTGGCCGAACGGCCGACATAGAGCAAAGCGCGCTTGGCCCCGCCCAGAGCCTTGTCTTCCATCACCACGGGCTGGCTGATTTTGGTGTAAAGCCCCGTCTGCACGCTCTCGTAGCGGTCGAGCGCGGGAATGTCGGCAAATGGCACATCCCACAAGGCACCCAGCACCGAGCGGCGCGGATCGCGGATCACCGAGGCATAGCCTTCGCTCATGATGAACACTTTGTGGCGCGGCAGTCTGGCCACGCCCAACAGTTTGGAGCGCGGGCAGCGTTGAGCCATCGCCGCCACATCCATGTTGGTGCCATAGGCAAAGTACAGCGGCATGGTATCCCCTCCTTGCCGCCGGAAAGACTTATGCGAATTCCAGAATAACGGCATCCACCGCCAGACTATCACCCTCTTTGGCGGCAATCGAGGCAATCGTGCCGTCGCGCTCGGCGCGCAGCACGTTTTCCATCTTCATGGCTTCGACGATGCACAGCATTTCGCCCGCCTTGATCTCCTGCCCCACTTTGACGCTGATCGCCTTGACCAGACCCGGCATCGGGCACAGCACCTGCTTGCCGCTGTCGCCTGCCAGCTTTTCGGGCATCAAAGACAGCGCATGCGCCTCCTCGCGGGTCAGTACGCGGGCATGGCTGGCAAAGCCGCTATGGGCCAGCGACACACCGTTCAAAATCGGCCGCACCTGCATCACCACCAGCGTGGAATCGATCCTGCCGGACCAGACAGGCTGGCCGGGCAGCCAGTCGGAATGGACCTGATGGCGGTGTCCGCCGTCAAATTCCACCACCAGATCCTCATGGTCACCGTGAGCGGCGGTGTGCAGGGTCACAGGCACCGCGTGCCCGCCCAGCATCACCACACGGACATGATCGAAAGTGACGGGGTTGGAAGTGCGCATCTGGCCGGAAATGCCGCGCTTGCGGCTGTTCAGCTTGTGGTCGATGGACGCAGCCACGGCGGCAAACAGATGGGCAACCTCGCCCGCCGGCTCAACCGGCTTGAAGCCTTCGGGGAACTCCTCGGCGATGAAGCCGGTCGACAAAGCCCCCTCTTTCCAGCGCGGATGTTCCATCAAGGCGCACAGAAACGGGATATTGTGGCGGATCCCCTCGATTGCAAAGGCATCGAGCGCGCGGGCTTGGCCTTCAATCGCTTCCGCACGGGTTTTGCCGTGGGTGACCAGCTTGGCAATCATCGGATCATAATAGATCGAGATTTCGCCGCCCTCGTAAACGCCCGTATCATTGCGCACCGTGACACCGGCAAATTCACCCTCGGCAGGCGGGCGATAGGTGACCAGACGGCCCGTGGACGGCAGGAAATTGCGGGTCGGATCTTCGGCATAGACACGGCTTTCCACCGCCCAGCCGTTCAATTTCACATCCGCTTGGGTGATGGCCAGCTTTTCGCCATAGGCGACGCGGATCATCTGCTCGACCAGATCGATGCCGGTGATCATTTCCGTCACCGGATGTTCCACCTGCAAACGGGTGTTCATTTCGAGGAAGAAGAAGCTTTTGTCCTGCCCCGCGACAAATTCCACGGTCCCTGCGGAATCATAGCACACAGCCTTGGCCAGCGCGACGGCCTGCTCGCCCATGATCTTGCGGGTGGCCTCGTCCAGCAAGGGTGACGGGGCTTCCTCGATCACCTTCTGGTTGCGCCGCTGGATCGAACATTCGCGCTCGCCCAGATAGATCACATTGCCGTGCTTGTCGCCCAACACCTGGATTTCGATATGGCGCGGGTCGACGATGAATTTTTCGACAAACACCCGGTCATCGCCGAATGACGAGGCGGCTTCCGATTTGGCACGGGCAAAGCCTTCGGCCACTTCATCGGCCGAATAGGCAATGCGCATGCCCTTGCCGCCGCCGCCCGCCGACGCCTTGATCATCACCGGATAGCCGATTTCATCGGAAATTTTGACCGCATGATCGGGATCTTCGATCACGCCGAGATAGCCCGGCACGGTCGAGACTTTGGCGGCATTGGCGAATTTCTTTGATTCGATCTTGTCGCCCATCGCCTCGATGGCCACCTTGTTGGGGCCGATAAACACAATGCCTTCGGCAGCCAGCGCTTCGGCAAAGGCGGCACGCTCGGACAGAAATCCGTAACCCGGATGCACGGCCTCGGCCCCTGTGGCCTTGCAGGCCGCCACGATCTTTTCGATCACCAGATAGGATTGCGCCGCCGCCGCCGGCCCGATGCAGACGGCCTCGTCGGCCATGGCCACATGCATGGCATCCTTGTCCGCCTCGGAATAGACCGCCACCGTATTGATGCCCATCCGCTTGGCGGTTTTCATCACACGGCAAGCGATTTCGCCACGGTTCGCAATCAGGATTTTCTTGAACATGCCAGCTCCGGTCAGCAGATGTCTCAGCCAAAGATCGAACCCCTGTTTAGGACGATTTCAACCAGATTACCACTTGCACCAAAGGGGGATACGGGAGGGGGATGCTGCCGGTTTCAACAGGGACACAAAAACGGCCATGTGCTGCACTGGCCGTCAGGACAAGCGACTCTGGGAATGGCCATCGGTTTTCAACCGATCACCAAACAGAACGGGGATTAACCCTGCCCCGCCGAAAACCCCGCTTGCGTGATTGGGGCATGATAAGGGAAAATGAACAATGGTGAATCCGCCGTTTGGTAATGCGAGCAGTTACTTCAGTTGCGTCTGCGTTTGTTGTGTTTCCTTTAACGCCAACATGTGAGCAAGACGATGACTGAGCAGAATATTTTTGAAAATACATTTGATACAATATTACAAAATATTGAACTATTTAATAATTCAAAATCTAAAATTCAAATTTTTTTTAAAGAATTTATGGATTCTAAATACATAAGTTTAAAAAACAAAGATTTGATTTCAAATATGTTATATTAGGCCTTCTTATCTATGGTATAAATTTTTGTGGCAGGATGTATATGGCAAACAGACATAATTATGCAATTAATAAACACAAAAAAATTCTATTCTTACACTTGTAAATTTTGTAAATTCCACTGAACTCCAAGACAAAAAAGACATCATCCTGACCTATGCGGCCAACTGCATTTACAGCCAGCAAGAAACCGGACTCAACAACGAATCCTCCGGCGGCTCCAATCCTTCCGAGAAGATTGCCAAAGTGGCGGAAGGCATCGGGAAGTTGGTGCCCAAAGACGGAAAGTAAGGACCACCCTCCCCCCTGTCCGAAGCCCCCGCAAAGCCCTATGTTGGCTCCATCAAACCATTCAGCACGGGACAGGGAAATGAGCAAAAGCGCGGGACTGCATCATGTGACGGCCGTATCGGGGGTGCCCAAGGAGAATGTGGCGTTCTACACGCAGGTTCTGGGGCTTCGCATGGTCAAGCAGACCGTCAATTATGACGATCCGGGCACGTGGCATCTGTATTATGGCGATGGTCCGGCCAATCCGGGGTCGATTTTGACGTTTTTTCCGTGGACCCATGTCGGCCCGCGCCGTGCGGGCAGCGGCGAGACGGGGGAAACATGGTTTCAGGCTCCGCTTTCCAGCCTCGCTTTCTGGACGGAGCGGCTCGGCCGGCATGGAGTCGATTTCCGGCAGGTCGAGCGGTTCGGCATCCCGTCTCTGGTGTTCCGGGATCCGCACCACATGGATCTGTCGATTGCCTTCAGCGGTGACGAGGCGGCGTCCACCCCTGTCTGGACCTCGCCGATTGCACAGGACAAAGCGATTTCCGGTTTTGCCGGTGTGACCCTGCATGTGGCACGGCCCGACAAGACCGCGCGCTGGCTGACCGACGCCTTTGGCTGGCAATTTGCTGAACACACCAGAAAAAAAAGAAGCCAATGCACCCATTACTTTGCAGTCTGAAACTGCGCCGCCACAGCCTCCAGGGAGTTCTTTATGCGGTCCACGATAGGGGAGTTTCCTGCTGCGCTGAGCACAAGCTTTTGCGTGG
>CAIYZJ010000192.1 GCA_903930675.1 uncultured Hyphomicrobiales bacterium
CCAACTGGTTCTCGGGCAAGGGCCCGATCTCGCCGGTGGCCGAGACGCCTTACAAAGGCTAAGTCCCAGTTTATCCAATAAAAAAGCCGCAAGGATCATCTCCTTGCGGCTTTTTGTTTTGTAAAACAGAATCAGGCGATCTGGCCGTTCAGCTCGTCCTCGATATGGGCGCGGATGATCTCGTCGAAATTCTTTTCGGCAACAAAACCCAGTGCAATCGCGCGCTGCGGGTCGCAACGCTCGGCCCAGCCCGAGACAATCTTGATGAT
Organism: uncultured Hyphomicrobiales bacterium; assembly: GCA_903930675.1. Classification (GTDB taxonomy): domain Bacteria; phylum Pseudomonadota; class Alphaproteobacteria; order Rhizobiales; family Beijerinckiaceae; genus CAIYZJ01. The sequence goes on from CAIYZJ010000192.1 coordinate 270, forward strand.
GGCAGGATCGGGCACGCGCTTGATGCGGGCCACGACCTTGTCACCGGCCACGCGGCGCAAAGCGTCGATCTGTTCGCCGACCGTGGCACTCAGGCCCGGCATCGACAGGTTGCGGCGCGGGCCGACTTTGTCTCCGTCGATTTCGGCGGCATGGACGAGGAAGCCGACCGCCGAACGCGGGGAGGCATGCCAATGGCGGACGGTGTCTTCGACCGGCAGCACGGCTTCGTGACCGGCCAGCGGCTCGCGCAGGATGTTGGAGAAAAAGCCCGATGCCGCTTTGTTCGGTGTGCCCGGACGCACGCAAATGGTCGGCAGGCGGATGCCGATCCCGTCGAAAAAGCCCTTGCGGGTGTAGTCGGCCAGCAGCAATTCGCCGATGGCCTTCTGGGTGCCGTAGGAGGTCAAAGGCGTGGTGAAGAATTCATCGCCGATGGCGGGCGGGAAGGGCGCACCGAACACCGCGATCGACGAGGTGAACACCAAGCGTGGATGATAGCCGCCCTTGGTCTCGGTATTGATGGCGCGGATGGCCTCGAACAACTGCCAGGTGCCGTCGCAATTGATGCGGTAGCCGAGATCGAAATTCTGTTCCGCTTCACCCGACACAATCGCCGCCAGATGGAAGATCACATCGGGATGGCCTGCCACCAGCTTTTCGGCTTCACCCGGCAAGGAATAGTCCGAAGCGACCGTGGTGCAGGGGAACGGGCAGTTTGCGGGGGCTTTGGGCTCGATCACATCGTGCAACGTGGCCTTGCTGATGGTCTTGCCGTTGATCTGGCCATTCTTGGCCAGACGTTCGGCCAGCTTGCGGCCAACCATGCCTGCCGCGCCGATAATAAGAACGTGCATTGTCTTGAACTCCTGAGGGATAAAAATCAGAGCGCGAAGCCGCCATCGGCGAGATGGATCTGGCCGGTGGTGTAGCTTGATTCATCGGAAGCCAGATAGACGGCCAGCATGGCGATTTCCTCGGCGGTGCCGAGACGGCCCATCGGCTGGCGGTCGATAAAGGCCTGCCGCGCGGCCTCGATGCTGGTCTTGTTCAGCTTGGCCAGATCTTCGATGCGCTGGTCGAGCGAGGGTGACTGGATCGTGCCGGGGCAGATCGCATTGGCGCGGATGCCCTTTTTGATATAGTCGGCCGCCACGGCCTTGGTCAGCCCGATCACCGCCGCTTTGGTCGCACCATAGACATAGCGGTTGGGGATCCCGCGCACCGAGCCCGCGCCAGAAGCAATATTGACCACCGAACCGTGGCCCTTGGCCAGCATGCCGGGAATGAAAGCCCGCAACATGCGGTGCATGGATTTGACATTGAGGTCGAACGAGAAATCCCATGCGGCATTGTCGCATTCCATCACCGTGCCGTGATGCACGAAGCCGGCGGCATTGACCAGAATGTCGACGGGGCCGATTTTTTCGGCGAAAGCGGCCACCGCGCGGTCCGATAGCACATCGAGCTTGCGGCGCTTGGCGCGGGCCAGACCGTCGAGCTTGTCGACATCGCGGTCGGTTGCCCAAACGGTGGCACCTTCGGCCACAAAAGCCTCGGCAATCGCGCGGCCGATGCCCTGACCCGCGGCTGTGACGACAGCCACTTTACCCTGTAAGCGTTTCGCCATTGTTGTCTCTCCCTGATGTCTGTCTTGTGGTGTGATGGTGTGGCGAGCCCCGTCCGAAACGGTGCTCAACCGGCATTGTTCAAGGCGGACAGACTGGTCTTCTGCTGTCCGGCCTCGTTGAAATTGTCCGGCGACAGCCAGCTCTCGAATGCCTGACGGCGCACCGGCCATTCGCTGTCGGTGATCGAGAACCATGCGGTGTCGCGGTTGCGGCCCTTGGTGATCATATGGTTGCGGAAGACGCCTTCATGGGTGAAGCCGAACCGCAAGGCTGCGCGCCACGAAGGGGCGTTCTGCGCATTGCACTTCCATTCGAACCGCCGGTTGCCCAGCGTCCCGAAGGCATATTGCGCGAGCAAGAACACGGCTTCCGTCGAACAGGCCGTGCGCTGCATGGCGGGTGAAAACAGGATGTGGCCGATTTCGATCACGCCGTGCTCCGGCCTGATTTCCATCAAAGTGGCCACACCCAAAGCGCGCCCCGAGCTGATCTCGATAATGGCGAAAGCCAGCGGATCGGTCAGTTTGGCACGCTGTTTCAGCCAGGCCTGAAACGCCGCCTGATCGTCGAACGGGCCGTAGGCCATATAATCCCACAACGCATCATGCCCATCCATCTCCTGCCAGAGGTGGCGGCCATGGCGTTCCGGATCGAGTGGCTCGATCCGGACAAAGCGACCCTCCAGCGTCACCTTTTGCGGCGGTTCGGCTGGATGGGGATGGGAAAAAGGCATCGGCCCGTTCCTTTGTGTCAGTGCAAGATTGAGTTCGAGATTTAGTGATTATCTCTCGGAACACCCATTTTCTGGGCGACCCGCTGATATTTGACCGCAGGCTTGAGCACCATGCCGCCGTCGAACTGGTCGACCATCGAACGCTGGATTTCCTGCCATGGTGTCTGATGGGCGGGGAAGGGGAAGCCGCCTTTTTTCATCAAAGCCGCATGACGCTTGGCCAGCTCCTCGGCCGAGATCAGGATGTTGGCTGTGCCCTTTTTCAGATCGATGCGCACTTTGTCGCCGGTCTTCAAAATCGCCAATCCGCCATTGGCGGCCGCTTCGGGCGAGGCATTGAGGATCGAAGGCGAACCGGAGGTGCCCGACTGGCGGCCGTCCCCGATGCAGGGCAGAGCCGTCACGCCGCGCTTGAGCAGATAAGCGGGGGGCTGCATGTTCACCACTTCCGCACCGCCCGGATAGCCGATCGGACCCGCGCCGCGCATGAACAACATGCAATGTTCGTCGATCTTCAGCTTGGGGTCTTCGATGCGGTGATGGTAATCTTCCGGCCCGTCGAACACGATGGCGCGGCCTTCGAAGGCTTCGGGATCATTGGGGTTGGACAGGTAGCGGTTGCGGAACTCTTCCGAGATCACGCTGGTCTTCATGATCGCATTGTCGAACAGGTTGCCCTTCAGCACGATAAAGCCCGCATCCTTGCGCATCGGCTTGTCGGCCGTAAAGATCACGCGGTCATCCATGATCTTGGCCTTGCGGCAATTGGTGCCCATGGTCTTGCCGTTGACCGTCATGGCCTTTTCATGGATCAGCTTTTTCTTCATCAGCTGTGCCACAACAGCAGGCACGCCACCGGCGCGGTGATATTCCTCGCCCAGATATTCGCCTGCCGGCTGCAGATTGACCAGCAGCGGCACTTTGTGGCCGTATTTTTCCCAATCATCGACGCTGAGTTTCACGCCGATATGGCGGGCGATGGCGTTGACGTGGATCGGAGCATTGGTCGAGCCGCCGATGGCCGAATTGACGACGATGCAGTTTTCAAAGGCTTCGCGGGTCAGAATGTCGGAAGGCTTCAAATCCTCCCACACCATTTCTACCGCACGCTTGCCGGTTTCATAGGCAATCTGGCCGCGCTCGCGGTAAGGGGCGGGAATGGCGGCGCAGCCGGGCAAGGACATGCCCAAAGCTTCGGCCAGCGAATTCATGGTCGAGGCGGTGCCCATGGTGTTGCAATGGCCGACCGATGGAGCCGAAGACGTCACCAGATCCATGAATTCGTCATAGCTGATCTCGCCCGAAGCCAGTTGTTCGCGGCCCTTCCAGACGATGGTGCCCGAGCCGGTGCGCTCGCCGTGATGCCAGCCGTTCAGCATCGGTCCGCCCGACAGTACAATCGCCGGAATGTTGACCGTCGCAGCGGCCATGATGCAGGCCGGAGTGGTCTTGTCGCAACCCGTGGTCAGTACAACGCCGTCGAGCGGGTAGCCATAGAGAATTTCGACAAGGCCGAGATAGGCCAGATTGCGGTCGAGCGAGGCGGTCGGCCGCTTGCCGGTTTCCTGGATCGGATGCACCGGAAACTCAAACGCGACGCCGCCCATGGCGGTGATGCCTTCGCGCACGCGCTTGGCAAGCTCGATATGATGGCGGTTGCAGGGTGACAGATCCGAGCCGGTCTGGGCGATGCCGATGATCGGCTTGCCCGACATCAGCTCTTCGCGGGTCAGGCCGAAGTTCAGATAGCGTTCGATATAGAGCGCGGTCATGCCGGGATTTTCGGGATTGTCGAACCACAATTGCGACCGCAATCTTGCTTTGGCTTTCTTGGTGTCTTTGACTTTGCTGACCATGACCGTCTCCCTTACAAAATACCGCATTGATTTTTATTCTATGCGAACTGATTTGATTTCATCTATACCATCGCCCTAAATGATAGGATAAATCAATCTGGAACGTTACGCGTTCAGGCAATGGGAGGTCTGCTTATGCTGCACATCGTTAATTCTTTCAGTCGGATGGGCGAAGAAAACGCCTTCGCGGTTCTGGCCCGCGCCACCGAATTGCAGCGTCAGGGCAAGGACATCATCAATCTCGGAATCGGCCAGCCCGACTTCCAAACCCCTGAACATATTGTGGAAGCGGCCATCAAGGCGCTGCGCGACGGCCATCACGGCTACACACCCGCCACCGGCATTCTGCCCTTGCGCGAAGCGGTCGCCGCCGATCTGCACAAGCGGTTCAATGTCGAGGTGTCTCCCGAACTGGTGATGATTGTCCCCGGTGGAAAAGTCACCATGCACATGGCCATTTTGATGTTCGGCGAGCCCGGCGTCGATATTCTCTATCCCGATCCCGGTTTCCCGATCTACCGCTCGATGATCGAATTCACCGGTGCCAATCCGATTCCCGTGCCGATCCGCGAAGAAAACGGCTTTGCCTTCTCGGCCGAAGAAACCCTGTCGCTGATCACGCCGAAAACCCCTTTGCTGATCATCAATTCGCCGGCAAACCCGACCGGCGGTGTGACGCCGAAATCGGAAATCGACAAGCTGGTTAAAGGCCTTGCCGCCTTCCCCGATGTGGCGATCATGTCGGACGAAATTTACGGGCAGATGACCTATGACGGTTTGCAGCACCAGACCCTGCTGGCTTACCCCGAAATCCGCGACCGTCTGATTCTGCTCGACGGCTGGTCAAAAACCTATGCGATGACCGGCTGGCGGATGGGTTATGCGATCTGGCCGCAAAAGCTCTATGACGCGGCGCGCAAGCTTGCGGTCAATTCCTATTCCTGCGTCAATGCTTCCGCGCAATTTGCGGGGCTTGCCGCGCTGACCGGCCCGCAGGATGCCGTGCATGCGATGGTGGCCGAATTCGACCGCCGCCGCAAAATCGTGGTCGAGGGTTTGAACGCGTTGCCGGGCGTGCGCGCGGCAACCCCCAAGGGGGCCTTCTACGCTTTCCCCAACATTGCCGCGACGGGCTGGAAGGCCAAGCCGCTGGCATCCGCTTTGCTGGAAGAAGCCGGCGTGGCCACCATCGGCGGGCCGGATTTCGGCGTGCATGGCGAAGGCTATATCCGTCTGTCCTATGCCAATTCCGCAGAAAACATCCAGAAAGCCCTGAAGCGGATGAACGAGTTTCTGGTCACCCGCAAACCGGATTGACCAGACTTGAACGGATCATGCAACACCCCGCTTTGCGGGGTGTTGTCGTTTCAGCGCAGTTTGCCGGCTTCCAGCGACAGCCGCGTCACGGTGGCCCAGTCACCGGCTTTGAGGGCGGCGGCAGGGGTAATCCACGAGCCGCCGACACAGACCACATTGGGCAAAGCCAGATAGGCCTTGGCTTTGTCCGCATCGATGCCGCCAGTCGGGCAGAAGCGCAAATCGGCCAGAGGCGCGGCCAGTGATTTGAGATAATTCACGCCGCCTGCCGCTTCCGCCGGAAAGAATTTCAGGAACCGAAAACCCTCTTCGGCCAGCCGCATCGCCTCGCTGGCGGTGGCGCAACCGGGCAGGAAGGGCACGCCGAGTTTTTGCACGGCTGCGATCACCTGCGGGGTTGCCCCGGGGCTGACCAGAAAGGTTGCCCCCGCATCCACCGCCGCTTTGGCCTGATCGGCGGTGCGGATGGTGCCCGCGCCCACAATCGCGCCGGGCACCTGTTTGGCCATGGCGGTGATGGCTTTCAAGGCGCCTTCGGTCCGCAAGGTCACTTCCAGCAGCGGCAAGCCGCCCGCCACAAGCGCGGTTGCCAGCGGCACGGCATCCCCGGCTCCTTCCACCGTCAGGACCGGTATCACGGGGGCATGGCGCAACAGCGCTTCGGTGGCGGCAATGAGTGGGGACATCAAGAAAAACTCCGAAAAAAGGGATCAAAATCACGGTGTGCCAAAATGGCGGCCCGCGCCCATCGCGTCAATTGTTTATCGCGGGCTCGCATCAGTCATGCCCGGCGGGCGAAGCCGAAGGAGAGGTGGCCGCGGAGCGGTTGCGCTCGAGCGACAACAGATAAAGCCCCGAACAGATCACGATGCTCACCCCCACCAGCGTCCAGATGTCGGGCAGATCGCCGAACAGCAGATAGCCCAAGCCGATCATCCACGCCAATTGGGTATAGGTGAAAGGCGAGAGGATGGAGGCGGGGGCGCGTTGATGCGCCAGAATCAGGCAATAATGGCCGAAACTGGCAAACAGGCCCATGCCGAACAATCCGGCCCATTCCGGCACGGTTTGCGGTGTCTGCCAGACAAAGGGCAGCACGGGGGTCAACAGCACAACCCCTGACAGGCCGGAAAACACCATGGTGGTCTGTGGCGAATCATAAGCCGCCAGATGGCGGGTGGCGATGGCATAGAGCGCGTAACAGAGTGTGCCGAACACCGACAGCAACACGGCAGGATGCATCATGCCCAACCCCGGACGGGTGATGACCAGCACGCCGAAAAAGCCGATCGCAATGGCCGCCAGGCGTCTGGCCCCGACCGTTTCCCCCAACAAGGGCCCCGACAGCAAAGCCACCCACAGCGGAATGGTGAAGGCAATCGCCGAGGTTTCAGCCAGTTGCAGATAGCGCAATGCAATAAAATTCATGCTGGTCGACAACAGCAGCAGGGTCGAACGGATCCACTGGATTTTCGGCTTTTTGGTGCGCAGCACGCCGGGATAGGTGCGGTGGTTGATGAAGACGGCGACCAGCAGCACATTGCCCGCATACCGCGCCCAGATGATCTGCAAGGCGGGCAGGGTCGGCGACAACAGCTTGGCGATGCTGTCGAGAAAGGCGAAGCTGAGCAGTGTCAAACAGATCAGGCCGATGCCGATCAAACGGTCGCGGTCTGTCTCGCGCAATTGCGCGGACATGGGTTTGCCGCGTATCTGTTTGTCGTTCATCTCTCTGCCCGTATCCCGTGCAACGGGCCAGCCCGCATTGACAGTCTCTAACCCGTCTGGCTGATCGGCGTAAGCCGCCGCGAAGCGCAGCACGGTTGCGATGTGCTCAAAGCTGACACGGACAAGGCCCGCGCTGCCGACAAGATATCAGTTGTCAATCCGCACTCACCGGATAGTTCCAGCTTTCGCTGACGGCACGGTTTCCCGCTTTCAGATGGAGTTGCATATCGCCGCTCTGGCCCGCCAGCAAGGCGATATCCAGCGTGGCGCGGAAGCCCTCGATCCGCGGATTCGGAGTCAGGACCGTTTGCACGATCTTGCCCGCCGAGGCATTGGCGACCAGTTTGACCTGATCGGGTGCGGAGAAGAAATAGGACAGATTGCCGCCGGTAAAATCGACAATATAGCGTTTGGTGCCCGCAGGTGCGGCCTCGCGTGTGGGCGGCGTGGTGACAAAGGTGTTGAACACACGGCCCGCCGGATGCAGCTTGCTCTCGGCGCTGGTGGTGCGGATGCGGTAGCTCCATGTCTGGTTCTGGCCCGCTTCGAGCGGATTGCGCGGGGTCCAGAAGGCCGTGATATTGCTGCTGCTCTCGTCGCTGGCGGGACGTTCGACCAGATCAATCCGGCCGTCACCCCAATCGCCGCGCGGTTCGATCCAATAGCTCGGGCGGTTCTCGTAGCCCTGTTCGAGATCCTGGAAATGCTCGAAATTGCGGTCGCGCTGCATCAGCCCGAAACCGCGCGGATTGGTATCGAGAAAACCCGACATGACCTGTTGGGCCGGATTGCGCAAAGGCCGCCAGATCCATTCACCTGCGCCCGTCTGCATCAGCAAGCCATCCGAATCATGCCGCTCGGGCCGGAAATCGCCGCTGATCCGCTGGTCGTTCTCGCCTGCGACGAACATCGAGGACAAAGGCGCGATGCCGACACGGGTCAGCGCTTTGCGCGGAAAAAGCGTCACCGTCACCTCGATCACGGTTTCGGTCGCCGGATAGACGATGAATTGATAGGCAGCCGTCGCCGAAGGACTGTCGAGCAGGGCAAAGAGGGTGACGCGATCCGGGTTGTTGGGCTGTTCGATCCAGAATTCGCGGAAATGCGGCAGTTCTTCCGGCTCGGTGCCGCCCGCGCCCAGAGTCAGGCCGCGTGCCGAAAGGCCAAGCCGCTGGTTGCGACCCAAAAGCCGGAACGCATTGCCCCCCATGAAGGACACCAATTCATCCTGCGCCCTTGGATCATTGAGCGGATAAGACAGGCGGAAACCCGCAAAACCGAGATTGACCGGCAAGGGCCGCTCGAATTTGGTTTTGCCGTAATCGAACAAAGCCGCAGAATAGGGCACCGAGGTCGGCACGCCGTCACGGATCACGTTGACAGTCACAGCCCGTTTGTAAAGCGGGCCCAAATGGCTCATCTGCGCCCGAAACGCGCTGTTTGGTGTATTCAGCAAGGCCTTTTCCGGCCGGAACCGGATATCGCGATAGGCGTCGGTATCGAGCTTGGCGAGTGCGTCGGGCAAAGCGGGCGGGGTGTTGTCATAGCCCGCCATGCCGAGATCGCGGGCTTTGCGCACCACATCGCTATAGCCGAATTTGGCATTGGTCACCGGTTCTGCCGCAATGGTTTGCTGGGCGTGGGCGACCGGAGCGGTCAAAACAGCAGTGGCCAAAGTGCCGAGGCATTCAATCAGGGCGCGACGGGTAAGAATCATCATCATGTCTTTCCGAACCGGAACGTGGCGGCTGTTTGCCGCAACGAGAAAGGTCAATTCATCTTCCTTATACAAGATTATCCCGTGTTTGCCAGAATGATCAGGCCAAATCCCGCTTTGCCGGATCATCAAAACCTGTCGGGCTTGCCGGCTTTTGCATGGTTGCGGGGCGACGGCATAAAACGGCAGCTCAAAGACAGTGGAAAACCCTGCCAGAAACAGGGTGCTAAATTCCGGATTTTTTGCTTGTTTTTCATGGCTTTGTCACAAAATAAAAATCTTTCGAAAAGAATCGAAAAAAACGCTTGATCGGGGGTGGCTTTGGTCTTAATTATCCCCCTGCCCAATTTCGCACGTGCCTGTGGTCGTGTGTCAGTTGGTGGGCATCCGGACAAGAGGCCGGACAGCCGCCCGTCGAAATCTCGGACTTCTGAGATCAGGCGATAATCAACTGGCAGCCGGAGGCGAAAACCGGCGCACCCCGTTCTCCCCGGGGGACGCGACTTAAAGCAACGACGGAGCGGGCTTTTTTGGTCTCGATCTGCCCTCCAAAGGCAGGTTCACCGAAGAGGCTTGTCCATCTTGCCAGGCGTGCGGACGGGATCACTCCCTTCCAATCCAAGGCAGCACACGCGGGTGACCTGACCCGATTCTGCGTTTCCAACGCGCGGAATTGCGGGACCGTCATCCGGGGCTCTGGATTAGGACGCTTGAGGCGTCCTGTGTATTAGGGGAGTTCGTGCCATGACAGCACGTATCCATGAATTTCTGCGCAACCGTCGTGAAGACGGCCCCTGTGTTGTCGTTGATCTGGAAGTGATCCAGAAAAACTATCAACGCTTTGCCCGCGCTTTGCCCGATACCCGCGTGTTTTATGCGGTGAAGGCGAATCCGGCTCCCGAGATCCTGCGTTTGCTGACGCGGATGGGCTCGTGCTTCGACACGGCCTCCGTTCAGGAAATGGAAATGGTGCTGGCCGCCGGTGCCACTGCCGACCGCATCTCCTACGGCAATACCATCAAGAAAGAACGCGATATCGCGCGTGCTTTTGAAATGGGCGTCGAACTGTTTGCGGTTGATTGCGTGGCCGAGGTCGAAAAAATCGCCCGCGTTGCCCCCGGTGCCAAAGTGTTCTGCCGCATCCTGTGCGACGGTGCGGGGGCAGAATGGCCCCTGTCGCGCAAATTCGGTTGCGTGCCCGAAATGGCCCCCGATGTGCTCGAAGCCGCCCATCGTCTTGGCCTGCATGCCTATGGCGTGTCGTTCCATGTCGGTTCGCAACAGGCCAATACGCAAGCCTGGGATCAGGCTCTGGCCTCCTCGGCTGACATCTTCCGCCAATGCGCCGAGCGCGGGATCCATCTCTCGATGGTCAATCTCGGCGGTGGTTTCCCGACCCGTTACCTCAAAGAGGTGCCGGGTGTGCAGAGCTTCGGCGATGCCATTTTCTGTGCTTTGTCCAAGCATTTCGGCAACCGTATTCCCGAAACCATCATCGAGCCCGGTCGCGGCATGGTCGGCAATGCCGGCGTGATCGAAACCGAAGTAGTTCTGGTGTCGAAAAAGGCCGAGGACGACGAGGTCCGCTGGGTCTATCTGGATATCGGCAAGTTCAACGGTCTGGCCGAAACCATGGACGAGGCGATCCGCTATCCGATCCGTTCGGAGCGCGACGGTGACGAACTGGTGCCTTGCGTGCTGGCCGGCCCGACCTGCGATTCCGTGGATGTGCTCTATGAAAAAGAACCCTATTGGCTGCCCTTCAGTGTCGAGATCGGCGATAAATTGCTGATCGAGGGGACGGGGGCTTACACCACGACCTATTCGGCGGTGGCGTTTAACGGCTTTCCGCCGCTGAAATCCTATATTATCTGAGCGCGAACCAGCCCGAACGGGTAAGGCGGCCCCGACTCTTCGGGGCCGGTTTGCGTTTTGGGCAAGCGCTATGACAATGGCATGACAGGCGAGAATGAGGACGAGACCATGAGCGAACCCAAAGCCCGTGCGGCGATCATTCCCGTCACGCCGTTCCAGCAGAACTGCACCTTGCTGTGGTGCTCGGCGACCATGAAGGCCGCAGTGGTGGATCCGGGCGGCGATCTGCCCGTCATCCGCGATGCGATTGCCAAAATGGGCGTGAGTGTCGAAAAAATCCTGATCACCCATGGCCATATCGACCATGCCGCAGGGGCCGCGCAACTGGCGGAAGACTTGGGCGTGCCGGTCGAGGGTCCGCACAAGGCCGATGAATTCCTGCTGCGGCAATTGCCCGAACGCGGTGTGCAATTCGGCATTCTCGATGCCCGTGCCCTAACCCCCGATCGCTGGCTTGATCAGGGTGATCAGGTCCGTGTCGGGCAGTTGACCTTCGATATCCTGCATTGCCCCGGCCATTCGCCGGGCTCCGTGGCCTTCATCAACCGCGAGGAAGGCTTCGGGCTGGTCGGCGATGTTTTATTCAGCGGCTCGGTCGGACGCACCGATCTCGAAGGCGGCGACCATGCCACGCTGATGGCGTCGATCCGCGACCAGTTGCTGCCGCTCGATGACAGTTTCGCCTTCATCTGCGGGCATGGTCCGACCAGCACCATCGGTGCGGAGCGCGCCAGCAACCCCTATGTGGCAGAAATTCTGGGCGGCTGATCCGCCCCTCGCTTTGCTTTTTCGTTTCAAGAGGACCTGATGATGACTGCACATCCCGTTTACGCCACCATTGATGGACCGATTGTGATGATCGGCTTCGGCTCGATCGGACGCGGTACGCTGCCGCTGATCGAACGCCATTTCAAATTCGACCGCTCGCGTCTGGTGGTGATCGACCCGTCCGATGCCGACCGTGCTTTGCTCGACAAAGCCGGTGTGCGCTTTATCCAGCAGGCGGTGACCAAGGACAATTACCAGAGCCTGCTCGGCCCGCTGCTGACCGAAGGCAAGGGACAGGGCTTCTGCGTCAATCTGTCGGTGGATACCTCCTCGCTGGATCTGATGCGCTATTGCCGCGAGCTGGATGTGCTCTACATCGACACGGTGGTCGAGCCTTGGCTGGGCTTCTATTTCGACAGCAGCAAGGGACCGGAAAGCCGCTCGAACTATGCCTTGCGCGAAACAGTGCTGGCCGAGCGCCGCGCCCATCCGGGCGGCACCACGGCGGTGTCCTGCTGCGGAGCCAATCCGGGCATGGTGTCATGGTTTGTCAAACAGGCTTTGCTGAACCTGAAAGCCGATCTCAACCATGCGGGCGCAGAGCCGTCCAGCCGCGAGGAATGGGCGCAATTGGCCCATGCTTTGGGCGTCAAGGGCATCCATATTGCCGAGCGCGACACCCAGCG
>CAIYZJ010000193.1 GCA_903930675.1 uncultured Hyphomicrobiales bacterium
CGCGAGGTGAGAGCCTCAAACTGCCGCCAGAAGCCGGCGCGCATGCCGTATTCATGCCATGACCAGTTCGGCACATCCGGCAGCAAAGGCACGCCCATCGGTGGCGGCAGCACGGTGCGCGGCATCGGCTTTTCGATGCGCCATTCCTCGACATTCAGGATGATCCACAACCCGACCCGCGCATTGCCGGGCAGCGTCAGCTTGGGCCGGTCAATCAGGGCCTGATAGGGAACACGATCCGTCAAAATCATCGTCTCAACTCCGAAAAACCAAGTGCCTCACTGCAGGCCGAGAAAGCCCGCAATCGCCGTGTTGAAGTCTGCACTGTTATCGACATTTGGCAAATGCGCGCCGTGCGGCACTTCGATATAGGCCGAACCGGGGGTCGCCATCGCCATCGCGCGCATCACCTGAGGCGGCGCACCGAGATCTTCGGCTCCCACCACATAGAGCACAGGCAGGCTGACCGACCCCAGATCTTTCAGATAGTCGAGGGTTTTCAGCGCATCCGCACAGGCCTTGTAGCCTTCGAGCGAAGTGGCCAGAAACGCATCGACAAAGTGCTGCAAGCGGTCGGGATGGGCCTTGCGCCAGCTCTCGACGAACCAGCGTTCCATCGTGCCGGTGACAATGGATTGCAAGCCACCCGCATCGACAGCCGCCTTGCGGTCATCCCAGCTTTGCACGAAAGGCGGCGGATTGTCGGCCCGCGCATCGCAGCACACAATCTTGTCGAAACGGCTCGAATGGTGGATAGCCAGACCCAGACCGGTCATGCCACCCAAAGACAGGCCCATAAACGAGGCCTTGTCGATGTGGTAGTGATCCATCAAGGCCAGCACATCATGGGTCAGCCCGCCGAAATCATAGGGGCCTTGCGGGGCCTCGGATGCACCGTGACCGCGCGTGTCATAGCGCAGGATACGGTACTTGCGTCCCAGCACAGCAAGCTGCGGCTCCCACATCATCATCGACGCGCCAAGCGAATTGGACAGCACCAGCCACGGCGCCGAAGCATCCGACAGGCCATCCACACATGTGGCGAGTTTGAACCCGCCGCAATCCACCATGGTCACAGTGCTCATTCGGCAGCCTCGGCCTTGGAGATACCCGCATTGATGAGCGGCAGGGATTTTTCGGCCAGCAGGATCATCGATTTGCGGCCAAGCTCGCGGTCTTTCCAGTCCTTGCCCGCATAAAGCATGGTGCCGAATTCGCCGACTTCCTCGCGCAGTTTCAGAATATCGTCCGCCACCTTGTCGGGCGTGCCGTAAATGATCAGCTTGTCGCAGACCATTTCCAGCGTCACCTCGTCATCGGGCTGTTCGCGATAGGTCTTGAACAATTCGATGCGGCCGTTCTTCTTCAGCTTGGTGAACAAGGAGCGGTAATAGGAGACGTAAGGGCCATTCGGGTCGAGCGCATAGGCCTTGGCGGTCGCCATGTCGTCGGCCACGAACACGCTTTTGGCCACGCGCCAATTGGCGGGATCGGCCTTGCGGCCAGCCATTTCGCAGCCTTCGACATATTTGGGCCAATGCGATTTGGCCCAGACCGGCATCAGGAAGTTGGCCGAAATCGGATCCCAACCGCGTGCCGCCGCTTCCGTCACGCCTTTGGAGAACGGAGCCACGGCGGTCACGACAATCGGAGGATGGGGACGCTGCAACGGCTTGGGCATGACACCCTGACCGATTTCGGTCAGCAGCGTGCGCTCGGTCGAGATTTTCCAGTATTTGCCGTTGAGATTGTAAGGCGCTTCGCCTTCCCAGATCGCCAGCACCTGATTGATGGCCTCGACAAACATCTCGTTGCGGTTGTTGTCGAGATTGCCGAACACTTCGGCATCAGACAACAGACCGCCCGGGCTGATCCCGAACACGAAACGGCCATCGAGCATGTGATCGAGCATCGCAATACTCGAGGCCACCGCAGCGGGATGGCTGTTGGGCATGTTGACCGTGCCGGTGCCCAACCGGATATTTTTGGTGGCCGCCGCAATCCACGCGATGAAGGTGATGCAGGAGGTGATGTTTTCGGCCTGATCGGTCACGTGCTCGCCTGCGAGCGCTTCCACAAAGCCCAACTCGTCAGCAAGAATAAATGCTTCGCGGTCCTCGGCGAGGCATTGCCGCCAATCCTTGCCAAGCGGATGGATGGGCATTGTAAAAAAACCAAGTTTCATGGGCCTGATCCTGTTCAATCGACATGTTCGCAAGATCCGATGTCCTCGCGAATTTTTTGGCGAATTTTTTGGCGAATTTCATTCAACCAAAGACTAAGGCTGGACCGGCCATTATAAAAATGATTATTATTACTTTCCGATATTAATTTTTTTGATAGATGGTCGATCAACCCATGCGCTCGCTCAAGCAAATCCGGTCTTTCGTGGCGGTATTCGAGGAAGGCTCCTTTACCGCAGCGGCCCTGCGTGAAGGGGCGACGCAATCGGGGATTTCGCAACATATCAGGCATCTGGAAGAAAGCCTCGGCGCGGAACTGCTGGTGCGCGACGGGCGGGGCGTCATCCCGACCGTGCACGGCGAACGCTATTACGCAGAATGTGTGGCCATCTTGCGCAGGCTCGATCTGGCCGAGGCCGAAATCAGCCGGTCATCGGCACTGGGCGGCGAGGTCCGCATCGGCCTGATGCCGACCTTTACCCGTGCCGTTCTGGCCCCGACGCTCGACCGTTTCATTGCGGTGGCCCCCACGGTCGATATGCGGGTCACAGAAGCCTATTCCGGCGTGCTGACCGATCTGGTGCGCAGGGGCGAACTGGATTTTGCGGTTGTGCCGGGGTTTCAGGGCGCGGTCGGGCTGTCGACCACCTTGTTGATCCGCGACCGTGAAATGCTGGTGGCCAGCAAGAACCGGCTCGGACAGCATCTGACCCCGATCTGCCTCAAAGACATGGACCCGTTGAAAATCGTCGTCCCCGGCCCGCAAAATACCCGCCGCAAAAACATCGAAACCTATTGCGCCAGCCATGGCGTGGCGATCGAGCGGCGTTTGCAGCTCGATGCCATGATGGGTACGCTGGATTTTGTCGCCAGCAGCGAGTGGGTAGCGATTTTGCCGGGCGTGATGATGGTCAATGATCTCGACGGTACCCGTTTCGACATCCGCCCGCTCGACCAGCCCGCGCTCTATTCGGATTTTGTGTTGATCGAGCCGACGCGGCGGGTGTTGTCCCCCGCCGCCGCTCTGTTTGCCTCGATGCTGCGCGAAACCACCGAGCAGACGATTACCATCCGGCAGGCCCGCATGCGCGAAGCCTGAGGCAGAACCTCAGCGCTTGAAGCCGCCCATCTCCTCGATCACCTTGCAGACGGCGGCGGTGTCGAGATGGCCGAGGTCCATCGCCAGACCTTTTTCGTAAATCTCGTTGGATTTTTCGAACAGCGCGATCGGGCAGCCCAATTGGCGGGCGAAATCGCCGATCACCGTCATATCCTTGCGCCACGTCGCCATGCGCATGGACGGTGGCTCGTAATGATTGGCCGCCATCATCGGGGCGCGCAATTCGAAGATTTTCGACCCGCCCGCACCCGGACCGACGATCTCGATGATCTGTTGCGGATCAAGCCCTGCCTGAATCCCCAGCACCATGGCTTCGGCTGTGGCGACATTGTTGATGGCCACCAGATAGTTGGCGACATATTTCATCCGGCTGCCATTGCCGAACGACCCGAGATTGGCAACCTTTTTGCCGAAATCGAGAAACAGTCCGTCCAGACTTTCAATCGCCTTGGCATCGCCCGACGCATAGATTACCAGATCGCGGGTCTGTGCCTGCGCGCCGGTGCCGCTCAACGGGCAATCCAGCGGCGTATGGCCCGCTTTCGACAAAATCGCCTCGAAAGCCAGCTTGTCTTCCAGCGCCAGCGTGCTTAATTCGCACACAATGCGGCCCGTCGTGCCGCTGGCAGCGATCTCCTCGGCCACCGCACGCACGATTTTCGGGCTGGGCAACGAGGTCATCAGTACGGTTTCCTGTTTGGCCAGTTCCGTGACGGAGGATGCAATCCTGCCGCCTGCCTTTTCCAACGCCGCACAGGCTGCCGGATCGACATCATAGCCGGTGACCGACCAGCCACGCTCGCACAGATTGCGGGCAATCGCCCCGCCCATAATCCCAAGACCGATGATTCCGACGCTTTTGCTCATGATCCGCTTCCTTTGTTGGTGGCCAACCGGCACTGACCCGGTGATGACAATTGGCTGATAGACTTCCCTATGATAATGATCAACCGATAAACAAGCTTTTTGAAAAGCACAACCTGTGCGTCGTCCGACCGGTGCTTGCCCCGGACATCTTCGAAACAAGGAATAGACCATGAGCAATGTCACACTGGCCCAAGCCGATTTGATTGCCAATGAAGCGATTGCCAAAGGCCGCGCCCTGAATTTTCTGCCGCTGACCGTGGTGGTGCTGGATGCGGGCGGGCATGTGGTGGTGACCAAGCGCGAGGACGGCAGCGGCATTCTGCGCGTCGAAATTGCCACGGGAAAAGCCTGGGGCACACTCGGCATGGGACTGGGCGCGCGCAATCTCGCCAATCGTGCGGTCAAAAATCCGGCCTTTTATACGGCTTTGGCCTCGGCCAGCGACGGCAAGATGATTCCGGTAATCGGCGGCGTGCTGATCCGCAACACTGACAACCGGATCATCGGGGCCATCGGTATTTCGGGAGATGTGTCCGACAATGATGAAATTTGCTGCATTGCAGGGATCCAAGCGGCCGGATTGATTGCCGACGCGGGTTAAAATGACGCTTGAGCCAGACTTGACACGCCCAAGGTCTGGCTTACGCTATTCCCCACAAAGAACCAATGAGGGGGAACGACAATGGATGTGACACGGCGCAATATCATGGTCGGAGCCATGGCTTCCGGCAGTGGCTTGGCCGCAGCGCAGATCGGGCCTGCCGAGGCCCAGACTGCTGCGGGTTCCGTGATGTTTGCGGTGGCCCCCGTGGTGGTGCCGATTGTCGGTTCCGACAAAATGTTTCAGGTGCGCCGCATTTATTGCATCGGCCGCAACTATGCCGCCCATGCCCGCGAGATGGGCTCGGATCCGACCCGCGAACCGCCGTTTTTCTTCCAGAAACCGACAGATGCGATCCAGAATATTCCCGTCAACAGTGTGGTTGACCATCCTTATCCCAGTCTGACCAAAAATTACCATTACGAGGTCGAGCTGGTCTGCGCGCTCAAATCGGGCGGCAAGAATATTCCTATCGATCGTGCCCTTGATCATGTCTTCGGCTATGCTTTGGGACTTGATATGACGCGGCGCGATTTGCAGCGCGCCTTGGGCGACGAGAAAAAGCCGTGGGAAATCGGCAAAAGCTTCGACCATTCGGCACCGATCGGTCCGATCCATCCGGTGGACATGGTCGGCCATTTCACCAAGGGCGAGATTTCGCTGGCGGTGAACGGCACCGTCAAACAGAAAGCGGGACTGGATCACATGATCTGGTCGGTGGCAGAACAGATTTCCAAATTATCGGAAGCCTTCGAGCTGAAAGCCGGAGACATCATCTATTCCGGCACCCCTGAAAATGTCGGCCCCGTGGTCAAAGGCGATGTGATTTTGTGCAAATTGGAGCGTTTGCCCGATCTTTCGATCAAAATCGTCTGAACCAGCGTCTCCTCGTAAAAGAGGTTGCAAGCCACCCCGCCTCTTATACACTCGGGCTGTTAGAACTGCCCGGTGCGGACGGGCTCCTTATTGGTCTTCGATCAACTAGTGCACTGACTCATTCAGATGGTTCAGGGATCTCGGAGAGCTTTTTGAAGATTGATACGGCGGATGCCGACCATTGGAAGGGCTTTGACGTTTTGTTGTGCGCCCTGATGTAACGCTTGATGGCGTCTTCTAGTTCGGCGACAGATTTAAAGACGCCCCGGCGTATTTTCCGTCGGGTAATCGTTGAGAAGAATCCCTCGACCGC
>CAIYZJ010000194.1 GCA_903930675.1 uncultured Hyphomicrobiales bacterium
CCCGCCGATGCCGGAGCCGACCAGATCGGCGAAATAGACGCGGTTGAAAATGGTTTGCGCCTGCTGGAAGACCACCCCCAGAAACAGCGCGCCCGACAGAAACGGCACCAGATAGAGTGCCATATTCAAAGCCAGCCGCCATTTTTGCGCGGGATCGGAAATCAGAAAGATCGCATTGAACGGAAATTGTTGCACCAGCAGGTTGCAGGCGACCGTCAACGGACAGAACAGAAACAGCGACAGCGACGACATCAGCCGCCAATGGGTTTTGAACCAGCCGTCGGCAATGCACATCACCGCACTGACCAGCCCGAAACCGAGCATGGCAAGGCTGATGACCAGCGAGCCGAAATGCGCCCAGCTGCCCACCGAGAAAATCCGCATCACGGTGATTTGCAAGGCAATCAGCGCACCGGCAATCAGCGCGGTGGCCAGATAGATGCCGAGGGAACGCCGTTGCGCGCCATGGCCCAGCCCCATCGCGTCAAGAAACGGGGAGGTCACTGATTGTGCGTTCCCTTGATGGTGCCGCCTTCAAGCTTGGTAAAGGGCACGAAAGGCACGATCCGGCCACCGTAAATATCGCTGCGGGTGGCGCGCACCACGCCGTCGGAGCCTTCTTCCTTCACCACTTTCAGCACGCGCTGCGCACCGGGCGGGCCCACCGGAATCACCATGATACCGCCCACTTTCAACTGCTTGAGCAAAGGCGGCGGAATATGGTCGATCCCGCAGGTCACGATGATCTTGTCGAACGGTCCGGCCTCTTCCCAGCCGTAATAGCCATCGGCATGGCGGCTCCGGATCGCCTTGAACTCGCTATATCCCTCGCCGATCAACTGGTCATAGATGCCGCGGGTGCGCTCGGCCAGCGGCTGGATGATCTCGATGGTGAAGACCTGATCGGTCAGATAGGACAGATAGGCCGACTGGTAGCCCGACCCCGTCCCGATTTCGAGGATCTTGTCGCCAGGCTTCACATCAATCGAGGTGGTCATGCGCGAGACAATATGCGGGCCGGAAATGGTCACCCCGTAACCGATATCGAGAAAAGCATGCTCGTAAGCCCGCGGCAGATTGCGCGGCAGCACGAAATGCTCGCGCGGGGTCATCAGAAACGCGGTCTTGTTGCGCTCGTCCAGCACGTCCTTGTTGGCAACGATGGCCTGATAACGCTCCCAGCGCTTGCGCAGATATTCGGGCGATTCACCGCGGTTTTTCTGGGCCCACTGGATAAATTCCTCGCCATTGCCCGTCGGCGGCTTCATCTGCGGGGTCCATGGCGAGCCCACCGCAGCCTGTGCCGTATCGTTCAGAACGGCGCCCGTCAGAGCAGCCGCCGCCAGGCCCGATGACATATGGAGGAAATCACGTCTGTTCATGGCATCGGGCTCTCTTGTGGAATGGGCGCAAAATGCGTTCTTTCAAGGGTTATGCTGGTTAACAATAGGCAGATCAAGCCCCATAAAGGTTACAAATGCCATTGTTCCCCATTAAAACGGCAGAACAATCCGCCCCAAAATCTGCGCTAACGGATCATCGACCCAAGCTTGTGAAACGAAATCATCATGCACGGCTTTTGTGGCATCGATAAAACAGACCGTGCCTTTGGTCAGCCGGACAGGCCACGCCGGAAATCTCAAAGCTTTGCGGGTGAGATAGGCCTTCAAAGCCAGATTTTCAGCCTTGGAGGCCGCACTATAGGCACTGGCGAAAAACACCCGCTTGTGGTGTTCGGTGATCCAGTCGGCAAAGCGTTCGCCTTCGCCGAACAGCGCATCGAGCAGGACCACGCCCTTGATCCTCTGGGTTGCCCCGCCCTGTTCCAGCGAAAAGATCGTCGGATAATAGCCGCCGCTATAGGCGACAATGACAATCGGTAACGCTGCCAAGGCCTTTTCGGGATGTCCCGTCTGTTTGGCCAGATGGTGTTCGGCTTCCGCGATATAGCGGGCAAAGAAATCCGGCGTCCAGAAATGCCCCGCACTGGAATCGTTCACATTGACCGCCAGTTGCGGGGCAATCAAGGCCCCGTTCAACTTCGAGGCATCGAGCTGCACCGGCACCCGCTGGCGTTTGATCACATCGGGCTCCAGCCTCGCCCGGTTGCCGTGGAAAAACACCACCAGACAGGCCGGCTTGCGCGGATTGAAGGCTTTGGGCACATGCAGCAGGCTGCGCTTGTCGGAATAGGTCGAGGCCTGCGTATTGAAGCCCCCGCGCGATGACGTATGCCCCCACTGCCCGTGCTGCCGGCTGTCGAGAAACGGCGTCACTCCCCCCGGCATCATGCCGTCATAGGGAAAGGCCGAATGCCGCATCGCCACCAACCGCGTCCGCTGCGGCTCGGCGCACACCCCGTCCAAGGACAAAACCGCCCCCGCCAAACCACCCAGACACGCCCGCCGCGTTATCATGCAATCCACCAACCGATTGGAATTCGGACATTATGATAGCCTAAAAGCCTGTTCAATGAATTGAATTCATTATTTTTGGCTGACACCAATGCATGAAAGATAACTTCCCTGATCGTGCTCAGCCTGAATGGGTCGAAAAATTCAAGCCCGCCAAATTCAACCGCGGAAGGCCGCTGGCTGTCCAAAAAAGTCTTGCAGACGCTTCGGCTTGAACCCGAGGTCATCGACTATGTCAAGGATGGCGACCCGAAAAACTGGCTGACCCGCATCAACACCACATTGTCGCAACTGGCTCGTGGCGAGACGGTTTTGACTGCGAAACCCAACCGAAAAACAAAAAAAGCCGCCTGAAAGGGCGGCCTTCATATCATACCGGATTTTAAATGGTCGGAGCGAGAGGATTCGAACCTCCGACCCCTAGTCCCCCAGACTAGTGCGCTAACCGGGCTGCGCTACGCTCCGCCGAGGCGGGTTATAGAGGGGTGCGGGCGCATGTGCAACTGGTCTTCGTCGGGTTTTTGCGCGGGGGGTCCTATTTTTACACCAAAACCCTGCACCCAGAGCTTTGTGTCGCGGGCCTTACTCCGCGTCGGGTCGTTCCATCCAGCGGATCACCGGCATCAGCGGCAGGATCCAGCCCATACCCGCGACCAGATAGAACAGGTTTTGCCAGATTTTGTCGGCCTCCTGCAATCTCCCCTGCGCCAGCGACATCGCGGCCAGCGAATAGACGACCACCGTCAACAAAATGGTGAAGGCTCCGATCAGTTTTCTTTGACGCCGACGCATCGTATTTTTTCCTGCTGGTCAATCATGGGGTTGCTCTATCGCAGATTTCGTAACGGGCGCATAGTCCAATCGAAGATGGCTGGCAAAACCGGCTCGCGGGTGATTGGCAAATGCCGGCGAAAGCACTATGTCCCCCTTATATACTGAATAAAGCTCGCCCCACCGGTGAACAAAAGGACGATTGATCATGGCACGCGGCAAACTGCCCTCAACCAGACGTCAAAATTCCGGCTCCAATGGCAAGGCACAAAGTGCATGGGATCAGCCCGCCAAAGGCATGTCGGCGGAATCCAGACAAATGGTCCGGCTCTGGCTGCATATGCTCGCCGGATTGGTGTTTGCCATGGTGATTGTCGGCGGCGCGACGCGGATGACCGGATCGGGCCTGTCGATTACCGAATGGCGGCCCTTGATGGGGGCCTTCCCGCCGCTCAACGAGCAGGATTGGTGGAAGGAATTCATGAAATACCAGTCCATCCCGCAATACCAGATTTTGAATTACGATATCAGCCTCGAGGAATTCAAAACGCTGTATTGGTGGGAATGGGGGCACCGGCAGTTGGGCCGCTTTGTCGGCGTCGTCTTCGGGCTGGGCTTTCTGTTTCTGGTCATTCGCCGCCATTTGCGCGGCATGCACATTGTTTATGCGGCCTTGCTGGGCTGTCTGGGCGGCACGCAGGCCTTTGTCGGCTGGATCATGGTGGCCTCGGGCCTGAAACCCGGGATGACAGCGGTGGAACCAATCCGGTTAATGGCCCATTTGGTTCTGGCAGCCTGTATTTTTGCACTGCTGCTGATCTATGCCATCAAGCTCAAGCCGCGCGTCGAGCGCATCAGACCCGGCTTTGTCTGGGCCGGATGGGGGCTGTTGATGGGCATGATGCTGCAAATTGCTTTCGGGGCGCTGGTGGCGGGCAACCATGCCGGCTTGATCTACAATACATGGCCGTTGATGGGCGAGCATTTCCTGCCCGACAGCCTGTTCTATCCCTTGCGCGCCATCGGCATGGAAGCCCTGTTTGACGATGTCACGCTGGTCCAGTTCAACCACCGTTTCTGGGCCTATCTGCTGTTGGCCCTGACCCTGTGGCACGCCTGGGCGGTCAGTCGCGCCCACAAGGGTACGTCGGCCAACCGCCGCGCCAATGCGCTGGTATGGATGCTGTCGGCCCAAGCCGGCATAGGGATCGCCACACTGGTCATGGCCGCCCCGATGTGGCTGGCGCTGATCCATCAGGGCTTTGCCATACTGGTGCTGGCGATGTTCGCCGTCCATGCCGCCGCAGGACAGATGGAACGGGCCGAGCCCGCGCCTGCACCCGCAGGCAAACGCAAACGCTCATAAAAAAGCCGGTCTGAATGATCAGACCGGCCCGATTGGTTTGATTGGCCTGCGCTTACTCGGCAGCCAGAGCTTCATCAAGATCATTGATGATATCGGCAACATCCTCGATGCCGATCGACAGACGCACCACTTCCGGCCCCGCGCCGGCCTGACGGCGTTGCTCGTCGGTCAGCTGGCGATGGGTGGTCGAAGCCGGATGGATGACCAGCGAACGGGTATCGCCGATATTGGCCAGATGCGAGAACAGTTTCAGGTTCGATACCAGCTTGACGCCCGCCTCGTATCCGCCCTTCAACCCGAAGGTGAACACCGCACCCGCGCCTTTTGGGCTATAGCGTTTGGCCAGATCGTAATATTTATCGCCTTCCAGCCCAGAATAGCTGACCCAATCCACCGCAGGATGCGCCTGCAAATGCCTGGCCACCAGCAAGGCATTGTCGCAATGGCGTTGCATGCGCAGCGGCAGGGTTTCAATGCCCGTCAGCAGCAAAAAGGCGTTGAACGGCGACAGAGCCGGACCGAGATCGCGCAGGCCCAATACGCGGCAGGCAATGGCAAAGCCGAAATTGCCAAAAGTTTCGCCCAGCACCATGCCGCCATATTCGGGACGCGGCTCCGACAGCATCGGATAGCGGCCGGATTTGATAAAATCGAACCGCCCGCCATCGACAATCAACCCGCCGATCGAATTGCCGTGCCCGCCCAGAAACTTGGTGGCCGAATGGACGATGATATCGGCCCCGTGCTCGAACGGACGGATCAGGTAAGGCGTCGCCATCGTATTGTCGACGATCAGCGGAATGCCTGCCTTGTGGGCAATCGCGGCAATGCCGGCAATATCGGTGATCACACCGCCCGGATTGGCGATGGATTCGATGAAAATCGCCTTGGTCTTGGGCGTAATCGCCTTTTCGAAGCTGGAGAGATCATCGGAATCAGCCCAGACGACATTCCAGTTGAAGTTCTTGTAGGCGTGGTTGAACTGGTTGATCGAGCCGCCATACAGCTTTTTGGCGGCAATGAATTCGTCACCGGGCTGCATCAATGTGTGGAACACCAGAAATTCCGCCGCATGGCCCGAGGCCACCGCCAGTGCTGCCGTGCCGCCTTCAAGGGCTGCAACGCGCTCTTCCAGCACCGCACAGGTCGGGTTGCCGATACGGGTATAGATGTTGCCGAAGGCCTGAAGGCCGAACAGCGAGGCCGCGTGATCGACATCATCGAACACAAAGCTCGAGGTCTGGTAGATGGGTGTCGCGCGCGCACCGGTGGCCGCATCGGGTGCGGCACCGGCATGGACGGCAAGGGTGGCAAAACCCGGGATATGATCGGACATGGCAGAAACTCCGTGGTTCGTGAATTCCGTTATTGAAAGACAATGCGTTCTTTATAAAGAACGACACAAACAGCGTCAACGCCACTGTGCCGAGAATCTCAAGCCGGAAGGACCGTCAATCGTGGCGCACCGGCCCGCGTGGTGCGATGGTCAGTTTCTGGAAGCCTTTGCTCGACAGCACCGGCTTTTTCGAGGACAGAATTCTTGAATTGATGCCCTGCCAGCCGATTTCACCGGAAATGCGGCCATATTCGATCTTCGGGCAGCGGTTCATGATCACCTCGACCCCGCGCGCCTCGGCGCGCAAGGCGGCCTCGTCATTGCGCACCGACAATTGCATCCAGATCACCTTGGGCAGAACCGGCATCGCCAGCGCCTCGTCGGTGAGCGGACCGGCGGCTTGCGAATTGCGGAATATCTCGACCATATCGACCGGACCGGGCAGATCGGCAAGGCTGGCATAGACCGGCAGATCGACAATCGTCTGCCCCGCCAGACCGGGATTGACCGGATAGATCGTGTAGCCCCGCTCCTTGAGATATTTGATCACAATATAGCTGGGGCGCGCCGGGTTGTTGGACGCACCAACCAGAGCAATGCTCTTGGTGCCAAGCAAAATCCGGCGGATGGTTTCGACAGGATAATCCTCATTGTGATCGACTGGCTGGGACATCACTCTGGCACTGGGCTGTTGGAGAGGCATTGAATCGCTTCGGGAGAAGCATAGTCGCTTTACGATGGCAGAAAAACCCGCTTCGACAAAGTGCTATTGCTTCTCCATCTCCGCATGAGCGCGTCACGCCGGTCGATCACGAGGCGGCTTGCGACCCGCTTTGCTGCTGCACATGGGCCGGATCCATCCAGATCACTTCCCAGATATGCCCGTCCAGATCCTCGAAGGCGCGCTGATACATGAAACCGAAATCCATCGGTGCTTTGGGGCATTTGGCACCCGCCACAACCGCTTTGCCCACCAGTTCATCCACCGCCGCGCGGCTCGTGCTCGAAAGGCATACCAGCATTTCGGTTGTGGTCGCGGTGTCGCAAAGGGCCTTGGCCGTAAAGCTCCGGAAGAAGGTTTCCGTCAGCAGCATCACATAGATGGTCTCGGAAATCACCATGCAGGCAGCTTGGTCATTGGTAAATTGGGCGTTGAACTCGTAACCGAGGCTTTTGAAAAACTGCATCGAACGCGGCAGGTCTTTGACCGGCATATTGACGAAAATCATCTGCGGCGGATTTGTCGAAACGTCAGGGGTTTGGGACATCACAGTGCCTTCACAATCGGATTGGGGAAAAATTCAACGCGGACTTATAACAACAGAATCAAACAACGCGTGATCATCCCACGCCATCAGCGGCCGCGCCACACCGGATCGCGACGGGCCATCAAGGCTCCGATGCCTTCTTGCGCATCAGGATCGAGCATATTGTCGACCATTATGCGGCTGGCATGGGCATAGGCTTGCGGCAGCGGCATGGTCAATTGCTCGTAAAAGGCCTTTTTACCGGTGCTGACCGCAACAGAAGATTTCGATGCGATGTGGAGGGCCAGCCGCAAGGCTTCAGCCTTGGCCTGCCCGACCGGCACAACCCGATTGACCAGCCCCATGCGCGCCGCCTCAACGGCTGGCACGCGCTCTCCCAGCAACAGCATTTCCATTGCATGTTTGGGGGCGACATTGCGCGACAGCGCCACCATCGGGGTGGAACAGAACAGGCCGATATGCACGCCGGGAGTGCAAAAACCCGCCGCCTCGCCGGCAATCGCCAGATCGCAGGAGGCGACCAGCTGGCATCCCGCAGCCGTTGCCATCCCTTCCACCGCCGCAATCACCGGCTGGGGCAGTGTGACAATCTTTTGCATCATGGTGGCGCAAGTTGCGAAAATGGCATCGAACGCCGCACATCCCGCATCCGCCGCATCACGGCAGGCTGTCATTTCCTTCAAATCGTGACCGGAAGAAAACACCGGCCCCCCGGCACAAAGTACAACCGCCTTGACCGTGGTATCCTTGGCTATTGCGTCCAACTGCCCGATCATCTGCTCCATCATCGCACGCGACAGGGCATTGCGCGTTTGCGGCCTGTCGAGAGTCAGTATCGCCACCGCCCCCTCGCTCTCGACGAGAACAAGCGGAGTCTGGGCCGATAAATGGGGTGTGTCCTGCTGATCCATCTTGACAGCCTCGGTCCGAACAGGCTTTTCGTCAAGTCTCCTCTCGCACATACGGGCACGCCATGACGAATGCAGCCACCAAACCAGCGGCCATGACCGCGCAAGAAATCGACGTGTTTCTGGCGCGCGAATTTCCGCAAATCCATGTCCACGGGCCGCTCTATCGCATCGAACAGGTCGGGCATGGTCACGCCACCATGCGCCTGACCTATCACGACAGCCAGTTGCGCCCCGGCGGCACGCTGTCGGGCCCCGCGATGATGACGCTGTCCGATCTGGTGTTCTATGTCGCCATTCTGGCTTCGATCGGCCCTGTCGCGCTGGCGGTGACCACCAATCTCAATTTCAATTTCCTGCGCAAACCCGCCCCGCGTGACCTGATCGCGTCGTGCAAGCTGATCAAGCTGGGACGGCGGCTGGCGGTCGGCGACATCGCCCTCGCCTCCGACGGATCGCCCGATCTGGTCGCCCATGTCACCGGCACCTATGCTTTGCCCGATCAAAAGTAACGGTATCATATTACCTTTATAGCGGTATTATTTTACCACTGCTCATAACGCATTGAAAACAAACACACTTTCATGCAAAATTCACGTCACCCCATGCTTGACCGCAATCCCGTGTTGCGTTAGACACCGCACATCCTCACGGCCTTATCGGGTCGTGGTTTTGTTTTGGGCAGGTGGGACGGTCCCACCCCCTTGAAGAGACGGAAACTGATCCATGAAGACCTTTGTGGCAAAACCTGCCGAGGTCGAGAAGAAATGGGTGTTGATTGATGCGAAGGGCCTCGTTGTTGGCCGTTTGGCATCGCTGGTGGCCATGCGGCTGCGCGGCAAACACAAGCCCATCTTCACGCCTCATGTTGATTGCGGTGACAATGTCATCATCATCAACGCTGAAAAAGTGGTGCTGACTGGCCGCAAGCGCGACCAGAAGGTGTATTACCATCACACCGGTTATCCCGGCGGCATCAAGGAACGGACTGCAAAGTTCATCCTCGACGGTCGTTTCCCCGAGCGTGTGGTTGAAAAGGCTGTGCAGCGCATGTTGCCACGCGGCCCGCTTGGCCGTCAGCAGTTCGGTAACCTGCGCGTTTACAAGGGTGCCGAGCATCCCCACACCGCCCAGACCCCACAAGTGATCGATATCGCGGCAATGAACCGCAAAAACGTGAGGAGCGCTTGACCATGGCCGAGACGCTTTCATCCCTCGCCGACCTGAAGGGCTCAGCCGCAGCAGCGCCTGAAGCTCCCAAGCATGTGCAGAAGCTCGATGCCCATGGCCGCGCTTATGCCACCGGCAAACGCAAAGATGCGGTCGCCCGCGTCTGGATCAAGCCCGGCACGGGCCAGATCATCGTCAACAAGCGCACTCCGGAAGTGTATTTCGCACGCCCCGTTCTGCGCATGATCATGCAGCAACCCCTGCACATCGCCAATCGCGTCGGCCAGTACGACATCACGATTGACGTGTCTGGTGGTGGTCTGTCGGGTCAGGCCGGTGCTGTGCGCCACGGTCTGTCCAAGGCTCTGACCTATTTCGAGCCCGAGTTGCGCGGCCCCCTGAAAAAGGAAGGCTTCCTGACCCGCGACAGCCGCGTCGTCGAACGCAAGAAATACGGCCGCAAGAAAGCACGCCGTAGCTTCCAGTTCTCGAAGCGCTAGGCTCAAGCACACTACCGCTACACAATATATAGTAGCAATATCAA
>CAIYZJ010000195.1 GCA_903930675.1 uncultured Hyphomicrobiales bacterium
CGCCGGGTCTTGGTCGAGGCCGACGGCGTGGTTCGGGCGCTGCTCGATCAGCTTGATCACCCGTCCGGAATAGGCATCCGCGCCATCATTCCACAAACGCAGCAAAGCGCGGTCTTTGACACCTGCGGCGGGTTGTCCGGGGCGTGGTTTGCGTGGCACGGTCACCCTGATGCGCGGGGCGGGACCGGACTGGTCGGCATCCCAATCGACCGGTGCGGCCCATAAGTCGCCATCACGATCACGGCTGACAATATCGCACAGCAGAACAGGGGGCAAAGCACCGGCCTTGTGCAGTCGTTTGCCGCGTTTTTCGAATTGGCCTTCGTCGGCCATCTCCTGCAACAGCCGCTTCAGCGCGATCCGCGCCCCGCCTTTGATGCCGAAGGCTTTGGCGATCTCGCGCTTGCCGACCTTGGTGGTTTGCGTGGCGACAAATTCGGCTATGGCCTCGCGTGTCGGCAAATTCTCGGCGCCAGCCATGTCATGCGGGGCTTTGCCGCGCTTGTCCTGTCGCGGCAGGCTCGTATCCAGCGAGTCCAGCGGCAGATCATCATCGGCGTCAGACAGAAAATCGGGATCGTCTTGCACGGTCACGGTCGTAGACAGCGGATGACCGTCACGCGGGGACCCGCCTTCACGCTTCTTCCCCCATTTTTTCGCCTGCCTGTTGGAGGTGAACGGTGCTTTGGTCGGTTTGTCGGGGGGAGTGGTCACAGCTTGATCCGCTTTGCTACATCAACCACACTTCTCGCATGTTTGGCTTGGCCTTGTCCACAAAAGCAGGGCTTGAAGCGGCTATCCCTGCATGGTCCAGCCGTAGAGCCAGTCGTAATCATCGAGCAGATGCTCGTTTTTCCGGCGGATTACCGCATCGCGGGCGAGCGAGAGCGGGAAAGGCAGGTGGTAGACCGAGCCGTTTTTGCGGGCGGTTTGCTGCACGCGGGTGGCGCGAGGCAGGCGCAATTGCTGATAGCGGGCAAAGGCTTGCGAAGGGGTGTCGGGTGTTTGGGCCAGCAAGTGGGCCAGCGTGGCTGCGTCTTCGATGGCCAGTGCCGCGCCTTGCGCCATAAATGGCAGCACCGGATGGGCGGCATCCCCCAGCAAGGTCACCGGACCATAGGACCAGCGGGAGCGCGGGGCGCGGTCATAGAGCGACCAGACCTGCCAGTCGGGCATTTGCCTGATCAGCGGCAGCAGCGTGTTCCAGTTTTTGAGTGCGTGATGGAGCTTTGCGGCATCGCCCATGCGCGACCATCCGGCCTCATGGTTTTTTTCGCGCGTCACCAGCACCAGATTGAATTGCTCGCCGCCGCGGATCGGATAGGTGACGGCATGGACCTGCGGGCCGAGATAAAGCGTGGTGCGTTGTGGCTCGTAACCGGGATGGACGGCAGACATCGGCAAAGTGCCGCGCCAGGCCTGATAGCCGCTTGGCTTGGCTTTGGAGGTGTCACCCAGCAACATCGCCATATCGGAATGAAGCCCGTCGGCGCCGATCACGGCATGGGCGAGCATTGTTTCATGCTGGTTGGTGCCCGACAGTGTGATTTCGAGACCTTGTGCGGTTTGGGCCATGGCAGCAAGACTGCGGCCGAATTGCATGGTTATGCCCGCCGTGCCTCTGACATGATCGAGCAGGATTTGCTGCAAATCGGCGCGGTGGATCACCCAATAGGGCGCACCGAAGCGGTTCTGCATGTTCCCCAACGGGGCGCGGGCCAACAAAGCGGAGGTTTTGCCCTGTCGCACGTCGAGTGACAGCGGTGCACAGGCGGCGCGTGACAGGGC
The DNA here is from genome assembly GCA_903930675.1 of uncultured Hyphomicrobiales bacterium. GTDB lineage: Bacteria > Pseudomonadota > Alphaproteobacteria > Rhizobiales > Beijerinckiaceae > CAIYZJ01. The sequence goes on from CAIYZJ010000195.1 coordinate 1,789, forward strand.
CTTGCCCAAACCCAGCCCGATCAGGATATGCGAGGCGTTGGGGGAGAGTTGCAGGCCTGCCCCGACCTCTTCGAGACGGGTGCGCTTTTCAACCAGATTGACCCTGAAACCGCGTGCGGCCAGACATAAAGCCGTGGTCAGCCCGCCAATGCCCGCACCTGAGACCAGAATCGGGAGTTGTGACATTGGGCTAGCCTTGTGGATCGGCCTTGTGGATCAGCCTTGTGGATCAGCCTTGCAGGCTGAAATCAGGCGGCTTTCGCGGTGTCGAATTCGCAATCTGCCGGCGAGCAGATGTCGTGCAATCTGCTGTCATAGACAAACAGGGTCGAGCAATAGGGGCAAAGGGCCTCGGCATCCGAACCCATATCGATGAAAATATGGGGGTGGTCGAAGGGCGGGGTTGCGCCCACGCACATGAATTCGCGGGCATGGACACGGATCGTGTGCAAACCGGAATCGTTTTTGAAGTGCGGGATGGGATGGTCGGACATGGCCACGGCTCCGGAAGGCTTGGTATTGATCAGACAGGATTTGGGGCGACCATAATCGCTTGTTGACGATTTCGCCAGTCCGACTTAACCAAAATTCATGATGACATCGTAGGAGAGGCGGATATTGAGCGCAATGATCGTCAAAGCCGCAATAACCCCTGCGATGATCTGCCAAAGCGGTGCGCGCAAAGCCCCCATTTTGCGTTTCGAGGACACAAACATCAGCAACGGCACGACTGCAAAGGGGAGTTGCAGTCCCAAAATGACCTGCGAGACGATCAGCAGTTTGGCTGTGCCCTGATCTCCCGCCAAAATACCGACGATGACCGCCGGCACAATTGCCAGCATGCGGGTCGCCAGACGGCGCAACCATGGCGCGATGCGGATCGACAAAAAGCCTTCCATCACGATCTGCCCCGATAGAGTGGCTGTGATGGTGGAGTTGAAGCCGCAACCAATCAAAGCAATGGCAAACAGAGTGGGGGCTGCTGTCGAGCCGAGCAGAGGGGAAAGCAAGCCGTGCGCCTCGCTCAATTCGGTGACATCCTGATATCCGCTGCCATGGAAGGTCGCTGCCGCCAATATCAGGATCGAAGCATTGACCAAAAGGGCAAAAGTGAGCGCGAGGGTTGAATCAAGTGTGGCGAATTGCAAATCCTCTTTTCGTTCCTTTTCGGTCTGACCCGCGACCCGTGTCTGGATTATGCCGCTGTGCAGATAGAGATTGTGCGGCATGACGGTGGCACCGATGATCCCCATCGCCAGATAAAGCATCTCGGGATTGCCGACCAAACCGGCGGTCGGGACAAAGCCGCCCATCACCGCAGCCCAATCCGGCTTGGCAAGCATGATCTGGGCAACAAAACACGCGGCAATCAGGGCCATAACGGCAATCACAAAGGCTTCCAGTTTACGAAAACCGAGCTTTTGCAGGGCCAGCAACAAAAACACATCCAGCGCGGTGATCGGTATCCCCAAGCTCAGGGGCAGGCCGAACAGCAATTGCAGCCCGATGGCCGTACCGATCACCTCCGCCAGATCGGTGGCGATGATGGCAAGTTCTGCCATGACCCATAAAAATACCGAGACCGGTTTGGAAAAAGCATCACGGCAGGCCTGTGCAAGATCACGTCCACTGGCTATCGCCAGTCGTGCTGCCATGGATTGCAGCAAAACCGCAAGAATATTGGAAAACAATACAACAAACAGCAGACTGTAACCAAACTTCGCTCCGCCATTCAGGGAGGTCGCCCAATTGCCGGGGTCCATATAACCCACAGCGACCAGATAGCCCGGACCCAGAAACGACAAAAACCGCCGGAAGCGCGTCGCCTTGCGATCGACTTCGACGCTGCCATGCACATCC
>CAIYZJ010000196.1 GCA_903930675.1 uncultured Hyphomicrobiales bacterium
ATTGGTGCCCTGTTCGATCTGCCAGTTCACCAGTTTGCGGAACGCGGCCTCGTCCACCTCGCCATTGCGAAAAGGCGTCACCAAAGCCGTATACGAACCGCTGAACTTCACTGTCATAACCCTCTCCCGCCTGATGCTGTGCGCAACACTATGATCATTCTGCTTCTGTCATACCGTGTTGACGGCGTTCATGAAAGCACAAGATGCCCCCTGACCGACATATAGTGGTCAAGCCTGTCATTTTTTAGCCGCAGATTAGTAATTTTTAAACCATGAGCACTCTATAAAGGAGAGATAAGTTTTGATGGAATCATAGGTCTCATGCGTTCACGCTCCTCCTTGCGGTTGTTTGTTGTGTTGGGTCTCTCCGTCTCGCCGGTTGCGTTGCAGGCGGGCGGTCTGGACAGCCTGTTTGCCTTTATCCAACCCACCAAAAGCGCCGCACTGACACCGGCCAGCCTGCCTCAGGCTTTGGGCCAGTTTTCGGCGCAGGAGATCAAAACGCTCAAACGCTCGATAGCCGCCTATAAAGCGGGGGATATTGCGCAAGGCGATGCGATCAGCACCGAATTGGGGCAATCGGTTCCCGGTATTGTCGCCGAATGGGTGGCGATCCGCTCGCAAGCCTCCACGCTCGGCTATACCCGTATCAGCCATTTTCTGGCAGCCTATCCCGAATGGCCGACCCAATCGCTGATGCGCCGCCGCGCCGAAGAAGCGATTGTTGCCGAAAAGCAACCCGCCTCCGTCGTGCGCTCCTTCTTTGCCCGCAACACCCCCGCCACGCCGGGTGGCGTGCTGATGCTGGCCGAAGCCATGATGGCCGAAGGCAAATCCGCGGCGGCCATCGAATTGGTGCGCAACAAATGGGTGTCGGACGGGTTCAATCAGGACCTTGAGAACAAGATTTTGGCCTCATTCGGCCAGCACCTCAAACGTGCCGATCACCAGCGCAGGTTCGAACGCGCCATTTTCAGCGAAGATGCCGATGTCGCCTTGCGCGCCGCCCAGCGATTGGGCCCGGAAGAAACAGCCATTGCGCGCGCTGCTGCCGCCGTATTCGACAAAAACGGCAATGGCGAAAAGCTGGTCTCGGCCATTCCGCAAAAGGCGCAAAGCGAGACAACTGCCCAATTCCTGCGCGTCAAACAATTGCGCCGTGCCGAGAGATATGCGGAAGCGGCCACCGTGCTGGGGCAGGTCAACCATGCCAACGAACAGCAATACGGGACACCATGGTGGGTGGAACGCCGGTTGATCGCCCGCAAGCTGACCGACACCAATCAGGCCGCTCTGGCCTATAAAGTTGCCGCAGGCCATGCCGCCAGCACGATCCCCGACAAGGTGGAGGCCGAATTTACCGCAGGCTGGATTGCATTGCGTGCCCTCAACCAAGCCGATAAAGCCAGCCATCATTTCGATCTGGCTGCCAGTGTCGCCAAAACCCCGATTTCGATTGCGCGCGCCGCCTATTGGCAGGGACGCGCTGCCGAGGCGCAGGGCAAGCAAGCGGGCGGTTATTATCAACGCGCCGCCCATCAAGGCACCACCTATTACGGACAGTTGTCACTGGCCAAACTGGGTCAATCGGCTGTGAGCGTAACACCCGGACCGCAAGGCTCGGTGCAGGCTATTTCCCGCAACCTCGGTGTGCAGGGCGTTGCAGCCCTTTATGCTGCCGAAGAACGGGCTTTGGCAGTCGCGCTCATCAATGATCTGGCCTATAGCCTGCCCGATGCCCCGGCCCTTGATGCTTTGGCCGATCTGACCACCGCCTATGGCGATGCCAATGCCACTTTGACGATTTCCAAAATCGCCACCCAGCGCAATCTGGTGCTCGGACAACATGCCTTCCCGATCTTCGGTATTCCGCAAAAAGCACTGGATGCCGCGCCGATCGAACAAGCCTTTGTCTATGCGATCACACGGCAGGAAAGTGCGTTTGATCCTTCGGCCACCTCGACCTCTGGTGCCAAGGGTTTGATGCAGCTGATGCCCGCCACCGCCAAGATCGAGGCGGGCAAGGTCGGCGTGGATTTCGATGCGGGCCGTCTGACTGATCCGCATTACAATGTGACGCTGGGCGCCAATCATCTGTCGCGTCTGGTGGAGAACTGGAACGGTTCCTACATTCTCGCCATTGCGTCATATAATGCGGGTCCGGGTAACGCGAAGAAATGGATCGAAGCCTTTGGTGATCCACGCAATTCCAATGTGGACCCGATTGATTGGGTGGAGAGGATTCCGTTTTCGGAAACCCGCAACTATGTCCAGCGCGTGCTTGAAAATCTGCAGGTCTACCGTGCCAAACTGGGCAATCGGCAGGCGTTGATGATTGATCAGGATATCCGGCGCGGTGCGCGCTAACCCCTCAAAAGGACCAATAACATGACAACTTCCCCCGTTTGGCGTGATCTCTACGGCATGACACAGGACGGGGTGAGGTTGCATATGCGTGATTATGGCGACGCCAAAAGCACGCTGACCCCGATAGTCTGCCTGCCCGGTTTGACCCGCAATGCGGCAGATTTCGACGATCTGGCGCGCGCCCTCACCCGCAACACAGGCCGCCGCGTATTGGTGCTGGAATCACGCGGACGCGGCGGGTCGGAATGGGCGAAAAAGCCAGAGGATTATTCCATTCCGGTCGAAGTCGGCGATCTGATCCACATGCTCGACATTTTTGCGATCAAACGCGCCGTATTTGTCGGCACCTCGCGCGGCGGTTTGCTGACCATGGTGCTCGCTGCCATGCGGCCCGATCTGATTGCCGCCTCTGTTCTCAACGATATCGGTCCGGTGATCGAACCGGCTGGCTTGCTGCGCATCAAATCCTATGTCGGCAAATCGGTGCTGTTGCCTGATTTTACCGTGGCAACGGCGGCTTTGTCGCGCAGTCACGGCCCGTTCTTCCCTGCACTGTCGATTGATGATTGGGATGTGTTTGCGCGCGGCACGTGGAGCGCGGGCGAAGGCGGATTGTCGCTGACCTATGATCCTGCCATCAGCAGCACCTTGAAAGACTATGATCCGGAAGCCCCTGCCCCCGATCTGTGGCCGTTCTGGGAGGCTTTGGCTGTAAAACCCTGTCTGATCATTCGCGGTGAATTGTCCGATCTGTTCACCGACGGGACGGCACAAAAAATGGCGCAGGGCAAAAGCCACTGCGCCATCCATGTCGTGCCCGGTCAGGGTCATGCGCCTTTGTTGCGCGATCAACCGACCATGCAGGCCATCGCCGGTTTCATTGAAACCGGTGACGCTGCGTAAGGCTTATTTCTTCAGCTCGCTGTAAACGAAATCAACTGCGAGGGTCGCAAGGAAGGTGTTACCGCACCACTTGGAACGGTTCGAACCGCTTGTCAGACCCTTGGGATCGGATGTGATCAAGCCACATTCTGTCTTGTTCAGGTCAGTGCCGGAATAACGCAGGTCCAGCGAAGCCTGCTTGTAGGTATAGGTGATGCCTGCATTCCAGGTGTTGTAATCGGGATATCTCACAGAACCGATATAGGTCTTGGAAGTGCCGAGGAACTGGCGGCCAAATTCACCCGAAACAGCGAAATCATATGGCAAAGACACTTTGAAAGTGGCCGAGGTGTAAACATCGGTTGCACCGGTATTGCCCCAGTTCGGGCTGGCATACAGGTTGGCGCCCAGCGTGATCTTGTCGGTCACGGCATAGGTTGGCTTCAGATAGCCTTCGAAATAGTTGGGAACGCCGGGGGTCACGGTCACGCCGTTATAGGTGTTCAGGCCACCTGCGCTTGGGTAAACGTAATAAACCGCGCCGACATCAACGGTCAGCTTGCCGAACACAGGACGTGCACCGATGGCCAGATCGACTTCGCCGGCTGGCTTGGTTGGCAGGTCAATCGTGTTGAAAGCAACGTTGGCATAGAAGATGTCGTTGTAGCGGCCTTCAAAGTAACCGGCAGCGGCTGGCTTCATCGCCGAGTTCGAGATCCCGCGCGACAGGTAGTTGCTCTTCACGCTTGCGCCGAAAGCGAAGTCAAAAGGAGACACTTCCACAACAGGTGCGGGCGGAGCCTTTTTCTTGTTTGGCAAATCGGAGGCAACGGCCGAACCGGCAACCAGTGCGGTGATAACACCGGCGAGGACGAGTGACTTGGACATGGAAAGCTCCTTTAAATTCCGTCTGGCTCCTAGAATGGAACCCAATAAACAATGGTTTGCGACAGTCAGGAGGCAAGATCAAGGCGAAATAAGGGGCAGCAAATGCCCAATATTAAGGCAGAAAAGGGTAAAAATATAATAAAAACAATGAGATAACCCCATGTTGCACAAAAGCAACACGGGGTCGGCAATTCAGGGTTGTACTCAATCGAGTTTGAACTTTTCAAACTGGCGGTGTTCGCCCTTGATCTTGCGGACAGTGCCGGTAATCGAGCGATAGACAAGGGTTTCGGTCTCGATCATGCCCTGATTGAAGCGCACGCCGTTGAGCAAAGCCCCGTCGGTCACGCCGGTGGCGGAGACGATCACGTCACCCGACGCCAGCTCGTTCATCTGGTATTTCTTGTTCGGGTCGGTGATTCCCATGGTGCGGGCGCGTTCGACCTTTTCGGGTGTGTCGAGAATCAACCGCCCCTGCATCTGGCCGCCGACGCAACGCAGAGCCGCTGCCGCCAGCACGCCTTCGGGCGCGCCACCGATGCCGAGATAGATATCAATGCCGGTTTCATGCTGCATGGCGGTGAAAATGACACCGGCCACATCGCCATCGGTGATCAGGCGGATGGAGGCACCGGTTTTACGCACGGCCTCGATCAGATCGGCATGGCGCGGACGATCCATGATCAGCGCGGCAATCTCGTTGGGCTTGACGCCTTTGGCTTTGGCCAAAGCATTGATGTTGTCGGCGGGCGAGGCATCAAGATCGACGATGCCTTCGGGATAGCCCGGACCAATCGCGATTTTGTCCATATAGACGTCGGGCGCATAGAGCAGCGAACCGGCCTGTGCCATGGCCATCACGGCAATCGCGCCCGGCATATCCTTGGCGCACAGCGTGGTGCCTTCGAGCGGATCAACCGCGATATCGACTTTGGGGCCCTGCCCGTTGCCGACCTTTTCACCGATGAACAGCATCGGCGCTTCGTCGCGCTCGCCCTCGCCGATCACGATACGGCCGTCAATCTGCAACCGGTTCAATTCGCGGCGCATGGCATCCACAGCGGCCTGATCGGCAGCCTTCTCATCCCCATGGCCACGCAACCGCGCTGCCGAAACCGCCGCACGTTCTGTCACGCGCACCAGTTCCATCGACAGGATGCGCTCGATAACCTCGCGCGGATGAACGGTAATATCGTTGCTCTGGGACACTGTGATCACCTTTTTTATAATGTTGTTCAGTTGCGTTCGATACGAATCAATTGTGGTTTTTCTGCAATATGCCCATCGCCAAACACAGCGTCCAGCGCGGCACGGATACTCTCTTCCGAAGTGGCATAAGTGATCAGCACGACAGGAACCGGAGCGGCGACCTTGCCCTGACCGGCAGCTTTGCGTTGGACGATGCTTTCGAGCGAGATATTGCGTTCGGCCATGCGTGTGGCAATAGAGGCCACAGCCCCCGGTCGGTCGAGCACCGACAGGCGCACATAATAGCCGCCCTCGTGCCGCTGCATCGGCGCACGCGGGGCAGCATCAAGCGCATCAATCGGCAATGCGAAGGTTTCGACCCGTGCGCCGCGTGCGACATCGGCCAGATCCGACATCACCGAGGAGGCTGTTGCCATCCCCCCTGCTCCGGCTCCTACCAGCGTCAGATCGCCCACCGCATCACCGCTCAGCGTCACGGCATTGGTCACGCCCATCACCTGCGCCAGCGGCGAGGAACGGTCGACCATGGTGGGATGCACGCGCTGTTCTATCCCTGTGGCGGTGCGCTCGGCCACACCGAGCAATTTGATGCGATAGCCCAATTCCTCGGCCATTTTCAGATCGAGCGGATCAATCGCATCAATCCCTTCCACATAGATCGCCTCGGCATCGATCTCGGTGCCGAAAGCCAGCGAGGACAACAAAGCCAGCTTGTGGGCAGTGTCAAACCCGCCGACATCGAAGGTCGGATCGGCCTCGGCATAGCCCAGCCGTTGCGCGTCGCTCAGACAGGCCTGATAGGTCAGCCCTTCCAGCTCCATGCGCGACAGGATGTAATTGCAGGTGCCGTTGAGGATGCCATAGACGCGGACG
>CAIYZJ010000197.1 GCA_903930675.1 uncultured Hyphomicrobiales bacterium
TGATGTAATAGCCCGAATCCAGGCCGGTGCGGTTGGCGCGCATTTTTTCAATGATGTCGTAGGCCTGGGTGGTGGCAACGGAGCGCACGTTCGAATTCGCGGTGTTCTTCAGGCTGAAGTTGTACATGCCCGCAAGGCCGAGCAGGCCGATGGCGAGAATGAGCACCGACACCAGCACTTCCAGCATGGTGAAACCTGCGCAACGCTTTAGGTGGCTTGACACCTTTACCTCAGCACGTTTTGGTCGCAGTCCGGGTGCGCCCGGTTGCGGTAATCGTTATCAAGCGCCCGTAGGCCCCGGTCCGGTCATCGCATAGCGTGAAGGTTGCGGTCGCTGCCGAGAGACCTGCCGCCATGCCGGAGGATCGAAACTGGATCTTGTACGTATTGCTCAGGCCCGCAGTGGCAGCTGTGATAGTTCCGGGCATGGCGGGAACAGCGCGCAGGATTTCTTCCCCGACATCCAACGCGCCGTCACCATTGACGTCGGCGAACACAATGCGGCCCTGGGCCCAGGAAACCGATGCACAGGTTGTTCCGTTGCTGCTTGAGCACAGTGTCACTCTTTGGCCGCGATTGGCGGCCTGGCTTCGGGCAAAAGCGAAATCCGTCAGCAGATCGCTCGCCTGGGAAGACATTCGCGCATTGAAAATCATGTCTTTCATCGCAGGGGCCGCCAGCGTCGCCATGATCCCGATGATCACCACCACGATCATCAACTCAATAAGCGTGACGCCGGCTTGCCTCGCCGGCAGGGTGGCCCTGGTCATGTCGCGGCTTCGAGATCGCAGGTCATGGCGCCGATTGTATTGAGCAGGCCGCGCGGACAGCGCAACGCTCCGAGCAATGGCCGTTTGCCCTGCTTCATCCATGACTGCCCCCGAGGGGCCTTGCCGTGGGCGCTTGCAGAGCGTTTTCTGGTTGTCATGAAAATATCTTTGATTGCAATACTGCAACTGTATTTAATACCGTTAATGATTTAAATGAGTTTTACAAGTTTATCGTGCCACAATACGCCTAGTCAAAGAAGTTAAAGAGGGTATTTCCATTTTTCTCAGCGGCTAGTCGCCCGGAGCCTTCTATGGCGAGCGCCATAACGGTTTGATTGTCATTCGATCAACCTGCCACCTGACGATTGGGGGGGATGGGACTGCTCCAATTGATACTTGCGCAACGCCATCTCCAATTCAGCAGACGTTTGCGGCCGCCCGGGCCTGGTGGCTTCTGCCGATTTGGCTGCATCCCGGGATTCGGTGGCATCGCCTGCCTTTTCCACGCAGCCGCGACGCTGTTTCTGGCTTTGGCCTCGGCCCATTGGGAGCCGGATTTGCTGTCATTCGCCGCAATCACCGACGAGCCGCCGACAGAAGTGGCTGCAGCAGACCGCGACCGCTGCATAGTGCCGCTGAAGCCCGAGAACGTGGCTGCCTGGTTGAGCCCAGCGGGCGCATCGGTAGACGCGATGTATGCGTTGCTGGAAGATCGGTACCGACCGTTCTACGAGCATAGATTGGCGGCTTGACTTTAGTCACCGTCGGAGCAACTGCGGATGATGTGGCGGGATTGGGTCAGAAGAACCCAATAGATCGTCGTCAACACCATCCAGCCGGATTGGCCACCAAAACCTACACATTGCCTACATAAGCCGACATCTGAAAAATTGAAGTAGACAAGTATTCACTGAACAA
>CAIYZJ010000198.1 GCA_903930675.1 uncultured Hyphomicrobiales bacterium
GATAATGTTGCAGTGCACAAAAGGTCCAAAGGTCGAATGCAGATATGCGCTAAATGCATATCTGGTTAAGATAAGACCAAAAATGAATGATAATTGCATGACAATTGATTAAAAATATTACAGAAAATAGACAGATCATTTTGAAAAAAGACATAATAACAATGGTTTAATGCGGCTTAATCAGGTTTTTTCCAATCGAACCGCTGTTCGGTCAGCGTGACGCCCCAACTGCGGTCCTCGCATTGCTCGGTTAACGAGAATCCTGCTTGTTCATACAACCTGCGGGCAGGGTCGAGCCCTTTGAACGTGGTCAGCCATGCGCGGGTGAAGCCCGCTTGGCTGATAAAGTCCATGGCGTGGCCGACCAGCAGGCGACCGATTCCAGTGCCCTGCATCTGTTCTGATGCGATCACGAATCGGATGCGTGCACCGTCTTGCACCACCGTCTCATGGCTACCGTCGACGGTGATCGAGGCGACGATCCGCTCATGATCGGTCAGGGTCAACAACAGGTCGGTGTCGGGTTGGTAACGCAGCACCAGTTCGGCCAAAGCACCGGCCACTTTGGCCTCGAACACCGCACCCAAGCCCCAATGCTTTGCGTAGTAGCGTCCGTGCTCCGAGGCCACCCAGCCGATCACGCCGGGAAACCAGCCTTTGTGCAGGTGCAAGCCGTCAAACGGGGCAGGGAGCGTGTGAGGGTCTGTCATGGCTTTTCTGAGGTCAGCGGGCCGAAAATCGGGGTGAATGTGGATCGCAGGGCCAGATCGAGATCGCTCGTCATCACCGGCAGGCCGAGATCGACCAGACTGGTGACGCCATAACGCGGATCGGCGACCCCGCAGGGCACGATGCCGCCGAAGTGGCCGAGATCGGGTTCGACATTGATGCTGAGCCCGTGAAAGGTCACCCATTGGCTTACTCGGATGCCGATGGCGGCGATTTTGTCTTCGAAATCAATGCCTTTGTCGGGTCTTTTCACCCAAACACCGACCCGATCCTCGCGCCGCTCGCCGCTGATATTGAACTGGCCGAGCGTGGCCATGATCCAAGCCTCGAGACTGGCGATAAACGCGCGCAAATCGGGGCCGCGCTGGCGCAAATCCAGCATCACATAGGCGATGCGTTGTCCGGGCCCGTGATAGGTATATTGCCCGCCGCGTCCCGTCTCGAACACCGGAAATTGCGGGTGTTTCATATCGTCGGGATTGGTGGATGTGCCTGCGGTGTAAATGCTGGGATGTTCGACCAGCCAGACCAATTCGCGCGCCTGTCCGGCAATGATTGCGGCAACCCGATGTTCCATGAATTGCACGGCATCGGGATAGGGTGTCAGCCCCTCTGTGATCAGCCATTCCACTGGCGCGTTCGATGATCCCGTCAGCACAAGTGCCGTAGAATCAAGTCGGGGCGTGGCGCTGTGTAAGTGTGCGGAAACAGTCATGGTTTCTATTGTGGACTTGTCGGCCGTCCCGTCAACCTGAGCGGCCTGATATGAGATATGGAACTGGATTTTTTGACGTTTTATCAAGTGATATTGGCCAATCTGTCACTTCCTGTGCTGTGGTGGCTTGTCCTTGCGAAATTGATCTGTTACACGACCCCACGCTTTGGTTGCGACCGGAGCGGATGTTTGATTTGCGGCCATGGCGGAATTGGTAGACGCGCTAGCTTGAGGTGCTAGTCCGGTAACACGGGTGGAGGTTCGAGTCCTCTTGGCCGCACCATCAACTGGTGCGAATTTTTTGATCAGCGTCACAAAGTGGCGGCCTCTTGGCCGCCTTTTTTGTTCTTTCCGGTCGGTTCCCGAACGATTGAGACGTCATTTTATGTGATGCGGGAAAAACGGAAGATAAGCACAAACTGTGATGATGCCGAAGATGATCATCACAGTCCACTGCCTGAACATCAGCGCACTAATTGTAATGAATGGTCCAAGAACCAGCAGAATGAACCAAGCGATCATTGGATTTGCTTTCC
>CAIYZJ010000199.1 GCA_903930675.1 uncultured Hyphomicrobiales bacterium
CAAGCAGGATTTACAACCAATACTAGAATACCAGCGCAACACCCAAGACCGGTAGCGGACAGAATGGCCAACGAACAATTACAGGACGAACGCATCGAGATCCAGAAAGCGGCCAACAGCAGCAAGAAGGAAATCGTCGTGCTTGAACTCTATATGTTCTTCATCCTCTGCATCGTGTTGTTTTTTCTCTTTGTGATGCCGTCCAATTACATCAGAAATATTCTGGGCTATGAAAACAAAGAACTGACCGTGCCCGGCTACATTCCTGCTTCCAAAAACTGAACCTCAGGCTGCCCCCGCCCGCACAATACCGCGCGCGGACAGATCGGCAATCTCGTCATCCCCAAGCCCCAGCACCGATTGCAACACCTGGTGCGAATGTTGCCCCAAGCGCGGCGGCGTCTCGGGAAAGCGCACCGGCGTATCGGAAAAGCGCATCGGAGACGCCACCATCCTCAGCGTGCCATGGACCGGATCGGGCACGTCCTGCACAATCCCGCGCGCCAGCGTATCGGGACAGGCAAACACCTCCGGCACCGTGCGCACCTGACCGGCCGGCACGCCGAGCCGCTGCATGATCGCGATCCATTCCAATGTGGTCTTTTGCACGAACACTTCGGCCATAGCCGGGATCAGCGTCTCGCGATGGACGGCCCGCTGCCCTGCCCTTTGATAGCGCGCGTCCTGCGCGAAAGCAGGCAGATCCAGAGCCTGTTCGCACAACACCTTGAATTGCTGGTCATTGCCGCATGCCAGCGCCAGCACGCCGTCACGCGTCTTGAAAATCTGGTAGGGCACCACGGTGGCATGGGCATTGCCATAGCGTTGGGGCGTCTGGTTGGTCGCCAGATAGCCCGACGCCACATTGACCAGCAAGGCCACGGTGGAATCAAACAGAGCAATGTCGATATGCTGCCCGCGTCCGGTTTTGCCCCGCGCGATCAAAGCCGCCAGAATGGCTTGGGTGGCATTCATACCCGTCACCACATCCGCCACGGCCACGCCCAGTTTCATCGGCTCGCCCTCGACCTCGCCGGTGATCGACATCAAGCCGCTTTCGGCCTGAATGGCAAAGTCATAGCCCGCCTCATGCGCGCGCGGTCCGGTCCGGCCATAGCCCGAGATCGAGCAATAGATCAGGTTGGGGTTGATCTCGCGCATCTGCTCCCAGCCCAGCCCGAGCCGGTCAAGCGCCCCCAATTTGAAATTCTCGACAAACACATCGGCCTCGCGCGCCAGCCGGACGATCAGCGCTTGCCCTTCGGGACTTTTGAGATCAACCGCCAGCGACAATTTGGACCGGTTGGCGCATTGGAAATAGGTCGATTCCCCGCCGATATTCGGCGTTGTCCAGGTGCGGGTATCATCACCGGCACGGGTTTCCTCGATTTTCCAGACCTCGGCGCCCAGATCCGCCAAAGTCTGCGTACACCAAGGCCCCGCCAACACGCGCGACAGATCAAGCACCTTGATCCCATCCAATGGCTGCATGATTATTCTCTCCGACACCGTGTGAGTTGGGTTTTGAACGGGGTGCATCTTGTGATGTTCGGAGGCGACAGACAAGCACAGGTTTAAAACACCCAAGAAAGCCGAATTGGCTTTGTGGTGACATTGACGATTATCAGGTTGATTTTATTGAAGAAATGGTAGCGAAGGAGAGATTTGAACTCCCGACACAAGGATTATGATTAGTTATTTTTAGTATAACCCGTTGATAAATCAGTACAATTATTAACATTTAAATATATGTCACATAGCGTGAAACAAATTATTCATTATCATTTAGAATATATCTGGTTAAAATCCGATTGTCAAACCGATTATTTGTGAAAATTTGA
>CAIYZJ010000200.1 GCA_903930675.1 uncultured Hyphomicrobiales bacterium
ATCATTGGATTTGCTTTCCGGGTATGCTGATTGCTTTTGGTAATATGGACCTGACACAGGTCAAAACATGTCATCCCCAATTCCCCTTTGGGCGAATATCCAAACAACTCCCCAGCGCTTACACTGGTCCCATGAGACGCATGGTCAATGAACCATTTGCGCCGAACCATGAGGAAACCGGATATGTCGAGCAGCGCTGCGACCCTTTCAAACATGCCGTCTTTCAATTTTGATCTGGGTGAAACAGCGGATGCGATCCGCGCCACGGTGCGGGCGTTTTCGCAGGATGAAATTGCCCCGCGTGCCGCCGAAATTGACCGCGACAATCTGTTTCCGCGCGATTTATGGCCCAAAATGGGGGCTTTGGGCCTGCATGGCCTGACGGTCGAGGAAGACTATGGCGGGGCTGGGCTCGGCTATCTCGAACATTGCATTGCCATGGAGGAGGTGTCGCGCGCCTCGGCCTCTGTCGGCCTGTCCTATGGCGCCCATTCCAATCTGTGCATCAACCAGTTGCGCCGCAACGGCACGGATGCGCAAAAACGGAGCTATCTGCCCAAACTGATTTCGGGCGAGCATGTCGGCGCTTTGGCGATGTCGGAACCGGGATCCGGTTCGGATGTGGTGTCGATGCGCACCAAAGCGATCAAAAAGGGGGATCGTTATGTGCTCAACGGCTCGAAAATGTGGATTACCAATGGTCCGCAAGCCGAAACGCTGATTGTCTATGCCAAGACCGATCCCGAGGCTGGTTCGCGCGGGATTTCGGCCTTTATTATTGAAAAAGGCATGAAAGGCTTTTCGACCGCCCAAAAGCTCGACAAGCTCGGCATGCGCGGATCGGACACTTGCGAATTGGTGTTCGAGGATTGCGAAGTACCCGAGGAGAACGTGCTTGGCCAAGTCGGCAAGGGCGTGAATGTGCTGATGTCGGGGCTGGATTACGAGCGCGCCGTGCTGGCGGCCGGACCGCTCGGCATCATGCAGGCGGCGATGGATATCGTGATTCCCTATGTGCACGAGCGCAAGCAATTCGGCCAGCCGATCGGCTCGTTCCAGTTGATACAGGGCAAGCTCGCCGATATGTATGTGATGATGAATGCCTGCAAAGCCTATGTCTATGCGGTTGCCAAGGCCTGCGACAGGGGCGAGACCACCCGTGAAGATGCGGCAGGAGCGATTCTGATTGCCGCCGAAAAGGCCACGCAGATGGCACTGGATGCGATCCAGATTTTGGGCGGCAATGGCTATATCAATGATTACCCGACTGGCCGCCTGTTGCGCGATGCCAAATTGTATGAAATCGGCGCAGGAACCAGCGAAATCCGCCGGATGCTGATCGGTCGTGAATTGTTTGAAAAGACTGTGTGAGCCTAGTGTTCTTTGGGCAGGCCGAGCCGGTAAATCCCTTTGAAATCATTGGGATCGGCCGGTTTTCCCTTCCGATAGATCACCAGACGCCCTTCATGCGCCAGCCGCACCGCGATGCGGCGCAGGGGCACCATCAGCGGCCCCCAATGATCGGGATGCGAGCCGCCGACCTTGCGGGCGACCTCGGACGGGCAGAAGGTTTTGGCGGCTCCCTGTTCGGCCGCCAGTGCCAACAGTGTGGTTTCCAGCAGCTCGTGCGAGATTTTTACCGGTTCGGTCATGGGTGATTGTTTCCATCGGTCTTGATCGCCGGATCGGTTTTCACCGTCAGATTTTCGGCGGCAGCATGGGCGGGTGAGGTGAATTGCCGGCGCACCAGCATCACCACAATGGCAGCGGTGGTGGCCAGCAGCACATAGGGCGAGGCGAACCAGCCGATATAGGCAAGAGAGAAAAACAGCCCGCGCTGGCCACGGTTGAAATGGCGTCCGGCCTCGGTAAAAATCGCGCCTGTTTCATGCACAAAGCGTTGCGCGGTTTCGGTATCCACTTCTTGCGGCGGCGGAGTCGCGCCGATCAGAATGGCGGCATAGTTGAACAGCCGATAGGCCCAGGCGAATTTGAAAAAGGCATAGGTGAAAATCATCGCCAGTCCCATCACCTTGATTTCCCACAACGTGCGGGAGGTGTTGAGGCCCAACGGCAGATCGGCAAACAGGTTGATCACATCATCGGTGGCGCGCAACAAAGTCAGCGATCCGCCGATGGCAAACAGCGAGGTCGAGGCAAAAAACGAGGTGCCGTTTTGCAGTCCCGCCGTGATCTGGGTGTCGATAATGCGGACATCGCGGGCCAGCATCCGCTCCATCCACACCATGCGATAGGTGTGCATCAGCTGGTTGAGGCTTTTATGGCCCAAACGCGAGGATTCCACTGCCGTGTGGTAGGCATACCACGTGACAAGAAAAATCCCGACGGCCGCACTGTCTTGAATGGTGAAGTCAATCATTGCGCCAATGTGGCGAAAGCCTCTGCGTCGCACAAGATATTTTGCGCCGGTTGTTTGGCTGTTGACCGTTTGGCGGCTTTGGGCAAGTCTGGGATCTCATGTGAACAAACGGGGTTTTTCATGTCGCAGACCATCACCAAAGGCGTCAAATCCATGTTGGCCGAGGCCAATGCCGTGATCGGGACCATCCCGACCTCCGAGGCTTTGGCACTGGTCGAGCGCGAGGATGTCGTGCTTGTCGATCTGCGTGATCCGCGTGAATTGGAGCGCGAGGGGCGTATTCCCGGGGCGTTTCATTGTCCGCGCGGCATGCTGGAATTCTGGATTGATCCCGACAGCCCCTATCACAAGCCGGTATTTGCGCAGGACAAGCGCTATGTGTTTTTCTGTGCCGGCGGCATGCGCTCGGCTTTGGCGGCCAAGACAGCGCATGACATGGGCCTGAAACCCGTTGCCCATATCGAAGGCGGCTTTGGTGCATGGAAAAAGGCGGGCGGCATGGTGGACGACGGCAGCAAATAATGGATTGCCGGACCTATCCACAGCTAAGCCCTTGCTTTGGTTGGTGTGGCGACCGGCTTTGGGGTAGTGAAGTGGGATGGCTCTGCATCTGTTGAAATTATGTGTCGGCGTGGCTTCGATCTCTGATCTGGAAGACTGGATCAGCATGAGCATGACCATGCGCCGCCGCTCGGGGCAGGCGGAAGAACAAATCCATACCACCCGCATGGTCCCGAAGCGGGTCGAGGAATTGCTGGACGGCGGATCGCTCTATTGGGTGATCAAGGGGCAGGTTTCGTGCCGTCAGGTGTTGCGCGATATTCGCCCCTTTACCGACAACAGCGGCATCGGGCGTTGCCAATTGGTGCTGGTACCCGAACTGATTCCGATTGTGCCGCGTCCTTGCCGTGCCTTTCAGGGCTGGCGTTATCTGGCTGATCACGAAAAACCCGCCGATATTTCAGCGGGCGAGGCAGCCATTGTCGATATGCCCGATGACATGCGGCGTGAATTGGCGCAGCTTGGGCTGATATGAAGCCTGACAATGACGGAGAACTTGGCCAATGATCATGCTGCTGTTGGGTTTGCTGGCGGCTGGTGGCATCTGGTGGGCCATCAAGACCTATGGCAAGGATGAGACTAAAATTGCGCTCGTCAAACAAGGCGGCGGCGCTCTTGCATTGGGTTTTGCTTTGATCCTGCTCCTCAAAGGCCGTATCGACGTGGCGATGGGACTGGCAGGATTGGGAATGTATTTGTTGTCAGGCAGCGTCTCGGGATTGTTTCATTCGCATTTTAACGGCGGGTCTGCCACCGGGCGTGAAGCAAATCAGGCTGACGGCTATACGGGGAGTCCCGAGCATCGCGCGGGCACGGGCATGACCGAAGATGAGGCCTATCAGGTGCTGGGCCTTGAGAAAGGCGCGACCGCGGAGGCCATCCACCGGAGCCACCGCGAGTTGATGAAGAAAATTCATCCCGATCAGGGGGGAACGACGTATCTTGCTACCCGGGTTAACCAAGCCCGCGATATTCTGCTCCAGACTCAGCGCTAAAGCGCGGCGGCTGGCCTGTAATTGTGCGGCGGTTCTGTTCCTGGCGGTCATTGGGTTTGGCTCGCTCATAAGCGGGTTGCGGAGCATGACAGCCCCGATCCTTTGAGGTTTTTGCAAGCCGCCAAGGCATCATGTTCCGATAAGCCGTTGAAACGGGCGAGATAGGTGGTTTTGATTCTGGATTTGACGGTGACCATGCCCGAATCAGCTTTGGCCAGAATGCCTTTGGATTGTTTTTTGGCGCGTCCCATCATGGCAGCGGCCTCTTTGGAGGTATTGGCATCACCCACCATCACCATCCATGTGGGTGGTTTGGCTTTGGCAACCGCTTTGGTTGCGGTTTTCGTGTCTTGCGGTTTGGAATCTTGTGATTTGATTTGTGCGATGTCGGCGGGCGGAACAATGCGTGGATTGACGCTGCCGGTGGTCAAAGGCTTGGCATCCGTATCGGCATCCGCCATCACCGGCATCGAGCCTGTCACCGAGGATTTGGGCAGATAGGTTTGCACCAACCGCGCCATGGTATTGTCACGCGAGGGGCCGGTGCGTCCGCCCATCACCACGCCGACTATATGGTGGCCGTCGAGTTTGGCCGAGGTCAGCAGGTTGAAGCCGGAGGTGCGGGTAAACCCGGTTTTGATCCCGTCTACCCCTTCGATCCGGCCCAACAGGTGATTGTGGTTGCCGATCACTTCGCCTTCGTAATTGAAGCTGCGGGTGGCGAAATAGGGGTAATATTTCGGGAAGCGGCTTTGCACGGCGCGACCAAGCGTCGCCAGATCGCGTGCAGTGGTGATCTGTCCCGGATCGGGCAGGCCGGACGCGTTTTTATAGACAGTGTGGCTCATCCCGATGGCGCGCGCTTTGCGGGTCATCAACTGGGCAAAATTGGATTCAGTGCCGCCGATGTTTTCGGCAATCACGGATGCGACATCATTGGCCGAGCGGGTCACCAGTGCTTTGATTGCATCTTCGACGGTAATCGTATCGCCAGCCGACACGCCCAATTTTGAGGGAGCCTGACGCTGGGCATGGGCCGAGACCTTCAATTCGGTCGAGAGTGTCATTTTGCCGCGATCGAGTTGTTCGAACAGCAGATAGAGCGTCATGACCTTGGTCACAGAGGCGGGATGGCGGGGCGCGTCGGGATTTTCGGCGAAAAGCACCTTGCCGGTTTTCGCATCGACAACGATGGCAGCCGTGGGGGGCGAATAGCCGCCGACCTGCGGCCGCTTGCGCGTGGCCGCCTGTGCGCCACAGGCAGTCCCCAGCACGACAGAGGCAATCACAGCACTGGAGACGATTGTTTGTCTCACCGACGCAAAACTCAGCAAACCCATTCGCCGTGCCCCCAAAACGAAACTGGCATTCCAATCAGACCACTAGGGCCTTCGTACAAAAATGCTTTTAGGTTGGCTGGGTTACTTACGGGTTAACAAGGACAGTCCAATGGCACATTTGTTCCCAAAACCGACTTTTTCACAAAACCGGACCAAAACCGCGACCAAGGGATGAGAGGTTTTTTGCAAAACGATTGTTGCAGTGCAATATTTATTGTTGACGAAATGGTGCGATGCACATAAATTAACTCCATGACAGTGACCTGTCAGAGCGTCAGTTTTCAGGTCAGTCAGGCTGGAGCGAAACGGCACACCTCTAAAGGCACCGTTGAAAGCTTTGGGCCAATTGGAATGCTCAACCCTTTTAGCTGCCAAGGCAGCCTTTTTTGGAGATATGTCATGTTTTCCCAGTTCGAAGAAATTCAGAAGATCGGCAAGACCAATGTGGAAGCCGCTGTAAAGAACCTCGGCGCAACCACCAAGAACGTCCAGACCCTGGCCACCGAAACCGCAGACTATTCCAAGAAGGCATTTCAGGATCAGTCCGCGCTGGTTGAAAAGCTGGTTGCTGCCAAGAGCCTCGACAAAGTGTTCGAAATCCAGACCGCTTACTCAAAGTCGGCTTATGACGGTTTCGTCTCTTATGCCACCAAGGTCGGTGAAATCGTCGGCACGATCACCAAAGACGCCGTGAAGCCCTACGAAGTGGCTTTGACCAAGGCAACCGGCAAATAAGCCTTTCTCCTTTTCTATCCAAGATCAAAACCCGGCTCTGGCCGGGTTTTTTTGTGTTTTGCCACTGACTATTCTGCAACAATCGGGCACAAGGACTGGCGCGGAGGGATCTTGCACCCTACATTGGTGATGTGGTGGTATGGATTGAGAGCATGTCGGGCATGGTTGGGCAACTGAAATCACGAGGCGGAGCCTTGCAAGATCCCTTGCAAATGTCGCTGCCGGATGGAGTTGCTGTGTCCTCGTCTAGGCCTGTGCGGACATCGGACGGGGATTCGGGCACCGCGGTATTGACCCGCACGAGAACCAAAAAACCGAGCCTTTACCGTGTGCTTTTGCTCAATGACGACTATACTCCCATGGAGTTCGTGGTGCGTGTCCTGCAACGTTTCTTCAATAAAACAATAGAAGAAGCGACGGAAATCATGTTGCATGTGCATCAGAACGGTGTCGGTCTCTGCGGCGTCTATACTTACGAGGTCGCAGAAACCAAAGTGACGATGGTGATGGATTTCGCGCGCAAACATCAGCATCCGCTGCAATGCGTGATGGAAAAATCTTAAAAGGGATTCGGGTTCATGCCGTCCTTCTCGCGTAGTCTGGAACAGGCCCTGCACCGGGCTTTGGCTTTGGCCAACCAGTATCATCACGAATTTGCCACGCTCGAGCATCTGTTGATGGCCTTGACCGATGATGCCGATGCGGCAGCCGTCATGCGCGCCTGCGGGGTCGATATTGCCCTGCTGCAGCGCAATCTGACCCATTATATCGACGAGGAACTGCTGACGCTGGTCTCGCATAATGGAGACGATGCCAATCCGACAGCCGGTTTCCAGCGCGTCATCCAGCGCGCGGTGATCCATGTCCAGTCTTCGGGCCGTGACGAGGTAACGGGCGCCAATGTCCTGGTGGCGATTTTTGCCGAGCGCGAGAGCCATGCCGCCTATTTCCTGCAAGAGCAGGATATGACCCGCTATGATGCGGTCAATTACATCTCGCACGGGATCGCCAAAGGCGTGGTGGCAAGCGAGAACCGCCCGCCGCGCGGTGTCGACCCTGACGGGGCGGATGACGAGGCGCGCCGGACCAACCAGCGTGACGGTGAAGGCGAGGGCGGCAAAAAACCGGATGCGCTGGATGCCTATTGCGTCAATCTCAACAAAAAAGCACTGGAAGGACGCATTGATCCGTTGATCGGCCGCACGGCCGAGGTGGCCCGCACGATTCAGGTCCTGTGCCGCCGCCAGAAGAACAACCCGCTTTTCGTCGGTGATCCCGGTGTCGGCAAGACGGCGATTGCCGAAGGCCTCGCTTTGATGATCGAGCGGCACGAAGTACCCGAAGTGCTGCAAGGCGTTACCGTCTATTCCCTCGACATGGGTTCCTTGCTGGCGGGCACCCGCTATCGCGGAGATTTCGAAGAGCGGCTGAAACAGGTCATGAAGGAAATCGAGCAGCACAAGAAGGCCGTGCTGTTTATCGACGAAATTCATACGGTCATCGGGGCAGGGGCGACATCGGGCGGCGCGATGGATGCGTCCAATCTCCTGAAGCCCGCTTTGGCTGCCGGCACTTTGCGCTGCATCGGTTCCACGACTTATAAGGAATACCGCCAGCATTTCGAAAAAGACCGCGCTTTGGTGCGGCGTTTCCAGAAAATCGATGTGGCCGAGCCTTCAATCCCCGATGCGATTGCCATTTTGAAGGGGCTGAAACCCTATTACGAAGACTTCCACAATGTGCGCTTTACCAACGAGGCGATCGAGGCGGCGGTGATGCTGTCCTCGCGCTATATCGGCGATCGCAAATTGCCCGATAAAGCCATTGATGTGATCGACGAGACCGGTGCATCGCAAATGCTGGTGCCGCTGGCCAAACGCCGCAAAACCATCGGGATCAAGGAAATCGAAGCCACAATCGCGACCATGGCGCGGATCCCGCCCAAAACCGTCTCCAAAGACGATGCAGAAGTGCTGCAGCATCTCGATGAAACCCTGAAGCGGGTCGTTTACGGGCAGGATCAGGCAATTGCCACGCTCACTTCGGCCATCAAACTGGCCCGCGCCGGTCTGCGCGATCCCGAAAAGCCGATCGGCAACTATCTGTTTGCCGGACCCACGGGCGTCGGCAAAACCGAAGTGGCGCGCCAGTTGGCCTCAAGCCTCGGCGTCGAACTGATCCGGTTCGA
Organism: uncultured Hyphomicrobiales bacterium; assembly: GCA_903930675.1. Lineage (GTDB taxonomy): Bacteria > Pseudomonadota > Alphaproteobacteria > Rhizobiales > Beijerinckiaceae > CAIYZJ01. The sequence continues at coordinate 8,200 of CAIYZJ010000200.1, forward strand.
TATGTCGGAATATATGGAGCGTCACACCGTTTCGCGGTTGATCGGCGCGCCTCCCGGCTATGTCGGCTTTGATCAGGGCGGCCTGCTGACCGACGGCGTCGACCAGCATCCGCATTGCGTCCTGCTGCTCGATGAAATCGAGAAGGCCCATCCCGATCTGTTCAACATCCTGTTGCAGATCATGGATCACGGCAAGCTGACCGATCATAACGGCAAATCGGTCGATTTCCGCAATGTCGTGCTGATCATGACCACCAATGCGGGCGCTGCCGATATGGCAAGCCAGGGCATCGGCTTCGGCAATGTCTCCAAGGAAGATGCCGGCGACGAAGCGGTCAAGAAGATGTTCGC
>CAIYZJ010000201.1 GCA_903930675.1 uncultured Hyphomicrobiales bacterium
CGCATCACAAGATCATTGGTCCTGATCAGATCCTCGCCTTTGGTGCCGTCGATCCGGCGCAAGGCGGGAGTGATCCGGTCGGCCAGACGCCGGTTGCCGCCGGGCAAGCGGGCAACCAGCGCGCTCACCTTCGGTCCGAATGTGCCGACCAGACCGGCCGGTAGCGTCAGCGTAATCAGCACCAGCACCGTGCCATAGACGACCCCGTGCAAGCCGCTGGCCGATGCCCCCAGCCAGCCACGCGCCAATTCCGCCAAGGGCACCACCAGCACCGTGCCGAGCAGCGGACCGGCCACCGTTCCCAGTCCGCCAATCAGCGAGAACATCGCGACCTCGATGGAGGTGCCGAGCGAGAACATCGTCGCAGGCTCCAGAAAGGTCAGATACATCGCATGGAACGCCCCGATCAGCGCGGTCAGCATCGCCGACACCACAACCGCTTTCAGCTTGACGTTCGAATTGTTGATGCCCGCCGCCAGAGCCGCATCCTCGCGCTCGCGCACCGCTGTCAGATAGAAGCCGAGCCGCGATTGCCGGATCGCCAGCGACACGCCGAGGCAGAGCAGCAGCAGCGAGAAGGCGATATAGAGGTAATTGGCCTTGTCTGAAAACACCATCCATGCCCAGCCGATTTTGAGCGGCACAATCAGTCCGGCCGAGCCGCCGGTCAATCCGACAAAATGGATCGACAGCAGCCGGATCACTTCCAGAAAGGCAATGGTGGACAGCGAGAAGAACGGACCGCGCAAGCGGAAACAGGGATAGCCGACACCCGCCCCGACAATGGCTGCCAGCACCGCTCCGATCCACATGCCGATCCACGGTGTCAGCCCGAAATGGGTGACCAGCAGCGAGGTCGTGTAAGCCCCGATGCCGTAAAACATCATATGGCCCAGCGACAGCTGTCCGGCATAGCCGCCGACAATGTTCCAGGCGGTCGACAGGGCCGCAAATACGCAGATGGTGACAAAGATATGGATCAGAAAGGCCGATCCCGAAAGCACCGGAATCAGCACCAGCAGCGACAGCAAAGCCAGCGAGCAATAGACCTGCGGGCGGGTCAGCTGGAAGGCGAGCATGTGCACCATGGACCCGCGTTGCACGTCGATCATCGGTTGTTGCGACATGAGATCACTCCGTCCCGCGGCCAAAGCCGAACAGACCCGTCGGCTTGAAAATCAAAATCAGGATGAAGATGGCGAAATAGACCACTTCCTTCAGATCCGGCGCGATGTAATAGGCCGAGAGGCTGTCGACCAGTCCGATGATCATTGCCCCCCAAAACGCGCCATACATGCTGCGCATACCGCCCAGCACCACGACCACAAAGGCCGTTAGCACGAAATAGGTGCCCACTGTCGGGGTAGCAGGAAACAACGGCGACACCAGCGCGCTCGCAAGACCGACACAGGCCGCCCCCATTCCGAAGGTGATGATATAGATCTGGTTGACCCGAACCCCCATCAGCAATGCGGCATTGCGGTTTTGCGCGGTGGCCCTGATCGCGCGGCCCAAAGCGGTCTTGTGCATGAAGGCATGCAAGCCCACCACCAGCGCAATCGCCGCGCCCAGCATCACCAGCTGACCCACCAGCACATTATAGGTGCCCAGTTTGACCGTCACACGGATATCGGGACTGGTGACCGAATAGAGATCGGCCCCGAACACCATCAAAGCCAGATTGACCAGAGCGGTCGACAGGCCGACGGTGGCAAAAATCTGGATATGTTCATCGGCATCCAGCAAAGGCTGGATGATGAACCGCTGGATCAGCACCCCTGTCAGGAACAGCAGCACAATCACCGGAAAAGCCGC
>CAIYZJ010000202.1 GCA_903930675.1 uncultured Hyphomicrobiales bacterium
CAGGCGGCGCATCTTTAGCATACACCACAGTTCAAAACGGGTCTTCTGGTTGGACACCGATTTCTTCCCCTTTCGCCTATTCTGGAAACGGAATCGCAGGAGATTGATCTGTTCACCGGCCGGATCGACGGCGATAAATGCAGCCAGCTTTTCCGGTCATGGATTGACCTGCCCTCTGTCGACATCGCTTTCATCTGCGGGCCCGAACCGATGATGCTGGCCATTGCTGCCGCCTTGCGCGACCATGGCATGACCGACCGCCAGATCAAATTCGAACTGTTTGCCTCGGGCCAGCCGGGCCGCGCCAAGGCCAGGACGGTCAGCAGCTCGGTGGCCGATCGCGCCGACACATGCGAGGCGATGGTGACGCTGGACGGAGCGACCCGCAGTTTCAAAATGCCCAAACAGGGCCAGAGCCTCTTGGATGCCGCGCTCGAAAACAGCCTCGATGCGCCCTATGCCTGCAAGGCGGGTGTGTGTTCGACCTGCCGCGCCAAAGTGCTGGAAGGCGAAGTCGAAATGCACACCAACCATGCCCTCGAGGATTACGAGGTGCAACAGGGCTATGTGCTGACCTGCCAATGCTATCCGCTGACCGACAAGCTCGTTGTCAGTTACGATCAATAAGGGGGAGCAACCATCATGTCTGTCTCCGCTCACTCTGAAACAATGCCGCTCGAAGACTATCTGGCCCAGGGCGGCAAGCTCTCTGCCCCGCATAATGTGCCCCCGCGCTATCGCGGCGAATTGCTGCGGTTGATGGCAACCTTTGTCGACAGTGAACTGGCGGGCTCAGCCGGATTTGCCGAAGTGATCAACGATGCGCCGGGGATCAAGGAGAGGATCGCGGCGGCCCGCATCGTGCTGGAAAAGACCGATCATGCCGAACGCGTGCTGGCCGTGATGGGCGAATTCGGAGCCGATCAGGGCCGTTATGCGGTCCATCATCCGTGGGCGGCAAGGATGGAGCGCGACGCCGAAAACGGGGCTATGCGGCGCGGCAGCGATATGCGCCTGTCGGTGTTCCATTATCCTTTGCAGGGCTGGACCGATTCAGTGGTGATGAATGTGCTGATGGGGCTGGCTGTCAGCGTGCAGTTGAAAGAGTTCTCGCGCATCTCCTATGCGCCGCTGGCCGAAGTGTTCGATGCGATTGCCCCGCGCGAGCAACGCCATGCCGAATTGGGCGTGGAAGGCTTGAGCCGGATTGTAGCCAGCGAGGAGGGGCGTTTGGACGCCCGCAAAGCGGTGGCTTTCTGGCATCCGCGCGTGGCCGCGAGTTTCGGTCAGGCGGGATCGGCGCGGTTCGAAACGCTGAAACGGTTCGGCCTGCGCCACCAGTCTAACGAAGCCTTGCTGCAGGACTGGACAAACGCAGCAAGCCGGCAGCTTGCCGCTCTGAATTTGAATTGACCACAGCCTGATAGGAACAGCCAATGACCATGACTGCCAGTGCCGCGCCCCGCGCTCTTGAAAGCTATCTGTGCGGGCAATGGATCCGCGGTGCCAAAGCCGGATCGGTGTTGCTTGATGCTGCAACCGGTGCGCCGGTCGCCAGCATCGATGCCAGTGGTCTCGATTTTGCCGCAGCCCTCGCGCACGGGCGCGAACAAGGCGGGCACAGCCTGCGGCGCATGAGTTTCCACGAGCGCGCGGCGATGCTGAAGGCGCTCGGCCAATATCTGATGGAGCGCAAAGAGGAATTCTACCAACTCTCCGCATCGACCGGCGCGACGCGGC
>CAIYZJ010000203.1 GCA_903930675.1 uncultured Hyphomicrobiales bacterium
AAATCTCGTCGGAAATCGCCTTGCCGAGACCTTTTTCCATAGAGCCTGTCACGAAACGTTCGCGTTGGGCATCCATTTCCGATTTGATCTTTTTACCCATCGCGCGGCGCAGCAAATCGGCTTCGCCGAGCGAATAGCCCGACAGAAGCTGGGCGATCTGCATCACCTGCTCCTGATAGATGATCACGCCGTGGGTTTCTTTCAGCACCGGTTCGAGCATGGGATGGAGATACTCGACCTGCTCCTGCCCGAGTTTGCGGGCGCAATAGACCGGAATATTGGCCATCGGGCCGGGTCGGTAGAGCGCGACCAGCGCGATGATGTCCTCGAAACGGTCAGCGCGCATTTCGGCCAGCGCCTTGCGCATGCCCGCACTTTCCAGCTGGAACACGCCGACCGTTTCACCGCGCCCCATCATCGCGAAGGATTTTTCGTCATCGAGCGGGATGGTGGAAATATCGACAACGATATTGCGCGCTTCCAGCAGACGGATCGCGGTTTGAATCACGGTCAGGGTTTTAAGGCCCAAAAAGTCGAATTTGACCAGACCGGCAGGCTCGACCCATTTCATATTGAATTGCGTCACCGGCATATCTGATTTCGGATCGCGATAAAGCGGGACAATCTCTTCAAGCGGTCTGTCACCGATCACAATGCCCGCCGCATGGGTCGAGGCATGGCGGTGCAGGCCCTCGAGATTGCGGGCAATATCGAGCAGTTGCGAGACAACAGCGTCCTCGCGTGCCGCTTCGCGCAAACGCGGTTCGCCCTCGATCGCCTGATCGAGCGTGACGGGATTGGCCGGATTTTGAGGCACCAGCTTGGTGAGCTTGTCCACCTGCCCATAGGGCAGTTGCAGCACACGCCCGACATCGCGCAACACGCCACGAGCCTGCAAGGTCCCGAAGGTGATAATCTGCGCAACCCGATCAAGCCCGTAGCGATACTGGACATAACGGATCACCTCGTCGCGTCTCTCCTGACAGAAATCGATATCGAAATCGGGCATGGACACACGTTCGGGATTCAAAAACCGCTCGAACAGAAGGCCGAAACGCAAGGGGTCGAGATCGGTGATCGTCGTTGCATAGGCAACCAGCGATCCTGCACCGGAACCACGGCCCGGACCGACCGGAATGCCTTGCGATTTCGCCCATTGTATAAAATCGGCCACGATCAGGAAGTAACCGGGATATTGCATGCGCGCGATCACGGACAATTCGAAATCCAGCCGCTCGATATAATCGGTCTCGGTCAATCCGTCTGCGGGGCCATGAATGGCCAGACGGGCTTTGAGCCCCTGATGGGCCATCGCAGACAGCGCTGCGGCTTCATCCACCTCAGCCCCGCCCTCGCCCGTGGTAAAGCGCGGCAGGATCGGTTTTTGGGTGCGCGGCCGCACATGGCAGCGCATGGCAATTTCGACACTGTTCGAAATTGCCTCAGGCAAATCTTTAAACAGTTCAATCATTTGTGCGCGTGTTTTAAAGTGATGCTCGAGACTGACGCGACGGCGTTGGTCATCCGACACCACCCGCCCTTCGGCAATTGCCAAAAGGGCATCATGGGCCTGGTAGTCGGTGGTTTTGGCAAAAAACGGCTCGTTGGTTGCCACCAGCGGCACGTGATGCTGATAGGCAAGATCAATCAGTTGCGGCTCAACGAGTTCCTCGTCGGATAGGCCATGGCGTTGCAACTCGATATAAAAACGATCTCCAAAGGCCTGTTTCAGGCGTTTCAACCGCAATTCGGCCAGATCGCGCTGCCCTTGGGCCAGCGGACGGTCGAGCAGGCCTTTCGGGCCGCCGCTCAACACAATCAACCCTTCGGGCTCTGCCATCAGGTCATCAAGCTCGATATGGGGAGCCTCCCCCGCGCCCGATCGCATATAGGCGCGAGACGCCAGACGGATCAGTTGCGCATAGCCCTGATCATCGGCCGCAATCAACACCAATGAGGGCCGGGTTTGCGGCAGGCCGACCGAGCGGCCCGGCGCTTTGTCCTCGCCGGTTTCCACCGACAATTCGATACCGACAATCGGCTGGATCCCCGATCCGGCCATTTTCTCGGAAAATTCCAGAGCACCGAACAGATTGTTGGTGTCGGTCAGCGCCAAAGCAGGCATGCGGTCCTTGAGTGCCAGCTTTTTGAGATCGTCGATCCGCAACGCCCCTTCCAGCAAGGAAAAGGACGAATGGACATGCAGATGGACAAACCCGACTTCGCTCAGTAACCGACTCATCAAACCCCACTCCGTGTAGGTGCACACAATGCTGTGTGACACCGCGCGGGTAAAGTCCGAAATGGGCTGCGCATCCATCCATCCAAAGCCGATGCCTTGTCAGGCAGCTGCCGGATCAATGAACCGTCCTTACATCCCGAAGGCGTGGGCCCAGACCATGATGGTAGCAATAAATGCTGCAATGCCTGCCAATTCGGTGATGTCTTCGATGATCAAACGAGCCATGGAAACCTCCATCGGTTGAAGTGATGAAGGGATTATGTTCTAGTTATGTTCTCTTTTTCAAGAACAAAATAAGAACAAACATCAAGCGCAATCGATCATGGTTAATTTCGTTAAGCATGATCGGGCTGGCCAATGACAGATTTTGAAGGATTTCAACCGCTTAGGGCAGCTCGACAATCACACCGTCCCGCAGGGTCACGCGGCGGTCCATTCGCATGGCAAGTTCGAGATTATGGGTGGCAATCACGGCCGCCAATCGCGAGACGCGTGCCAGTGTCAGCAATGTATCGAACACATGACCGGAAGTGACGGGATCGAGATTGCCGGTCGGCTCGTCGGCCAGCAGCAGGCGCGGACGGTTGGAGACCGCGCGCGCTATCGCCACCCTTTGCTGCTCTCCGCCCGACAATTCGCTCGGGCGATGGGTCAGGCGTTCCCCCAAGCCGAGAAAGCCGAGAATTTGTTTGGCGCGCTCCTCGGCATCGCGGCGCGACAGGCCATTGATCATTTGCGGCAAAGCGACATTTTCAACGGCGGTAAATTCGGGCAACAGCCGGTGTTGCTGATAGATAAAGCCGATATCGGTGCGGCGGATTTCAGTTCGTGCGGCATCGTTGAGCGCGGAACAGGCGACGCCGCCGATCCTTACCTCGCCTGCATCGGGCCGTTCCAGCAAGCCCGACACATGCAGCAAGGTTGATTTGCCGGTGCCCGAAGGAGCAATCAGCGCGACTGTCTGGCCGGGCATCACCTCGATGGCGATATCGCGCAGCACATCCAGCCGTCGTTCGGCATCCAGATAGGACAGCCGGACATGCTCGAGCACCAAAGCGGGAACATCCGGTTCCGGGATCAGTTGCGATGGATCTTGTTGGGCCATGTCTTGCATCGGGCTTACTCGTAACGCAACGCATCGACAGGGTCGAGATTGGCCGCCCGCCAAGCCGGATACAGCGTGGCCAACAATGAGAGCGTCAAAGCGATCAGCGCAACCGTCAAAACCTCGAACGGGTCAATCACCGAGGGCAGCCGCGACAGGAAATAGAATTCTGCCGGAAACAGATTGGTATTGGTCAAACGCGAGAAAAACGCCCGCAATGTCTCGATATTGGCGGCAACAGCGATGCCCAGCCCCAGCCCCGCAAAGGTTCCGACAATGCCGATAGCCGCACCCGTGATCAGGAATATCCGCTGGATGGCCCCGCGCGTGGCCCCCATGGTCCGCAAAATCGCGATGTCGGAACTTTTGTCCTTCACCAGCATGATCAGGCCGGAAATGATGTTGAGCGCGGCCACCAGCACGATCAGGGTCAGGATCAGGAACATCACATTGCGTTCCACTTGCAACACGCCGAAAAAGGTGCGGTTTCGCAAACGCCAATCACTCATGATGACCGGACGGGTCAAACTGTCCTCGATCCCCATTTTAATCGTATCGATGGCATCGGGTTGGCGGATAAACACTTCGATCACGCTGACATCATTGTCGCGGTTGAAAAAGGCCTGGGCCTCTTTCATTGGCATATAGACAAAGGCCGAGTCGAATTCCGACATGCCGACCTCGTAAATGGCGGCAATCGGGTAAGATTTGACGCGTGGCGCGGTACCAAACGGGGTTTGTGCGCCGCGTGGCGAGGTCAGCGTCAGGGAATCCCCTGCCCGCAGCAATAATTGCTCGGCCAGACGTTTGCCGATCACCAGCCCCTGCCCGCTATCAAAGCCGTCCAGCGCGCCATAGCGGATAGTGCCGGCAATGACTTTGACCTTTTTCAGGTCTTCGGGCCGCACCCCGCGCACCATCACGCCGCCCGCATAAGAGGGCGAGGAAGCCAGAGCCTGCCCCTCCACCATCGGCATCGCCAAGGTAACATCGGGCACGGCAGCGATCTTGTTTGCAACATCGGCATAATCCGTCAGCGGTGTTTCCAGCGCGCTGACAAAGATATGGCCGTTGACCCCGACAATCTTGTCGAGCAACTCCTTGCGGAACCCGTTCATCACCGACAGCAC
>CAIYZJ010000204.1 GCA_903930675.1 uncultured Hyphomicrobiales bacterium
ATTATAAATTTAAATGATATTAATATTACGTCATTTGATTTGCAGTGTTCAAAATGAACTTTTTGTTTGAATTTTTCTCACTTTAGGAAACCGGATTTCCACAGGTGATCGATAAAACTGACCAAAATTACGACGGATCAAGACTGACGGGTGCCTGATCGCAGATAACTAAAGAAATACCCTCCATAACCGTAATTAAAAGATGAACAGGAGAAGCCGAGATGCGCAATCAACAAGTCGATCTGGTCGACGGCCTGCGTGGCATAGCGGCCCATGTTGAATCCTTGCAAAACCAGCTTGAAGATCTGGCGCAGGAAACCTTGCGCCTGCGTCAACGCACCATGAGCACGCAACTGTTCGGGCTTGATGATCAAAAAGCCAATGACGTGTCGTTGCTGGATATCCAAAGCCGCATCACAAGCCTGACCGGTGAATATGCGGTTGCCATGCAATCTTTGCGCAATGCTGTGGCAGGCAACGAGAACCATCTGTCCCACATGGCGCATTCGCCCGAACTGGTCACGATGACGCGGGTGATGTAACAGTTCTGACAGGCAGGAATGCGGCAAGCCGTGGGAAAGACCTCAACAGCGCAGCATCTGCCGCATGACGCTGCCGACACCTGCAAAGTCACACCGCAATCAACCCTGATTATCGGCGCGCTGGGTGTTGTATTCGGCGATATCGGCACTTCCCCGCTTTATGCCTTCAAGCAATCCATCGAGGCCGCCGGCGGAATCAGCCATGAAACCGTGCTGGCAATCCTGTCGCTGATCATCTGGTCGCTGCTCATCGTCATCACATTCAAATATGTGATGGTTATCATGCAGGCCAATAACAAAGGCGAAGGGGGTACCCTGGCCTTAACGGCACTGGCGGTGAATTGTGTCGAAAGTCACTCCGCCCGCTGGCTTGTGCTGTCGATGGGATTGATAGGAGCCTCTCTGTTTTATGGTGAATGTGTCATCACACCGGCAATTTCTATCTTGAGTGCGATCGAGGGCATTGAAATTGCGACACCCTTACTCAAACCCTATGTCATCCCCATTACACTGGTTTTGATTGCAGCCCTGTTTGCGATTGAACGACATGGCACAGCAACCATCAGCATGGTGTTCGGTCCGGTCATGCTGGTCTGGTTTATTGTGATTGCCATGCTCGGACTGAATGCACTGGTCAACAATCCCTCTGTTCTCCTTGCTTTTGACCCTCGCTATGGTGTCCAGTTCCTGTTGCACCATACGACAATCAGCATGGCCATTCTGGGGGCGGTAGTCCTCACCATCACAGGCGGCGAGGCGCTTTATGCCGATATGGGACATTTCGGCGCGGCACCGATCAGCCGCACATGGCTGTTGATTGTCCTGCCGTCCTTGTTGCTGAACTATCTCGGTCAGGGTGCGCTGTTGCTGGATGACCCGACGGCGATCACCCATCCCTTTTACCGGCTGGCCCCCGATTGGGCCCTGTTTCCGATGGTCGGACTGGCCGCTTTGGCCACCATCATTGCCTCGCAGGCCGTGATTTCGGGCGCGTTTTCGATCGCCAATCAGGCAGTGCAACTGGGTTATATCCCGCGCATCCGCATCCACCATACCTCCAGTGATGAAATCGGCCAGATCTACGTCTCGCAGGTCAATCTGTTCCTGTTTCTGGCGGTGGTCGCGCTTGTGGTGACATTCCGGACCTCCGACAGTCTGGCATCGGCCTATGGCATTGCCGTTACCGGCACGATGGGTATGGTGACGGCATTGGCCTGTCTGGTGATGATCCGCCGTCTGCACTGGAAGCCATGGCTGGCCTTGCCGCTGTTCGGGCTGTTCTTTGCCATTGATCTGTTGTTCTTCGGCTCCAACCTGCTCAAATTCGCGCATGGCGGCTGGTTTCCGCTGACAGTCGCTGCCCTGATCTTTTTCGTGATGATGGCATGGGTGCACGGACGCGAGCGGTTGCTGAAAGCCCGCTGGCACGAGGCCACCCCGCTCGACGATTTCATCAAACAATTGAAGGTCCATACGCTGCCGCGTGTTCCGGGCACGGCGATTTTCATGGTGCCCAATACCAAAGTTGTGCCATTGTCACTGCTGCACAGCATCAACCATTATCATGTGCTGCACGAGCGGGTGATCCTGATGGTGGTGGAAACCACCACCACGCCCTATATCCGCGACGAACACCGGATGCAGGTGATTGCGCTCGACAATGACATCCATATTGTCCGCCTGCATTACGGCTTTTTCGAAGAACCGCGCATCCTGCGGGTGTTGGCGCAATTGCGCATCAAGGAATTCCATTTCAAACTGAAAGACGTATCGTTTTTTATCGGCCGCGAGCGCATCACCTCGCACGCCACCGGCCTGTGGCGCACCATCTCCGATGCCATTTTCATCGCGCTTCATCGCAACATGCTGAGTGCGACCGATTATTACGCCATCCCGCCCGCCCATGTTGTCGAACTGGGCGGCCATATCGAACTGCCGGCCTGAGCCATGCCCCATCCCGCCCTTGGCTCGACCGACCCGACAGACAAGACCATCGCGCTGGTGATGATTGCCCGCAACGAGGCCCGCTGCATCGGCCGCTGCATCGAAAGCGTGGCGCCATGGGTCGACCAGATGATCGTGCTCGATACCGGATCAAGCGACCAGACCGTCGCGATTGCCCGCTCGTTCGGGGCCGAGGTCTATCATTTCAACTGGTGTGATGATTTTTCCGCCGCCCGCAATACCGCCCTTGACCATTCCCGTGCCGACTGGAATCTGGTGCTCGATGCCGATGAATGGCTGATCTCGGGTGGCCCGCTGTTGCGCGCCGTCAGCCAGCAAAAGCAGGATTTTGCAAACCAGAATTTCGCTGACCAGAATTTTGTTGGTGCCGTGCTGGTCGAAAGCAGTTTCGACGCCGATCAACGCAAGGATGAATCCGCCTGCTGGCTGACCCGCCTGCTGCCCAAAGCAGTGCGTTTCACCGGCGCGGTGCACGAACAGCCCGTCCACAGCCATCCGCGCCGCCAGTTGGACATCCGGGTCGGCCATGACGGCTACGAGAACGAGCAGCTCCGGCGCAAGCAGGGCCGCAATCAGGCCCTGTTGCAACAGGCGCTGATCGCCCATCCGGACGATCCCTATCTGCATTACCAATCCGGCAAGGAATTCGAGGTCGCCCACGGGTTTTCCCAAGCCTGCAGCCATTACAGGGCGTCCCTGTCGCGTTGCGGGCCGGAACAGCCGTGGCATCACGATCTGGTGGTACGGATGTTGTATTGCCTGAAAATGACCGGACAATTCGAGGAGGGTCTGACCCTTGCCCACCGGATGCAGGCCCGTTACGCCACCTCGCCCGATTATTATTTCGTGCTGGGTGATCTGTTGCTCGATATGGCACTGAACCAGCCCGATCAAGCCGCCCATAACCTCGGTCTGATCGAGGAATGCTGGCTCACCTGCCTGCAACTGGGTGAGCGGCCCGAATGGGAAGGGGCCGTCAAAGGACGCGGCAGTTTTCTGGCCCGCCACAATCTGCATGTGTTCTACACCAGCATCGGCGCCACCGACAAAGCAGACCTCTATACACCGCTTGATTGACCTCAAGCCTGCTTTGCGCCCATGATGGCAGACAAAGCGGGGGTGTTGCCTATGCGTAAACTGTTCGGATCTGGCCTGCTGGCCTTGGGATTGGTGGTCTCGCCCGCCATGACGCTGCCTTCCCTGGCGCAAGAGGAAATGGCCAAGGAGATCGTGCCGAGCGAATTCAGCGTCTCCAAATCGCGCTCCAGCAATGGCATGCATGTGCTGCGCTATCGCTCCAAAACCGACAATCTGGTGATCAGCGATATTATCATCAACAAAGGCCGCTGCCACACGGTCTTTGCCAGATATCCGTTGCAGGCCGCAATCAACACAAGCTTCGAGGTCTATGTCGATTGCGAGCCGTTCAGTGTCAAAACCACCACAGTCAACAAAGACTATCTGAAGATTTTCAACAATTACTGAGCGTCAGATCATCTTCTCGTAAAAGCGGTTCCATGTCGGGCTGATCACCACCTCGTTGATGCAGACATGCGGCGGCTGGCTGGCGATATAGACGATCAGATTGCCCATATCCTCCATCTGCAGCATGCGGGCTTTTTCCTCGTCGGTGACTTTGACCGGCCGTTTTTCTAGCATCGGCGTGGCGATTTCATTGGGGCACAGCACCGAGGAACGGATGCCGTTGCGGAACTCTTCGATATTGATGGTCTCGCTCATCGCAATCACAGCGGCCTTGGCGGTGGAATAGGTGCTGCCCGAAATCTGCGAGATATATTTGCCCGCCCATGAGGCGGTATGGATCAGCACACCGTCTTTTTGCAGGCGCATGACATTGAGGGCCGCCAGCACATTGTAATAGGCCCCGTTGAGATTGCCCGCCACCATCTCGTCGATGGTATCGGGGGTCAATTCGGCGAGCTTACGGTTTTTGATGTTCATGCCCGCATTGTTGACCAGAATATCCAGACGGCCAAAGCGTGCGACAATCTGCGCGACGACGTTTGCCGCCGTGGCCTTGTCGGTCACATCGCCCGCTGCCACCATCGCCGTGCCGCCTGCCGCAGTGATCTGGGCTGCGACCGCTTCGAGCGGCTCGAGGCGCCGGCCTGTCAGCACCACTGTCGCGCCTGCGCGCGCCATCAGCACGGCAGCAGCCTCGCCGACGCCCGATCCCGCGCCGGTGATCCATGCGATTTTGCCCGAGAGTGCCGTGCCGCCCGACTGATGCTGAGTGCTCATAATGCTGTCCTGCCCTGATAGGTTCATTGTTTTGTTCTGTTTTGATTTTACAAGCTGCACGGCCGGTGTCACGGCTTTTCGCGGGCATAGCTGGGTTGCATGCCCTAAACCTCCGAGATGGCGTCATCGGGAACCATGCGGTAGGATGGACGCCTTAACGCCCTCTTTGCCGATCGAGCCGATGATGACACACCTTGCTGCCTATGACCGCCTGCGCCAGCGTTTCGAACGCATGGCCACCATCCATGAAGCCTCTGCCATGCTCGGTTGGGATGCCTCTGCGATGATGCCGCCGGGCGGCGGACAGGCACGCGGCGATCAGCTGGCGGTCTTGGCCAGCCTCGCCCATGGCATGCTGATCGAACCCGCCGTCCCGGATGATCTGGCAGAGGCCGAACAGCACAAGGCACAGCTCGGTCTGTGGCAAGCCACCAATCTGACACTGATGCGGCAGGCCCATATCCGCGCCGTTGCCCTGCCGCCCGATCTGGTGGAAGCGCAGGCGCGGGCCAATTCGGCTTGCGAGAAAATCTGGCGGCAGGCCCGCCAGAGCAGCGATTTCGCCCTTGTGCGTCCCGCTTTGAAAGAGGTCGTCACGCTGGTGCGCGAGCAGGCGCAGGCGCTCGGCGGGGCTTTGTCGCTCGCCCCCCATGACGCATTGATGGACGGCTTCCAGCCCGGCATTTATGCCGCCGATGTCGTCCCCGTCTTTGCCGCCTATAAAACCTATCTCAAAGACGCACTGCCGCGGGCCGAAGCCCTGCAGGCGCGCCGCCCCGCCCCCGTGATGCCGCAAGGGCCGTTTCCCACCGCCTTGCAGGAAAGCCTGTGCCGCAGCCTGTCGCAGCGCGCCGGTCTCGAGGCCGACCATTCGCGGCTGGACCGCTCGACCCATCCGTTTTGCGGCGGCATTCCCGCCGATGTCCGCATCACCACCCGTTATGACGAGGCCAATTTCGCCAAAAGCCTGTTGGGCGTGATGCACGAGACCGGCCATGCTTTGTACGAGCGCGGCCTGCCGCAAGATTACGCCCGCCAACCCGTCGGCTATGCCGCGGGCATGGCCGCGCATGAGAGCCAGTCGCTGATCGTCGAAATGCAGGCCTGCCGGTCCGATGCCTATCTGGGCTGGCTCGGCAAGGAATTGCACACCACCTTCAAAGGCGATGCCGCGCCTTACGGGGCTGCCAATCTGGGCCGCTTATGGCGCAGGATCGAGCGCGGGTTTATCCGCGTCGATGCCGACGAGATGACCTATCCCGCCCATGTCATCATGCGCTTCGAGCTGGAACAGGCCCTGATCAGCGGTGATCTGCACGTGGCCGATCTGCCTGCGGCATGGAACGACGCGCTCCATGCTCTGCTCGGGATTACCCCGCCCGACGATGCCCATGGCGTGTTGCAGGACATCCACTGGTATGACGGACTGTTCGGCTATTTCCCGAGCTACACGCTGGGTGCGATGGCGGCCGCACAATTGATGAATGCGGCGCGCAAACAGGTCAGCGGTCTTGATGCCGCACTCGGGCAAGGCGATTTCGGCCCGCTGCTGGGCTGGCTGCGCCAGAATGTCCACAGCCAGGGCAGCCTGCTCGGCTTCAACGATCTGATGCGGCAAGCCACGGGCAAGCCGCTCGATCCCAAGGATTTCGAGGCGCATCTCGACGCCCGTTACCTGAATGAGGCTTAAGCAGGCAGCTCGTTGATTTTATCGGGCCGCATGATTTCGATCTCGATAAAGGCAATCGGGTGGTCCGAGCCGTTTTTGACATCGTGCTGCACATTGGCCAGACGGCGATAGGACTGCCCCGCTTTCAGCGGCACATCGATGACAGTCTTGCCGTCATGGACCGACAGGATGCCGTCGACCAGCATCACCACCACATAGGGCCAGGCATGGGTATGCCAGCCGGTCACCGCGCCCGGTTCGAAATCCCAGCGGGTGATGCGCACGCAACCATCATCGAGTTGTTCGGTCGGCTTGGCCGGAATATCACAGACGAAGGCCATGGCTTGTCTCCTTATTGCAGGGGCGAGAAGAAAGCGGGTTTGAGAATTTTATTGTCCATCTGCTCGATATAGTCGCGCGTTTTGGGGATAAAGGCCAGCCATTGCGGATCGGCATACAGTGCCGTGCGCCGTGCCTCGCGGTCGGCATAATCCTCGTAGCGCCACATCATCACGATCTCGTTCAGCCCGCCGATATCGGTATAGAACCAGCCGATCGACGGCCCGAGATAGCGGCAATGGATCTCGAATGCCTCGGTGTGATAAAACCGCAGATAATCCTGCACCATGCCGACCTTGATCCGGTAGGTGCGCTGTTCGATGATGGCCATGGCGGCCTCCTTTTTCGGTTTAAACAGGCAAACGCGACAGATAGCGTCCGCCGCCGACGGCCTGATCGTCTAGCTGCAAATCCCGCATGATCATGCGCCCGCGCAGCACCGTATGGATCACGCGGCCCGTCAGCTCCTGCCCCTCATAGATGGAATAGCCCGCCGAGCTTTTCAGATGCTGCTTGTCCACAACCCAGCGGGCTTCGGGGTCGATCACCGCAAAATCCGCATCCATACCGACGGCAATCGAGCCCTTGCGGTCGGACAGGCCGAAGGCTTTGGCGACATTGGTGGCGGTCAGTTCTGCAATGCGCGCCAGCGGCAGGCCGCGCTTGGCATGGCCCTCGCTGAGCATCACCGGCAACAGGGTTTCAAGCCCCGGGCAACCGGGCGAGGCATCCCAGACCGAAGCCGATTTGAAGCTGATATCGCGATGGACATGATCGGTGCCGATGGTATCGACATGGCCGTCTGCAATCGCCTGCCACAGCGCCTCGCGGTCTTTGGCGGCGCGCAAAGGCGGGTTGATCTTGCCGACCACGCCACCCGACCATGTCTCGTCATGGGTCAGATAATGCGGGCAGGTTTCAATCGTTACCCGACTGCCCGCCCGACGCTGCATCAAAGCCGCATCAAGGGCTGCTTGCGACGAGGTATGGACGATATAGACCGGCGCGCCGGTGACCTTGCCGAGATAGGCAGCGCGTTGCACCGCATCGGCTTCGACAAAATCGGGCCGCGAGGCATTCCAGGTCGCCAAGCCGCCTTTGCCTTCGGGATCGCTCTGCTTCAGCCGCTCGCGCAGCACCCATGCGATTTCGATGGTTTCGGGATGCGGGCACACCACCCCGCCATGCGCGGCCGCGGCTTCGCACAGCCGGAACAGATAGCCGTCGTCAATATCGGGCAGGCCGAGACGCGCCCCTTCGCCGCCGCGATTGTTCATGAAAATCTTGAACGAGGTGACCCCGTGTTTGCGCGCATAAAGCGGCACGCCCGCCAGTTGCGCCTCGGTGGAAATGATGAAGTGGTAACCGAAGTCGATCCGGCTTCCGGCCTGTGTGACGGCGCACACGTCATCGAACTGCGTCTCGAACGGCTCGCTGCTCATCAGATAGGGGATGAAGGTTGTAATCCCGCCGACTGCGGCAGCCGCCGATTCCTGCGCCGCATCTTCGGGCACGCGCGGGCGGGCAATGTCCTTGCCGTGACCGAGATGCAGATGCGGATCAATCACGCCCGGCATCATCACCAGACCCGTCAGGTCGATCTCTTCGACGCGCGCGCCGGAGGGATTGTGCTTTTGCGCATCATAAGCGCCCAAACCGGTGATCTTGCCGCCTTGCGTGATGACATCGCATGTCACCAATCCCTGATCGGCCAGGACCACTTGCGCATTGCTGAAACGTTTGACTGTGTGCTGGTCGGACATAGGGGACACCGTGGTTCAAGGTCAGGAGATATAACCGTCAGGAGAGATTACGGGACGCCATCAGGCTGTCGGCCAGCCCGCCGAAACCGGATTGTTCGTCGATGTTCAGCCAGAAGCCGGTGATGCGGTCGGCCATAACAGGAGCGAGACTGCGGGCGGCATTGGCATGGAATTTATCCAGCACCTTTTGCGTGCTGACCGGACGGCTGGCATTGCCGAGCACGTCGTCCTTGGCAAGGCTCAACACGCGGCCATCTTTGAGCACGCAGTGCACATCGGCCTCGAAATAGCGCGGGAAGCGGTTGGGCTGCATCGGTTCCCATGTGGTACGCGCCGCCAGATCCAGCACCGGCTGGCTCGGGCTGCGGGCAAAGGTATCGAGATCGACCTTGCCTTCGACAAAGCGGGCGGCAGTGATCACCGGCAGGCTCCAGCGGATCGCATGGCCGGTGGCGGGGTTCTGTTTGCCCTCCCACGGCTCGCAGACGATGGGGGCGGCACCTTCGGCAATTTTGAGGTGGATGCGTTCGATCTGCGACACATCGCCGATCGCATCGGCGAGTTCTCCGGCGGCTTCCACAAAGGAATGCAGATAATGGCAACTCGGCACCAGTTTGAACGCGACATCGCGCAAATGCCATTGGCTGCCGAAATCGGCCAGATGCGCCTGCAACCGTGCCGCCGCATCGGGATCACGCGCAAAGGCCATGAACAGGCCGCGCTGTCCCTCCAAACTGGTCTGCGGACCCTGCAAGCCCGCCATCGCCAGCCGCGCCGCGACCACGCCCGCATGCGCCGACCAGCCCGGATGCATGGATTTGACCGAGGAGCCATTGCTCAAGAATTCGAACACGCCCGAGGACTGGCTCAGCGCAATGCCCATCGCATCGACACATTGGTCCTCGTCCGCCCCCGTCAGATCGCAGGCCATCAAGGCCGTGATCAATGTGCCCGCCACCGAGGTGATCTGGAAGCCGTGACGCTGGAACCCGCCTTGGGCGGCCAGCCCGATCCGGATCAGGCATTCGTAGCCTTTGATATAGGCCAGCAGCATTGCAGCGGGCGAAGCCCCCACCGACTGCGCCACCGCAAGTGCTGCAGGCAGCAAGACCGCGCTGCCATGGACGATGGATTCGGTATGGGTGTCGTCATATTCAAGCGAATGGATCAGCCCGCCATTGACCAAGGCGGCATCCGCCGCATCAAGCGTTTTGATGCCGTTGAGCGTCGACACAGGACCGGCGGCAGCCTGCTGCGTATAGCGGGCATAGGGCTGGCCCTGCTCCAGCGAGGCTGCGGCAATGCCGACCCCCATTGCATCGAGACAATGCAGAGCGGCAAACGCGCGGACATCGGCGGGAACAAGCGCGCCATCCAGCGACCTCCAGCGGCGGACAAGCTGGCGGGCGAGATGATGCGGATCCGCGCTCATGCCTGTGCGATCTCGCGGGCTGCGGCGCGTCCGGCCAGACGGCCCAGCGCAATCGCCGTCAGCAGGCCGTTGCCCGAGGCATAGCCCAAGGCCCCCGCTTTGCCCGAAATGCCTGCCGCCGCACCGCCGCCCGCAAACAGATTGGGAATGGCATGGCCTTGCTGGTCGAGCACCCGCGCATCGCCGTCCACCTTCAAGCCACCTTGGGTATGGAACAGGCCGGGCACGACACGACAGATATAATAAGGGGCTTTCAATGCCGCCAACCCGAAATTGGTGCGTCCGAACGGATCGGAATGCTTGCCTTCGGCGGCTGCGTTATAGGCGGCAATCTCGCGTGTGACGGCCTGCGGATCGAGATCAAAAAAGCCTGCAAGGCTTGCCAGATCATCGGCCTTTTTCACACCGCCATAATTGACCAGTTCCATGAATTCTTCTTCGAGGGCGGCGACATCGAAAATCGTCTGGTCGAAAATCGCATAGGCGAATTCGCCCTGTTCCAGCACCACCCGCGCATAGCCGGAATAGCCCAGACTCTCGTCGCCGAATCGCTTGCCGTTCTGGCCCAACAGCACGCCGCCTTTTTCAATGGTCGTCCATGACAGCAGGCTGCCATGCGGATAGGCGACTGCGGCATAGCCCTGATAGGCCCCCATATTGGCCAGAGCCGCCCCGACTTTGCGGCCCCATTTGACCGCATCGCCATGCGAGCCGCGCGCGCCGAAATATTGGGCTCCGGCAATTTCGGGGCAATGCTGTTTGACCAGTTCGGGATCGGCGGCAAAGCCGTTGACAGCGAGAATGGTTTTCTTGGCGCGGACTTCGGACAGGCCCTCGGTCGACTGGATGCGCGCACCGACCACCGCGCCGTTTTCGACCAGCAGATCGTCCACCCCGTTGCCGACTGCCAGCGGAATATCGCGCTGTTCGACGGCTTTCAGGAAATCATCGACCAGATCCTGACCGCGCCGCGACACCGGCGCATGCAGACGCTGGATCGAATGGCCGATATGTTTATAGGCGGTGATCAGCACCATGCGGGCCTTGACCGTATCTATCAGCCATTCGACCGTTTCGGCCGAGACATCGGCCATACGCCGGACCAAAGCGAGATCGTCGGTTTCTTTGGCGATGCCCATCAGGTCGCGCACCATGGTGGCGGGATCGTCGACAATCCCCGCCTCGCGCTGGAACCGCGAATTGGCGGCAGGCACCGAACCCGTCGACAGCGAGGAATTGCCGCCCGGACGGTCGAGCTTTTCGACAATGGCGACAGAGGCCCCCTCGTCATGCGCGGCAATAGCTGCCGCCAAACCGCACGCTCCCGCACCGATCACCAGCACATCGACATCATAGGCCATCATACATCCTCACCGATCTTCAAGAAGCGGTCATCCGCCCGACACAGTCCCGCCATGACAGATGGTCAACGCCGTGGCGGCAATGCAGCAAATCCGTCAGCACGCCTGCCATCGCGGGGAACAGGCTTGCGGTATTCTCGGCCAGTTTGCCAAGCAAAGTGGCCTCGTCAAACGGCTGGTCGGCTCCCCCGCGCGCATTGATCTTTTCGGCGGTATGGCGTGCACCGTCCTTCATGATCCATGTGACACGGCTGGGCCGGTCATTGGGCCACGGGGCCAGCGGCTGATAGGGTTTCAATGTCACCTTGTCGCGCAAGGCGGCAATGTCGTCGCGCGCCAGAGCGGCGGCCGAAAATGCCGCCTGCCCGCCTGTCGCCAATACGGCCACCGCCGCAGCGGCATGCGGCATCGAGAATTGCGCCGCCAGCACATTGTCGGGCTGGGTGCCGGTCAAGGTCAGCCCGCGCGGATGGGTTTCGATTTCGATCGAAGCAATAGCGGTGCGTGCCGATGCACCCAATTGCTCGTGCAGCGACAACGAGGCTTCCAGCATCGCATGGGCATATTGGCAGCAGGCAAACACCTTGTGATAGCCGTCATTGATCGCCCAGACTCCGCCCAAGCCCGTATTCAACTGGTCCGGGTCACAAGCGGTATGGAAACAGGTGCTGAACACATCATAGGGCGTCTCGGCTATGCCGCCGATGCCGTCTTGCGCCCATTCGACCGACAAGGCGGCAATCGAGGGGCTGGCCGCCGTCCACGCATTGCGCACCAAGGCGCCATCTACCGCATGGCGATAGGGTCCGGCAAAGCTCATGCTGCATGCACCCGTCAGCGCGCGCAAAAAGGTCGGGGCATCGAGCCCTTGCGCCAAAGCACTTGCGACCACCGCACCCACGGTCGCAAAGGCCGCATGGGGATGCACGGTCATGGCGGGAAACGGAAAAGCGCGGGCAAAGCGGGCTGTTACCTCGTAACCCACCGCCAGCAGTTGCAGCACCTGCTGCGACGACAGATCACGCGCTTCGGCCTCCGCCAGCAAGGTCGGCAACACATAGGCTCCGGCATGGCAGGGCGCGAGGCGATAGCCTTCATCCAGTTCGCACCACGCGGCCGCCATGCCATTGGCGGTGGCGGCTTGCAAACGGTCGAGCCGCACAGCCTGCGGGCCGAACACGGTGGCTTCGTGCGCATGCGATTTGGCGCTGGCGCGTTGGCGCGTGGCTGTCACTTCCGGCTCTTGCGAGGCGGCAACCATGGCCCCGAGATCATCGAGCAGCACAAGCGCAGCACGCGCACGCACCGCTTCGGGCAAAGGGGTGTCGGAAGCCGTCACCGCCCACTTGCAAAGATCCTGGAGGGCGAGCGCGGAACGGGCGCGCACAGCGTCCGGCGTTTCGGAAGAGCCGTTTAAAACCATTCCCACAAATCCTTCTTGTCATTGAGTTCAGCAGTGGTGCCGTTGAACACGATCTGACCGGATTTGATGATGATGGCATGATCGACCAGCTTCAGCGTGGCCGGCACATTCTGTTCGACCACGATGATGCCGGTGCCGAACCGTTTGTTCACATCGCGCAAGCCATCCATGACATTGCGCACGATCACCGGCGCCAGCCCCGTGGACGGCTCGTCGAGCAACAGCCATTTGGGGTTCGTCATCAAAGCCATGCCGAGCGCCAGCATCTGCTGTTCGCCGCCCGACATCGATCCCGCCCGCTGGCTGCGCCGTTCGAACAGCACAGGAAACAGCTTGAAGATTTCATCCAGAAATTCTTCGCCGAACAGCGAACCGGCAATGCGCAGGTTCTTTTCGACGCTCAAAGTCGGAAAGACATTGTGTCCCTGC
>CAIYZJ010000205.1 GCA_903930675.1 uncultured Hyphomicrobiales bacterium
CTCGGCGATTTGGGCAGGCTCGGTAATTGTGGAAGGCTCGGCGATTGCCGCGCTTGCCACCAAAGCGGCTGCTTCGGCGGCTTCCGCCGCTTCAATCGCCTTTTTGGACGGGCGTCCGCGCCGTTTGGCAGGCTCTGCCGCAGGAGCAACCGCATCGACGGTTTCGGCAACAACCTCATCGGCCACAACCTCGCCAGCCACAATCTCCTCGGCTTTAACGGCCTTGCGGCGACCACGCGGTGCTTTTGCTGCCACTGTCTCGGCAACTATTTCAGTTTCGATGACCGCAGGATGGTCCTCGTGATGTTCAGAGGGTGCATCGGTTTCCGCACTGATAGCACCATCTTCGTGCTGGCCTTCCGGCAGATTGCCGGTCTCGTCACGATCACGGCGGTTGCTACGGCCACCGCGGCGGCCACGGCGACGGCCACGCAGGCCTTCTCCATCACCGGTGTCATGCACAGGCCGGTCTGGGCTCAAAGGACGGTCGGAACCGGCATCTTCGATGGTTTCGCCGTTGAACGGGGCAATCGTGATATCGGGTTGCGGCGCATCCAGCGACATCGGACGCTCGCCCTGCGGCAGGCCTTCCCGATCACCGCGACCACGGCGACGGCGACGGCGGCGGCGGCGACGGCCTTGCTCGTCGGTGCCGCCTTCACCATCATCGGCGCGGGACTGGCGTTCGCCGCGCTCGGAACGCGAGGGGCTTTCGCGTGACGGATCTTCATGCGACGCAGCTTCGGCGTCGATCAAAGTCTCGTCTTCTTCTTCGTCCTCGATCTCCTCGATGATGTCGTCTTCGTCGTCTTCGTCCATCAAGACGCTGTCGACCTGCACGCCGATCATGATCCGTTCGACCGGCGTGGCCAATTCGCCGCGCTCGATCGCAAAGGCATGGGTGCCGGAGTGGCTGTCATCGGCCAGAACCGTGATGACCACGCCGAACCGTTCTTCCAGTGCGCGCAGATGACTGCGCTTCTGGTTGAGGATGTAGAGTGCGACTTCCGAACGGGTCCGCACCGTCAGGTTGTGGGTGGCCGAACGCAGCAGATGTTCTTCGACCGCCCGCAAGACATGCAGGGCAACAGACGGCACGGCGCGCACAAAGCCGATCCCCGCACAATGCGGGCAGATAATGGTGGAGCCTTCGAGCACGCCGGTGCGGATGCGCTGGCGCGACATTTCGAGCAGACCGAACGGCGAAATACGGCCGACCTGAATCCGGGCGCGGTCATTTTTCAACGCGTCCTTCATCCGGCGTTCCACAGCGCGGTTGTTGCGGTTTTCTTCCATGTCGATGAAATCGATCACGACAAGGCCAGCCAGATCGCGCAGGCGCAACTGGCGGGCGACTTCATCAGCCGCTTCCAGATTGGTTTTCAGCGCGGTGTCTTCGATATTGTGCTCGCGGGTTGCGCGGCCCGAATTCACGTCGATCGCCACCAGTGCTTCGGTCTGGTTGATCACCAGATAGCCGCCGGATTTCAGCGTCACCTGATTGGAGAACATCGCATCCAGCTGCGCTTCGATGCCGTAACGGGCAAACAGCGGTTGCGGGTCGCGATAGGGTTTGACGTTGCGGGCATGGCTCGGCATGAGCATGCGCATGAAGTCCTTGGCATCCTTGTAGGAGGCCTCGCCCGCGACAATCACCTCGTCGATATCTTTGTTATAGAGATCGCGGATCGAACGTTTGACCAGCGACCCTTCTTCATAGACCAGCGCGGGGGCGGTCGATTGCATGGTCAATTCGCGGACATTTTCCCACAAGCGCATCAGATATTCGAAATCGCGCTTGATTTCCGGCTTGGTGCGGGCCGCACCTGCCGTGCGCAGGATGACCCCCATGCCATCCGGCACTTCCAGATCCTGTGCGATGGTTTTCAGACGCTTGCGATCCACCACATTGGTGATCTTGCGCGAAATGCCGCCGCCACGACCGGTATTGGGCATCAGCACCGAATAACGGCCAGCCAGCGACAGATAGGTGGTCAGCGCCGCACCCTTGTTGCCGCGTTCTTCCTTGACGACCTGCACCAGCAAAATCTGGCGGCGCTTGATCACTTCCTGGATTTTGTACTGGCGGCGATAGTGGCGCGGACGCTCCGGCACTTCTTCCATCGCATCTTCGGCGCCGACCTGTTCCACGCTGTCATCGGATGATTCCGCACCGTCATGGCCATCGGCTTCGTCTGATTCATGGTCGTGATAATCATGCCGGTCGTCGTGATGGTCCGAATAATCGTGGTTGTCGGAGGCATGGGCCTCGTGATGCCCGCCGTCCTCGTGATGATCGTCATCACTTGCGCCGTGGATGTCGTCATGTGCGGCCTGCGCATCATGAGCCGCTTCATGCCCGTCACTGCCGGTGTCGTCAGCGGAGGACACTGCCTCGCTCACCACAGGATCGGATTTGGACGAACGCGGCTTGGTGCGGCTGCGGCGGCGTTTGTTGCGGCCTTCTTCCTCGTCGGCTTCGCGATCGGCACGGGCGTCTTCGGCCAGCAAAGCTTCGCGGTCGGCGACAGGAATCTGGTAATAGTCGGGATGGATTTCGCTGAAAGCCAGAAAGCCGTGGCGGTTGCCGCCATATTCGATGAAGGCCGCCTGAAGCGAAGGCTCCACACGGGTCACTTTGGCCAGATAGATATTGCCTCGCAGTTGTTTTCTGTTAGCGGCTTCGAAGTCGAATTCCTCGATCCGGTTTCCGCGAACCACCACAACCCGTGTTTCTTCCGGGTGGGCGGCATCGATCAACATTTTGTTCGCCATGAGATACTCTCACTAGCGCCAACTCTTCGCGTTCAGACGCGCGATGTCCCAAAAGAGCCGAGATGACGGACCTGTCTGGCCCGGACGAATGACGGCGGAAACACAGCGATCGCGGGTGAAAAGGGGCGCGATGCGGCCGCGACAAAGCGGCCAAGGTGGAATGGGAAAGGTCTGCGAGGGGGCTCGTTGGGCTGCGGTGCACAAGAGACCGCGCAAAAACCGTGTGGTTTTGCGTCATCCTTCTTGCGACCGTACGGAGCCATTCGCCCACGTTCTTAGACCTCGATAAGTTCGACACCCGACAGGTCTCTACAGGATCAATCATGACCCTGTTTTGCGTCGGAAAAGACTTACAGGAGCCGCCAAACAAGCGGAAACCCTGATAAGAGTGTTGCTTCCGTGCGATAAGGGTTCCGCTGTCGGGAACCGGACCGGAGGAGGCGGATCAGCAGTCCTGATCACTTCTTCAACCGGTTGATCATATTGTCAGTCACAACCATATTACCTTAACGCTTATGCGGCGGACTTGGCAAGCGATTCCCGTCTGCCTTGTCCGTCTTGATGGCAATAAGCCCGCCGTCGGGCCTTTGCGAATAAAGGCGGGCAGGATAGAAAGAATGGCTTTTTCAACAAGGATTGGCCGATTGCGTCTGTTTTCCAGCCGTTCAGGGAATGTCATACCGCGCTTGCCGTTTCGGAATGCGGCGAGGCTGCTTCTTGTTGTTTTGTGCATTGTGATGGTGGCTCGTGTGGCTCCGGCGATTGCCCAGACTGTCGGCAAACAGCCCGTCGCGCTGGAGGCGCGGTTGGAAGGGGACCGTGCCGTTTCTGTGCTGACCGTGACACTGACCCATAAAGTCGATGTCGATATTTACCCGATGCAGGCCCCCGACCGGCTGATCATTGATCTGCCTGCCGTCAATTTCCAGATACCGCCCGCGTTCAAATCGGCCAGAACGCCATTGGTCAAAATGGTGCGCTATGGGCTTTTGGGGGCCGATAGAGCCCGTATCGTCATCGATCTTGCCGCACCTGCTTTGGCAGGAAAGATTTCCACACAGATGGTCGCCAGCGGGTTTGCGCGCGAATTCAGCATCGAAATCAAGGCCGTCGAGCCGTCTTTGTTCGCGATAAAGGCGCAAGAGGCCGAATTTGCAAAACGCAGTCTGATGTTGACGACCGACAAACCGGCAGAAGGGGCAGGGAGTGTTGCGCCGCAAGCCAATAGCCAAGCCAATAGCCAAGCCAATAGCCAAGCCAATAGCAAAGCCAAAAATGCGGATCGGCGTCCCTTGATCATGCTCGATCCCGGCCACGGAGGGCCTGATACGGGGGCGGTGGGGCTCAACAATATTGCCGAAAAAGATGTGGTCATGGCTTTTGCCAGGAATCTCAAAACCTTGCTGGAAAGCCGCGGACACTATCGTGTGATGATGACGCGTGACACCGATGTGTTTGTCCCGCTGGACGAGCGGGTGCGGATATCGCGTCAAAACAATGCCGGCCTGTTTGTGTCGATCCATGCCGACCGTTTGGCGACGGCCACCGAGGTGCATGGATTTACGGTTTATACCGGTTCGGAAAAAGCCACCGATGCGGAATCCGCCATTCTGGCCGAGAGCGAAAACCGTGCCGATGCCATGGCAGGAGCCTATTCCGTTGCCGCCCGCGAGGATATCAGTGATATTCTGGACGATCTGGTGCGGCGTGAAACCCGCAGCCATTCCGCGCTGTTTGCCCGCACTTTGCTGGGACGGATGGAGGCTTCGGGGCAGGTGATGAACAAAAACCCGCACCGTTCGGCCGGTTTCAGGGTGTTGCGCGCTCCCGATGTGCCTTCTGTTCTGCTGGAACTGGGCTATCTTTCCAGCAAGACCGATATCAGCAAATTGTCGGACGGCGGTTTCAGAGAAAAAATGACCGGTGATATTGCCGATGCCATCGACCGATTTTTTGCGGCAAAACAGGCCGGCGAGCCGCAAGGTGTGTTGCCGCATTGAGAACGGGCCAAATTTTGCCGCGATTGCATCTTAAAAACGCAATGGATCTGTATTGATTTGGGTAAAAATGTGCAGAGCGGGGCTTTGCCTCTATCGGCGCAGAAAGTGCGGATCTATAAGATGCGGTTTTACCGGCCCGGCTTCTTTTTTTTCCGGACGGCAAGGTGCGGATTTGGACAACCGCCCGATCAGTGAGACAGACGGATATGATGCGGCACCTGCTGCGCTTCTTTGGTTGGCTTTTTACACTCTCGGCGATTCTGGGGGCGATCGGTGCTGCCGTCGCCGCTGTGGTCATCTGGCATTTTTCGCAAAGCCTGCCAGATTATTCCCAATTGGCTACTTATCAGCCTGCGGTCACCACCCGCATCCATGCCGGCGACGGTTCGCTTCTGGCCGAATATTCCCGCGAAAGACGCCTGTTCCTGCCCAACAACGCCATTCCCGAGCGGTTGAAGGAAGCCTTTATTTCTGCCGAAGACAAAAATTTCTACAAGCATCCGGGTGTCGATGTCGAAGGCATTGCGCGCGCCGTGGTCTTTTTGTTCAAGAAAGCTCCAGGACAGCGCGCCCAAGGGGCGTCAACCATTACCCAGCAGGTAGCCAAAAACTTTTTGTTGACCAACGAAGACAGTTTCTCGCGTAAAATCAAGGAAATGCTCGTCGCATTGCGGCTGGAGCAGGCCTATACAAAAGAGCGGATTCTGGAACTCTATCTCAATGAAATCTATCTGGGTCTGA
This sequence comes from uncultured Hyphomicrobiales bacterium, assembly GCA_903930675.1. Taxonomy (GTDB): domain Bacteria; phylum Pseudomonadota; class Alphaproteobacteria; order Rhizobiales; family Beijerinckiaceae; genus CAIYZJ01. Next base: position 5,517 of record CAIYZJ010000205.1, read on the forward strand.
GCAATTACGGGGTGGCTGCCGCCTCGCTCAACTATTTCAACAAGGCCGTCAACGAGCTGACACTGCCTGAGATGGCCTATCTGGCGGCTCTGCCCAAAGGCCCGAACAACTATCACCCTTTCCGTGCTCAGGAAACCGCCATTGCCCGTCGTAATTATGTGATCGACCGGATGGTCGAGAATGGCTATGTCGGCCATGAGGAAGGCGACCGTGCCAAAAAGACAGCTTTGGGCGTCAATCTGCGTACCGTGTCCCCCAACAACATGGCTGCAGGCTATTTTGCCGAAGATGTAAGGCGCGAACTCGCAAGCCGTTTCGGTGAAAAGGGACTGTATGAAGGCGGCTTGTCTGTGCGCACCACGCTTGATCCTGCAATGCAGGTCAAAGCCCGTCGCGTGCTGGCCGATGGCCTTGTGCGGTTTGACGAGGCGCGAGGCTGGCACGGGGTAGTTCAACAGGTCGATCTGACGGCCAAGGAATGGGGATTGGCACTCTCTGAAGTCATCGGCCTCAACGATGTCCAGCCTTGGCGGTTGGCCGTGGTGGTCGATGTCATCGGCGACAATCTGCGCATCGGCTTGCAGCCCAAACGCGAAGCAAACGGTTCTTTGTCGAATGAGCGCATTATGGGTACGGTCAACGCCGATGGCGCGCGCTGGACCAAAAAATTGCCCAAACTGCTCGTGCAGAAGGGCGATGTCATTTATGTCTCCCAAGAGGGACAGACGGACCGCTATCGCTTGCAACAAGTGCCTGATATTTCCGGCGCTTTGGTGGCTCTTGATCCGCATACCGGCCGCGTTTTGGCGATGGCGGGAGGCTTCTCTTTCGATAAATCCAAATTCAACCGCGCCACGCAGGCGCTGCGTCAACCCGGTTCGTCCTTCAAACCCTTTGTCTATGCCGCGGCGATCGACAACGGCTACACGCCGGCTTCGATCATTCTGGATGCGCCGATCGAACTGGTTCAAGAGGGGCAGGAGACATGGAAACCTGCCAATTTCGACCGCAAATCCCATGGTCCGCGCACTTTGCGCTATGGTATCGAACATTCAAAAAACCAGATGACTGTTCGTCTGGCTCAGGATGTCGGTATGCCGATTGTATCCGATTACGCCCGCCGTTTCGGAATCAACGAGGATTTGCCGCCCTATCTGGCCATGTCGTTGGGGGCAGGGGAAACCACCGTGATGCGGATCACAGCGGCCTATGGCATGTTTGTGAATGGCGGCAAACGGATACGCCCGACCTTGATCGACCGGATTCAGGACCGCTACGGCAAAACCATTTTCCGCCACGACAACCGGGCTTGCGACAATTGCGTTGCAGCCAAATGGGACAACCAGTCCGAGCCCTCGCTGGTGGACGCGCGCGAGCAGATCATTGATCCGTTAACAGCCTTCCAAATGACCTCGATTCTGGAAGGTGTGGTGATCCGCGGCACCGGCGCGAGCATCCGCGAAGTCGGCAAGCCTTTGGCGGGCAAGACCGGCACGACCAATGATGCCAAGGATCTGTGGTTTGTCGGCTTTTCGGCTGATCTCGCGGTCGGCGTCTATCTGGGCTATGACCGCCCGCAATCACTGGGTGCATCGGCGCAGGCCGCGACCTATGCCGTGCCGATTTTCAAGGAATTCATGAAGCAGGCACTGGCTGACAAGCCTGCAACACCATTCCGCGTCCCCGCGGGCATCAAACTGGTCAAAATTGATCCTGCCACCGGCAATCGCACCGACGGTGACGGGATTATTGAGGCCTTCAAGCCCGGTACCGCGCCCGGTGATTCCGGTCTGGTGCCGATGGATGTGCCGGCCTCGGGCGGCTTGTTCGGCCAGCCAAACGAGCCTGATCGTCCTTTAGGGACGGGAACAGGTCGAATTTACTGATACGGGTTGTTTACAGCGGGCCATTCAACGGCTACTTCTCGCCGCTGAATTGTGCCGCTCGTTGAATATGATTTCTCTGACCTTAGGGGTAAGTGCCATGCGCGCTGAAATTGAAGCGCTCGTTGATGCCGCCAGGCAATCGCTTGGTGTTTTGAAACGGCATCTCGATGTCGATGCGGCCACGCGCCGTTTGGCCGAATTGAACGAGAAGGCCGAAGACCCGAACCTGTGGGATGATACAGAGGCCGCGCAAAAGATCATGCGCGAGCGCACCGAGCTGGATGAAAAACTCGGATCCATGCGCAAGATCGGGATTGATCTCGACGATGCCATTACCCTGATCGAATTGGGTGAAGCCGAAAGTGATCAGGATGTCATTGCCGAGGGCGAACAGGCTATCCGCGCTATTCAGACCGATCTGGTGCGCCAGCAGGTCGAAACGCTGTTGTCGGGCGAAGCCGACCAGAATGATTGCTTTGTCGAAGTCCATTCCGGTGCGGGTGGTACAGAATCGCAAGATTGGGCCAGCATGCTGATGCGCATGTATTCGCGCTGGGGTGAACGCCGCCGCTACAAAGTCGAAATCATGGACATTGCCGATGGCGAAGAAGCCGGCATCAAAGGGGCCACGTTGCAGATCCGCGGTCACAATGCCTATGGCTGGCTGAAAACCGAGGCGGGTGTGCATCGGCTTGTGCGGATTTCGCCGTTCGACTCCAATGCGCGCCGTCATACCAGCTTTGCATCGGTCTCGGTGTTTCCGGTTATTGATGACCGCATCCAGATCGACATCAACGAAAGCGATTGCCGGATCGATACCTTCCGCGCCTCGGGTGCGGGTGGCCAGCACGTCAACACCACCGATTCGGCCGTCCGCATCACCCATATTCCGACCGGTATCGTGGTGGCCTGCCAGCAGGAACGCTCGCAGCACAAAAACCGCGCCAAGGCGTGGGATATGTTGCGCGCCCGCATGTATGAAGCCGAATTGAAAAAGCGCGAAGAAAAAGCCAATGCCCATAACGCGACCAAAAGCGAAATCGGCTGGGGTCACCAAATCCGCTCTTATGTGATGCAACCCTACCAGTTGGTCAAAGACCTGCGCACCGGCGTGCAATCCTCCGCGCCGGGCGATGTGCTGGATGGCGACATCAACCAGTTCATCGAAGCGGCTCTTGAACAGCGCGTCTATGGCACAACGGCAGACGTCGAAGACATCGACTGATCCCGTTTTACATTTGCTTACCGGCCTTGCCGAGTTCCAGAATTCGCAACCGTTCGCCCATTTGCAAAAACGGGATCGGATTGACAGCCTGATCGCGGACGCGCGTTTCGTAATGCAGATGCGCGCCGGTCGAGCGACCAGTATTGCCCAAAGCACCCAGAATTTGGCCGGTGCGGATCGGATCACCGACCGAGACACTGATCCGGCTCATATGGCCGTAACGTGTGCTGACACCGTCTGCATGGGCGACCTCGACCATATTGCCATAACCATCGGCCTGACCTGCGTGGATCACAATGCCGTTGCCGGTCGATAAAATGGCCGCACCCGGATTTTGTTTCAAATCAATACCGGCATGAAAAGCCGGTTGGCGGGTAAAGGGATCGGAACGCGTGCCAAATCCGGAAATAAATTGTGCTTCTCCCGCCAAAGGTCGTGCCAAGGGCAGGCTGACCAGAGTGTTATAAAGCCGCGCATGGTCTTGCATCGTCTCGATGGCTGTGGTGACCATTTCAGGAAAATGAGCATTGAAACCCTCCTTGTTGACCGGGTTTGAAAGCAGGGGGATAAACGGACCGCCTAAATGTTGTTTGCTGCCCGTGGGAGCTTTTCCGAATAGTTTTTGCGGCACCAGCCTATCGGACACGGAAGCCAGCATCAGGGTCAACATGCGGGTGTTCTTTTCCGAACGCTCCGTCAGGGTTTTGGCCAGTTTCATATGTGTGTATTCTATGTCACCCAGATGCTCGTTCAAAAGCCCGAGTTTGGTCATGTCGGATTGTGTGTTTGTTTCGATCCCTTCAAGCGCGGATTGCTTCGATTTGACAGGCTGTTGCGTCTTGAGGGCTTCAATCAGGGCATTTTGATGCTGTTCGATTGTTTCAATGCGCTTGAGCAGATCTTTGATAGCGATATTCGACTGGTGTGACGGGTCGCTTGCGAGTGTTTTCAAATGCTCGACTTCTGCTTTCAAAATTTTATTTTGCTCGCGCAAATCAGAGATGATTTGAGGTTGCGACCCCGTTAAAAACGTCGAAATCGCGTCATTTTGCCAAAAGATCACAAAACCGGCGAGTGCGAACAAAACCCCGAAAGCAACACGCTTGAAAAGACCACGTTTATGATCAACGGACTTCGAATGAAGTCCATGAATGTGGTGTCGGTTTTGGTGCCGCATGAGCCAGCCCTGTCTTTCCAGTGATTCCAATAGGTCAGACACTAGAAAAACAGGGTTAAATTTATCTTAATTTGTTTTTTCAGAGTTTCTGCGCCGCCGTCAACACTTCAGCGGCATGGCCCGGCACTTTCACTTTGGACCAGACCTGCGCGATGCTGCCATCGCGGTTGACCAGCACGGTGGTGCGCTCGATGCCCATATATTTGCGGCCATACATGCTCTTTTCAACCCAGACGCCATAGGCATTGAGCATCTCGTGGTTCTCGTCTGAAACCAGAGCGAAATCGAGGTCATATTTGGTTTTGAATTTGTTGTGGCTGGCGACAGTGTCGGCCGAAATTCCGACGATATGGGTGTCGGCTGCCATAAAATCCTGTTTCAAGCCGTTAAACTCGATCGCCTCTTTGGTGCAGCCCGACGTGTCATCTTTGGGGTAAAAATACAGGACCAGTTTCTGGCCAGCAAAATCCGCCAGGGACAGATGATTGCCCGCCTCCGTACCGATTGTGTCGCATGGCAGATTGAAATCGGGGGCTTTCTGGCCTGATGAGAGTGGGTTCATAATGCTGCCTTCCTTTCGTCGAATCAGTGTGATCTCTAGTTGTTTTATTACGCACAATGTCACGTGTTGGATGAGCCCGATTTAGAATTGTGACCATGACAGAGCCGGAAGCAGAGATTGTACAGTCAAAACCACCGCGCAAGCGGCGTGGTTTTCTGCGTCCGGTGATCTGGCTGGCCGAGGCCTTTGCCTTTGTAGCGGTGATGGGTGTTTTGGCCTTTGCCCTGTTGTCGTGGCGGCTGAACTCGGGGCCTGTGAGTTTTGACGGATTGAACAGCTTCGTGGTCGAGATGCTGTCGCGTCAATTCGATCATGATTACAATGTCGAGGCCGCCCAGTCCCAGATTGTCAAAAACAGTCAGGGCATGAATTTGCTGGTCGATCAGATCAGGGTGCGCGATCATGCGGGTGTCGAGGTGATTGCCATCCCGCAAGCGGTTTTGACCTTTGACGGCAGCTCGCTTGTGCGGTTGGACCCGAAGCCGAGCAATATCGAATTTGTCGGATTGACGGTCTCCCTGACCATTTTCAAACAAGGGGATGTGTCCTTCTCCTTCAATCCCGCCCCGTCCAGTGCCGAAGTGCCTGTCCAGCCTGCTCCGAATGCCGCCGCGGCATCCGAACCCGCACCGCTCCGCATTGCCAGCTTTATCGATGCTTTGTTTGCGGACAACAGTGCATTGGCTATTTTGCAGCGTGCGCGGATGCGCGACGGCACTTTGCTGATTGATGACCAGCGCAACGAACGCAAACTGTCCTATTCCAACGCCTCGTTCAGCCTGTTGCGCTCGCCCGGCAAGGCGCTTGATCTGTCGGTGAGTGCGGAGGGGCCGTCGGGCCGCTGGATGATGGATGGGGCCTTGGCGGGCGAACCCGACGCACCGCGCAAGATGCGGTTGCGGGTAAAAGATCTGGCCGTATCCGAATTGCTCGGCTTTGCCGCCAAGGGCGTGTTGCCTGTCAGCACCGACATGCCCGTCTCGTTTGAAACCAGCCTGACCATTCAGACCGATGGCACGCTCTCCGCGCTTGAGGGGCAGATCACAGGCGGCAAAGCGATCGTCACTTTCGATATGGAGGGTGCCGATCCGATTGCCGTCACCTCGCTGGCGGGCCGTTTCACATTGGCAGACGAGGGACGCGCGATTGCTTTTTCCGAATTGTCCTTGTTGGGGCAGGCGATGAGTTGGCAGGGGCAGGGACGTGTCACTTTCCCGCCGGACCAATCAGCGTCGTGGACATTGGCCTTTGACGGCAAAGATTCCTCGATTGCGCTTGAAAGCCTCGACAAACGTGCGGTCCCGGTGAGCAACTGGGTGATCGAGGCACAAATGAGCCATGGATTTCGTGGTTTGACGGTCCGGAAACTTCAGCTGGACGGCCCGCAGGTCATGATCGGCCTTGCCGGACGTTTCGGCAGCTTTCCGGATTTTGTCGGAGTTGACTTCACCGTTCATGGCGAACGGATGAATGTGCGAGATGCAATGAGCTTTTGGCCAAAATTTTCAGTGCCCGAGACACGCTCTTACCTTGTTCAGAGGCTTGAGGGCGGCCTACTCGAACAGTTTGATTTGATGATGCGATTGAACCCGGAACAGTTAATGGCTGCTTTTGCTGAAAAGCCGGTGCCTGAGGATTCCCTCCTGCTCACCGCCAAAATCAGCTCTGCGGTGATGCGTCCGGATGATGGTTTGCCGCTGTTGCGTGATCTCAATGGCACGGTACGGGTCACCGGCACCAAAGCCAGTGTGGTGGCGGAACAGGGCAAGGTTGTTGTCGGCGACAAAAGCCTGTCAATGCCCGAAGGCACGTTTGCCATCAACGAGACTTCGGCGCGACCCTCGCAGGCCAATATCTCGTTCAAACTCAAAGGGCCCGCCAATGCTTTGATCGAGGTCTTGCAGATGCCCGCTTTGCGCGGTTTGACGCCGCCCAGATTGCAGCCTGATCAGGTCAAAGGGCAGGTCGAGATGTCGGCCACCGTCAACATGCCTCTGGTGGCGTCACCCCCGGCCCGGGATGTCAAAACCGATGCGCAGGGCCGCTTCACCAATTTCAGCATTGATCGGGTTTTCGGCAAAGAACGGCTGGATAACGGCTCTTTGGGCTTCACCTTCGGGGCGGACGGCTTGTCGATCAAGGGTGATGTCCGATTGTCGGGTGCGCTTGCCCATCTTGTCTATCAGCAAGGCAGCAAAGACAAGGAACCGACCATCCAGCTTGGTATGACCATTGATGACGCTGCCCGCCAGAAACAAGGCATCAAATGGGGACAGCAATTGCTGGGGCCGATTGCGGCCAAGGTGCTGATTGCACCCTCGCCCGCAAAAGCGGGGGCACAGGTCGAGTTGGATTTGACCAAGGCGACCATCAACGGCCTGTTGCCCGGCTGGACAAAGCCTGCCGGACGCAATGCCAAAATGTCGTTCCGCATGCTGTCGGGACCGGATGACAGCACCTTGTTGCGTGATGTGGTGCTGGATGGCGGCCCGACTGTAACCCTGCGCGGCGATGTCGATCTGTCGCATGACGGTTTGATCACACAAGCGCAACTGCCCGCGTTCAAACTGAGCGCGAATGACGAGATGCGGGTCGAGATGGAGCGGACCGGCACTGTGCTCAAAGTTCATGTGCGGGCCAATACGCTGGATGCAAGACCCTTTCTCAAACAGGAATTTTCGGCAACAAGTCCGACATCGTCCTCCTCCGGAGATCTCGATATAGATCTGAAGGCAGGCACGCTGACCGGCTATGCCAACCAAACCATGCAGAATGTCGATTTGCGGATGGGCCATCGGGCCGGTGAAATCCGCGATTTCCGTCTGTCGGGCCGGTTCGGGACCCATCCGGTGGTCGGGCAAATCGGACGGAGCGAGGCAGGAGCACCGGCTTTGTTGATCGAGAGTGCGGACGCCGGTGATTTCCTTCGTTTTCTCGATCTCTATCGGCGCATGCAGGGCGGCCGTATCCTGCTGCAGATTGCAACAGTCGGCGAACCGCGCAACGGCCTGATCGTCATCAGTGATTTTGCGCTGAAAGACGATCCCGCACTGTCGGGCGTCATGAAGGTACAACCGCCGCCCTCGGGCCAGGACGGTGCGCAACAAAGCGGGGAGTCCAACATCGTCAATTTCAGCAAATTGCGTGCCCAGTATACCTTGGGCGGTGGCAAATTCATTGTGCAGGACGCGGTCATGTGGGGCACCAGCATGGGTGGCACTCTGGAAGGCACGCTTGATTATGCAACCGACCGCTCCGATATGACCGGAACATTTGTGCCGCTTTACGGGCTCAACAATATCCTGACGCAAATTCCGCTGTTCGGCCCCCTGCTGATGGGCGGTTCCAATGCCGGAATTTTCGCAATCAACTTCCGTATTTCCGGCACTGTCACCAGCCCGACAGTGACAATCAATCCCCTGTCAGCCGTTGCACCGGGGATATTCCGTAAACTCTTCCTGTTCGGTGTCGGCAAGGCCAACGAGCCTGCTGCCGTTCCCCCTGCCAGAGGTCCGCAGCAAAAAGCTCATTAAGTGAACGCGGTGCTCACGCCTTGGGCGTGAGCAGGATGTGGCGTTTTTTGCCCAACGACAATTTGATGCTGCCGTCGCTGTTGAGATCGGCAGCGGTCAGGCTCATCCGGTCATCGGAGACAATGACATCATTGACGCGCAAGCCGCCGCCTTTGATCTGGCGGCGCGCTTCGCCGGTCGATTGCACCAGTCCCGCTTCGACAAAGGCCGACAGCACGCCAAGGCCTGCGGCCAGAGCATCGGAGGCAATGCCGATATGGGGCAGGTCGGTCGAGGTCACGCCTTCCTCAAATGTCTGGCGGGCGGTCTCGGTTGCGCGCTCGGCCAGTTCGCGGCCATGCAGCATGGCGCAAGCCTCGGTAGCCAGAATCTTCTTGGCCTCGTTGATCTCGGCTCCTTGCAGGGCTTCCAGACGGGCGATTTCATCCAGCGGCATTTCGGTGAACAGGCGCAGGAAGCGGCCGACATCGCGGTCTTCGGTATTGCGCCAGAACTGCCAGTAATCCCAAGGACTCAACATATCGGCATTGAGCCAGATCGCGCCTGCTGCGGTCTTGCCCATTTTGGCGCCCGAAGCGGTGGTCAACAGCGGCGAGGTCAGCGCATAGAGTTGCGGCGTGCCCATGCGGCGGCCCAGATCGACACCGGTGACAATATTGCCCCACTGGTCCGATCCGCCCATCTGCAGATTGCAGCCATAGCGTCGGTTGAGTTCGACAAAGTCATAGCTTTGCAGGCACATATAGTTGAATTCGAGAAAAGACAGTTCCTGATCCCGCTCCAGCCGCATTTTGACCGAATCCATCGACATCATGCGGTTGACCGAGAAATGGCGGCCGACATCGCGCAAAAAGTCGATATAGTTCAACTTGGTCAGCCATTCGGCATTGTCGGGCATGATCGCGTCTTTGGCGCCGTCGCCAAAAGTCAGGAATTTCGAAAACACCGCCTTGATGCCGGTCTTGTTGTTCTCGATATCCTCGAGCGACAGGATTTTACGTGATTCATCCTTGCCCGAGGGATCACCGACCCGCGTTGTGCCGCCGCCCATCAAGGGCACAGGCTTGCCACCGGTCTTTTGCAGCCAGCGCAGCATCATGATTTGCAACAGCGATCCGACATGCAGTGAGGAGGCGGTACAGTCAAAGCCGATATAGGCGGTAACATCGCCCTTGCGGGCCTGTTCATCCAGCCCTTCGAGATCGGAGCATTGGTGGATATAGCCGCGCTCGGTCAGAACGCGCAGGAAATCAGAACGTGGAATAAATGTGCTGGTCATCTCGAGTCCAATGCAAGCAATCCGAAGGTTATGCCGATGGCGGGGCTCAGTCGGCCTCGACGATCCCCAAACGCTTGTCGAGATAAGCGTTGACGATTTCCATCAAGTCTTCGGTCTTGTTTTCAAAGAAGTGGTTGGCTCCGTCGATCACCGCATGTTCGAGCTGGATGCCGCGCTGGGTTTTGACCTTTTCGATCACGCTCATCACATCTTTGACCGGTGCGACACGATCCTGAGCGCCGTGGATGAACAGGCCGGAAGACGGGCAGGGCGCAAGGAACGAGAAATCGAACCGATTCGCAGGGGCGGCGACCGAAATAAAACCCTCGATTTCCGGACGGCGCATCAACAGTTGCATGCCGATCCAGGCCCCGAAGGAAATCCCGGCAATCCAGCAGGCGCGTGCCTCGGGATTGATGGCCTGTGCCCAGTCAAGTGCTGCGGCGGCATCCGACAATTCGCCCTGTCCGTGGTCGAAATTGCCTTGCGAACGGCCCACGCCGCGGAAATTGAACCGCAGAGCCGACATGCCACGGGCCAGAAAGGCGTAATAAATCGCATAGACGATCTGGTTGTTCATCGTCCCGCCGAATTGGGGGTGCGGATGCAAGACAACACCAATCGGTGCCCCTTTGGATTTCGAGGGGGTATAACGACCTTCAATCCGCCCCGCAGGACCGGTAAAAATAACCTCAGGCATGCGATCTCCGTAGGTGGCGCGGATTTTTCCACGCCATGAGAGGGGTCTTTGAGGGGATGGGAGTAAATCCGGCTTGACATAGATCAAACCTAAGCCCATTTTCCTCTTAGAATAATTCTAACAGATGCCGATCCGTTGTGTGACAAGACTTTTCTGGCCGAAGCGACCAGACGGGCTTGCAGACTTCGGATCCGGCATCACGTCAAGACAGTGTTCAGATAAGGCAGGCTCAACAGCCGACATTCTTCACATGCACAACTGTTTCACCCACCTGTCCCGCGTCTTTTAGCACGAAGGGCGGGGGCAACTGCAAGACTTTCCGGTATATTTGCTTCAAGTCTTGTCATCGGGAACCGTTTTGTGCCTGCAAGCCTGTCAATGCCTTCTCATAAACCCTGTTTTTGGATCAGCGAGATACCCGTGTCGATGAGCCCCAAGCGCATTTATCTCGATCATAATGCGACCTCACCTCTTCGGGACGAGGCGCGCGAGGCCATGCTTGCGGCGTTCGCGCTGGTTGGCAATGCCTCTTCGCCCCATCACGAGGGCAGGCAGGCGCGAGGCATGATCGATCAGGCGCGTGACCGGATTGCCGCCTTGTGCGGGGCCAATGCCCGCGATGTGATTTTTACCGGCGGGGCGACCGAGGCCAACGGGTTGGCATTGTC